>NZ_AMXG01000030.1:0-299041 GCF_000313235.1 Pseudomonas sp. PAMC 26793
GTTTTTTGATGCGCGTAGTCATGCGCTTGGGGGTTCGGGGCTTTCGGTGCCCGTGGAGCGGTGATGGGGGTGGGCTGGGGTGGGGTGTACATATCCGTTGCTGCGGTAACGGCGGCTTAGGGTTCCGCTCTTACAGCGGGTCACTTTTTTACAAACGCCTAAAAAAGTAACCAAAAAACGCTTTGCCCCACCACTCGGTGCCTCGCCTAGGCTCGGCATGCCCGCACTCCGGCCATCGTGGTTAACGGGGCCCGCAGATCAAGATCAAAAGCCAGAGCACAGCGGCCTACCGGCCGGCTTGAGTGTTAAAAGCAGAGGCAAGATCCAGAGCGAAAACAGAGCTGCTTTTCTGTGGGAGCTGGCTTGCCTGCGATGCAGACAACTCGGTGCATCAGGTACACCCAGTTGATGCTATCGCAGGCAAGCCAGCTCCCACATTTGACCGTGCCCGCTTTAGCTTTTGATTTTGCTTCTAAACACTCAAGCCGGCCGGGAGGCCGCTGTGCTCTTGCTTTTGATCTTGATCTTAGGCGCCCCGTTAAACCACGCTGGCCGAACGCAGGCTTTGGAGCGTGGGTAACCCGGCAGGACGCCGGGTTAGCCGCGCTGGGCCAAGGATGGCCCATCGCGGCGGCCCACGGTCCAAAGCCGGAGTGAGGGCACACCGAGCCTAAGCGAGGTGCCGAGTGGTGGGGCAAGAGCGTTTTGCTTACTTTTGCGCTCTTCAAAAGTGAGCCGCTGTAAGAGCGGAACCATAAGCGGCCGTTACCTAAATAACGGATATACACCCCGACCCACCCCTCACCCCAACAACTCACTCATCGCAATAATCTGCTCCGCCACCTGAATCAGCTTCTGCTGCCGACTCATCGCCTGACGCCGCATCAGCGTGTAGGCCTCTTCCTCGTTACACCCCTTCATTTTCATCAACAGTCCCTTGGCCGTCTCAATCCGCTTACGCTCCGCCAACTGCTGATCCCGCGCCTGCAACTGTGCGCGCAGCGCTTGGTCACTCTCGAACCGGGCCATCGCCACGTCCAGAATCGGCTGCAGCCGCTGCGCCTGAATCCCTTCGACGATATAGGCACTGACCCCGGACTTGATCGCCTGACGCATCACCCCCGGATCATGCTCATCGGTAAACATCACAATCGGCCGCGGCTGGTCCCGGCTGACCAGCACCACCTGCTCCATCACATCCCGCCCCGGTGACTCGGTATCGATCAAAATCACATCCGGACGCACCGCTTCAACGCGCGCCGGCAGGTCAATCGTCATCCCAGACTCATCAATGACTTCAAACCCGGCCTCGGTCAACGCGGCCTTGAGCCGCCCAACCTTGCGCGGCGTGTCGTTGATCAACAGGATTCGCAACATAAGATCCTCCTGTCAGCGCAAGGCCTGGCGACTGGAAACGTCTGCCATGGCGTGCAGGCGAAAGCTGCGGGCATACCCGGCGGGGTCCGAACCGTCCCAGACCTTGCCGTCGATCAACTGGCTGCTGCGCATGGCCTCGCCACCGGCAGGCACCCCCACGGCGCTGGCCGCCTGGCGATAGATATCCAGTTGCTGTACGCGGCGTGCAGTACCTAGGTAGTCCGGGTCTTCCCGCAGCAATCCCCAGCGGCGGAACTGGGTCATGAACCACATGCCATCAGACAGGTAGGGCAGGTTGACCTCGCCGTGGCCATAAAAGCGCAGCGCGTGGGGATCCTGCCAGTGGTTGCCGAGGCCGTCGTCGTAGTTGCCCAGCAGCCGCGGTTCGATGCAGTCCAGCGGCGCGTCGAGGTATTGCGGGGCGCTCAGCAGTTGCGCGGTGGAGCGGCGGTTTTCAACGCTCTCTTCGATAAATCGGCTGGCTTGCAGAATGGCCATCACCAGCACCCGGGCGGTATTAGGGTATTGCTCGACAAACGCCTGGGTGCAACCGAGGACCTTCTCCGGATGGTCTGGCCAGATCGCCTGGGTTGTCGCCAGGGTGAAGCCTTGATTTTGCTTTACCGCACTCGCGCACCAGGGCTCGCCAACGCAGAACCCATCGATACGCCCGGCTTGCAGGTGCGCAACCATTTGTGGCGGAGGCACCACCACACTGTCCACGTCCTGCAGTGGATGAATGCCTTGGCTCGCCAGCCAGTAATACAACCACATGGCGTGAGTGCCTGTGGGAAAGGTCTGGGCGAAGGTGAGTTTTGTTCGGCTTTGGTGCACGCGACGATCCAGCGCCTCAGGACTGATCACCCCCAACTGTTGCAGGCCACGGGACAGGTTGATGCTCTGGCCATTCTGGTTCAGGCCCATCAGCACGGCCATGTCGGTGGGCGCCACGCCGCCGATGCCCAGGTGCACCGCGTAGATCAGGCCGTACAGGCTGTGGGCGGCGTCCAGTTCACCGCTGACCAGGTTGTCGCGCAGGCTGGCCCATGACGACTGACGCTTGAGATTCAACGTCAGGCCATAGGGCTGCGCGAAGCCCTGGGTGGCGGCGACCACCACCGAGGCGCAATCGCTCAGGGCCATGAAGCCCAGGTTGAGGCTGCTCTTTTCCGGGGCATCGCTGCCGTTGACCCAAGCCAGGGGATCACTCATCAATAGGTACCTTTCATAAAAAAACGCCGTTCCGTCGGGCCACTCACAGTGAGGGTCCGGGGTAACGACGTCTGTGTCCTTGAGCCCGTTCCGCCGTTGGCGCGGGCTGCGATAGACAAGGCAAAGCAAGGCACATGCCACGAAGCGCACAGGATGGGCGGGGCGTCAGCTTTCCATCAGGATTGAAACTGGCCTGCCTCGCAGTATGGCCGCTCTTTCAGCCCGGGCCTTGCAGGCATGTTCATCAACCTTTCCCGTTTTTCGACGCTGCTTTTCGGCCTGGTGCTGTTGGGCAGCCCCTGCGCTTTCGGGGAGTCGTACCAAGCTCGTGATGAAAGTCTGCACACGTTTTTTACCGCATTGTCGTTGCCGCTGGGGCAGCCGATCGTTGTCAGTCAGGCGGCGGCGCGCAAGCGCATCAGCGGGGCGTTCGATTTCGACTCGCCCCAACCGCTGCTGGAGTCGGTCGCCCGGCAGCACGGCTTGATCTGGCACAGCGACGGCCTGGTGCTTTACCTCTATGACGCCGACGAGGCGAAAAGCTCGGTGGTGACCTTGCGGCACATTTCGGTCGATATCCTGCGCGGGTTCATGCGCCGTTCGGGGCTCGACGAGGCGCGTTATCCGCTGCGGGCGAGTGGGGCGCGGATGTTCTATGTGTCCGGGCCGCCGAACTATGTCGACCATGTGTTGCGCCTGGCGCAACTAATGGACCGCCAGCGTGCGGAACTGCGCATGGGGCCGCAGCGGATCGGGGTGGTGCAGATACTCAACACCCACGTTGCAGACCGCGAGTACGAGATGGACGACAGAACCATCACGGTGCCAGGCATGGCATCCGTGATCGAAAAACTGCTGGCCGTCGAGCAGGAGAGTGCCTCCCGGGGGCAGTCCGGATTACTGGGCGACACCGATATTTCGGTGCTGGCCTACCCGGACACCAACAGCCTGTTGATCAAGGGCAAACCTGAGCAGGTGAGCTTTATCGAAAGCCTGGTGGCGGAACTGGATGTGCCGAAGCGTGCAGTGGAGGTTTCTTTGTGGCTGGTGGATGTGGACCGCGATGAGCTCAAGAAGCTGGGCGCGGCCATGCATGAGGGCCCCGGCGAGCCTTCCGCAACCCGGGTCATGGCGCCCGTCGAGGACGACGCTTTCATGAAGCGGATCATGGCACTGGAGCCGCGTCGGCGAGCGAAGGTCACGGCGTTGCCGGTGATTCTTACCCAGGAGAATGTGCCGGCGGTGTTCAACGATAACCAGACGTTCTATCTGCCCCGGCCGGGTGAGGACAGTGACGAGTGGCAACCGGTGGTCTACGGCACGCAGGTCAGTGTTTTGCCGCGCTTCGCCGAGGCGGGTGAAATCGAGATGCTGCTCACCATTGAGGATGGCCGTCAGCGGGGCAAGGCTGGCAGTCGCGACAAGCGCTCGGCGGCGGTGGAGCGCGTGGGAATCAGCAGCGTGGTGCGTGTAGCGCCGGGCAGAAGGCTGCTGGTGGGGGATTTTCAGCGTGATGCCGGGCCCGCTTTGTCCGGACGCTATTACGGGCCTATGGCCAACAGTGTCCGGCTGTTTGTCATTCAGGCGGCGGCGCTTGGGGATGCTGTGCGTACCCGTGCAGAGCCGGGGCAGGCACCGCCGCTGACACCCTCCCAGTATGAGCAGGTGAAACGCGCATTTACCCGCCGGGGCGAGGGATAAAACCGCCGTTGTTCCTGTGCGGGGTGGTGCCGAAAAGTCCTACGCAGCCTGTCTGGAAAAAACAGTGCATGGGGGCTTTTGCCTCTCCTATAACGCGGGTGAGCTTTTTATAGTCGCGATTTTTCGGGATAACAAGTGTTGGAAATGAGGGTGAGTTGGGTGCAGAGGTACGAATGGCCGTGGTGAATAACGGGGTACTGGCTGCCCCCATGGTCTTTGATCGCTGGACATTGCATGGCGACGGCAGGCTGACCGGCGAAGATTCGGATATTCAATTACCGCCCAAGGAGGGGCAGGTGCTGCGCGTGCTGCTGGCGTCGGCGGGTGTGTTGGTGACCAAGGATCACTTGCTGGAACAGGCATGGCCCCATAACGAGGCCACCGAAGAGTCCCTGACCCGTTGCATCTGTTCGCTGCGTAAAATCTTGAAGGACGGTAGGGGCCTGATCAAGACGGTATACGGCAAAGGGTACCGAGTGACCTGTGCCGTCACGGTTGCGAGCCATGTCTGTTCTGCCTGCGGTCGAAGCCGGGCATGAGACGCGCCTGGAGCAAGGGATTGCTGCTGCTTGCACTCGGCTTCAGCAATGAAGCCCGGGCGTATTGCTGGGCCGAGGCCGCCAGCCGCTATGACGTCGAACCGGAGCTGCTGCAAGCCATCGCCGCGGTGGAGTCGGGTTATCGCGCCGAGGCCATGAATTACGCCAACAGCAATGGCACCCGTGATATCGGGCTGATGCAGATCAACAGCATTCACCTGCCGCGCCTGCTCAAGTTGGGCATTACCGAACAACGCTTGCTGGATGAGCCTTGCCTGTCGGTGGAAGTCGGTGCATCGATCCTTGCCGACTTTGTCAAACAGTTCGGCTACAACTGGACGGCGATCGGCTCCTACAACGTGGGCGGTGGCCCTGGGCCTGAGCGCGAGGCCCTGCGTCTTCGCTATGCGCAAAAAATCTGGGTTCGCTACGAGGAACTGATGGCGTACCGCAACTGACGATTGGACAGCACGCCTCGCATGCAGCCCTTCACCCCGGCTATAATCGCCGCCACCTTTCGCCGCCATCCGAGTCAATCCCGCCCATGTATACCCTGGCCCGCCAGCTGTTGTTCAAACTCTCTCCGGAAACCTCCCACGATCTGTCCCTGGATTTGATCGGTGCCGGTGGCCGCCTGGGGCTCAATGGTCTGGTGTGCAAGGCTCCGGCGAAAATGCCGGTGTCGGTGATGGGGCTCGATTTCCCCAACCCGGTTGGCCTGGCTGCCGGCCTGGACAAGAACGGCGCGGCCATCGACGGTTTTGCGCAGTTGGGTTTTGGCTTTGTCGAAATCGGCACCGTGACCCCACGGCCGCAGCCGGGCAACCCGAAGCCGCGGATCTTCCGCCTGCCGGAAGCCGAGGCGATCATCAATCGCATGGGCTTCAACAACCTGGGCGTGGATAACTTGCTGTCGCGGGTTCAGGCGGCGAAGTACACAGGCATCCTGGGGATCAACATCGGCAAGAACTTCGACACGCCGGTGGAGCGTGCGGTGGATGACTACCTGATTTGCCTGGACAAGGTCTACGCCCACGCCAGCTACGTCACCGTCAACGTCAGCTCGCCGAACACCCCGGGCCTGCGCAGCCTGCAGTTTGGCGACTCCCTCAAGCAACTGCTCGAAGCCTTGCGCCAGCGCCAGGAAGACCTGGCGGTGCGCCACGGCAAGCGCGTGCCGTTGGCGATCAAGATTGCCCCGGACATGAGCGACGAAGAGACCATACTGGTGGCCCAGGCCTTGGTGGACTCCGGAATGGACGCGGTGATTGCCACCAACACCACCCTGAGCCGCGTTGGCGTCGAAGGCTTGGCCTTTGGTGACGAGGCGGGTGGCCTGTCCGGTGCGCCGGTACGCGACCAGAGCACCCACATCGTCAAGGTGCTGGCGGCCGAGCTGGCCGGGCGCTTGCCGATCATTGCGGTGGGCGGCATCACGGAAGGCAAGCACGCGGCCGAGAAAATCGCCGCTGGGGCGAGCCTGGTGCAGTTGTATTCCGGTTTTATCTACAAGGGCCCGGCATTGATTCGCCAGTCGGTGGATGCGATCGCGGCACTGCCACGAAGCTGATAGCGGGCAATAAAAAGGGCTCCTCGAAGGAGCCCCTGGGCCGAAGCCCGCCGCCCGGATGGGGCGTGCGTGGTTAAGTGGTTGCTTATTCGTGCTGGTGTCGGAATTAAATGCCCTTGATTAGCCGACGGCGTGAAGTTCGTTGAGTCTGTGGATTCCCGCAGTGCCAGTCATACCGTCCCAGTTGTCGCCGCGTCCTTCTCGCCAGCCGTTGATCCAGGCTTGGCGTACCGACGGTAGAGTAAATGGGCAAAGCTCACGGGATTTGCCATGAACGCCATATTGATATCCGCGTAAAAATGCTCTTTCCAACGGATCACGCTTAAGTCTTCTCATAGGGTGTTTCCCTCACTTGTTGACTGTCTTGATATCCTTCGGCCTCGTCCGAGGCCGGGCAGAGTTTTTCTGCCGTTGGTGGGCTCGCTGCCGGCGTGGCGAGCCAATGTGTCGGCGTCGTTACGGCGCCAACCTGTGTTGAGTTCTAACCAATAGGTCACATGGATTCAATGATCGTTTTGTCATAAGCACGTAACGATAATGATGCTATGGCCATAAGCTGGGATGGCATTTCGCCCCTTTTATTGGGCAAACCCAGCTATGATGTGCCCTTCAAAGAGGATGGGTTTAATCCTTTAGTGAGAAAGCCCTCCCGTTGCAGTCGGTTATTATTCGACGAAGGGTCAGGATATTTCTTTTTGTTGCATCAAATACTTGAACTGCCCCGTCGATAAAGGCCCAAAAGGCTGGTAGCCGGGGTGGAACGGCACATTCGTGCCACACGAGCGCTCTTCAAGAAAAGCGCTTGATTGAAAACCGAACGCGCGATGCGTCGCCCGTTCACTTATTGCTGAAAAGCCTGGAATGCCCCATGTCGGACCGTTTTGAACTCTTCCTCACTTGCCCCAAGGGCCTCGAAGGCCTGCTGATCGAGGAAGCCGTCGGGCTTGGCCTTGAGGAAGCCCGCGAGCACACCTCGGCCGTGCGCGGCATGGCCGACATGGAGACCGCCTACCGCCTGTGCCTCTGGTCGCGCCTGGCCAACCGCGTGTTGCTGGTGCTCAAGCGCTTCCCGATGAAGGACGCCGAAGACCTCTACCACGGCGTGCTGGACATTGAGTGGGAAGACCACATGCTCGCCGACGGCACCCTGGCCGTTGAATTCAGTGGCCACGGCTCGGGCATCGACAACACCCACTTCGGCGCGCTGAAGGTCAAGGATGCGATTGTCGACAAACTGCGCACCCCGACCGGCGAACGTCCGTCCATCGACAAGATCAACCCGGACCTGCGCATTCACCTGCGCCTGGACCGTGGCGAAGCAATCCTCTCCCTCGACCTGTCCGGCCACAGCCTGCACCAGCGCGGCTACCGCCTGCAGCAGGGCGCCGCACCGTTGAAAGAGAACCTGGCGGCGGCGATCCTGATTCGCTCCGGCTGGCCGCGCATCGCTGCCGAAGGCGGCGCGCTGACGGACCCGATGTGCGGCGTCGGTACCTTCCTGGTGGAAGGCGCGATGATTGCCGCCGACATGGCGCCCAACCTGAACCGTGAGCTGTGGGGTTTCACCGCCTGGCTCGGCCACGTTCCGGCGCTGTGGAAGAAACTTCACACCGAGGCCAGCGAACGCGCGGCCATCGGCATGGCCAAGCCACCGCTATGGATTCGGGGCTACGAAGCTGACCCACGCCTGATCCAACCCGCGCGTAACAACATCGAACGCGCCGGCCTGAGCCACTGGATCAAGATCTACCAAGGCGAAGTCGGCACCTTCGAGCCGCGCCCGGACCAGAACCAGAAAGGCCTGGTGATCTGCAACCCGCCTTACGGCGAGCGTCTGGGTGATGAAGCCAGCCTGTTGTACCTCTACCAGAACCTCGGTGAGCGTCTGCGCCAGGCCTGCCTGGGCTGGGAAGCGGCAGTGTTCACCGGTGCTCCGGACCTGGGCAAGCGCATGGGCATCCGCAGCCACAAACAGTACTCGTTCTGGAACGGCGCCCTGCCGTGCAAGTTGCTGCTGATCAAGGTCACTCCGGACCAGTTCGTCACCGGCGAGCGTCGCACCCCGGAACAACGCCAGGCCGAGCGCGAGCAAGCCGCCTACGACCAGACGCCGACCGAGCCGCAAGAGCGTCAGTACAACAAGAACGGTAACCCGATCAAACCTGCCCCGGCCCCGGTGGTCGAGCAAGCGCGTTTGAGCGAAGGCGGGCAAATGTTTGCCAACCGCCTGCAAAAGAACCTGAAGCTGCTGGGCAAGTGGGCCAAGCGCGAGGGCGTCGATTGCTACCGTGTGTACGATGCCGACATGCCGGAATACTCCATGGCCATCGACCTGTACCACGACTGGGTTCACGTCCAGGAGTACGTGGCGCCGAAGTCGATCGACCCGGAAAAAGCCTCGGCCCGCATGTTCGATGCCCTGGCGGCCATTCCCCAGGCGCTGGGCATCGACAAGAACCGCGTGGTGGTCAAGCGTCGCGAACGCCAGAGCGGCACCAAGCAGTACGAGCGCCAGAGTGCCCAGGGCAAGTTCACCGAGGTCAGCGAGGGCGGCGTCAAGTTGTTGGTCAACCTGACCGATTACCTGGACACCGGCCTGTTCCTCGACCACCGCCCAATGCGCATGCGCATCCAGAAAGAGGCGGCCGGCAAACGCTTCCTCAACCTGTATTGCTACACCGCTACCGCCAGTGTGCACGCCGCCAAGGGGGGCGCGCGCAGCACCACCAGCGTCGACCTGTCGAAGACCTACCTGGACTGGGCGCGCCGCAACTTCTCCCTCAACGGTTTCTCCGACAAGAACCGCCTGGAGCAGGGCGACGTGATGGCCTGGCTGGAAGCCAGCCGCGATGAGTTCGACATGATCTTCATCGACCCGCCGACCTTCTCCAACTCCAAGCGCATGGAAGGCATCTTCGACGTGCAACGTGACCACGTGCAGTTGCTGGACCTGGCCATGGCACGCCTGGCGCCGGGCGGCGTGTTGTACTTCTCCAACAACTTCCGCAAGTTCCAGCTGGAAGACAACCTCGTCGAGCGTTACGCCGTCGAGGAGATCAGTGACAAGACCATCGACCCGGATTTTGCGCGCAACGCCAAGATCCATCGGGCGTGGAAAATCACCGCTCGCTGATCACTGCGTTCTGAAGCCGCAAGCCCGGATCATTCCGGCCTTGCGGTTTTTTTTGCGCTGGTCAAACGCATGTCCTGTGGCTATAACTTAATGCCTTGCCAAAGTGACGCACCTGCACGCTGGCGTTCCGAGTCTTGTCTATGCCGCTGCATGCCGTCCGCCCAAAAATCCTAGGCTTTATGAGTGAGCAAGTATCGGCGTGGCTGGTGGCGGTGGTGGTGTTTCTGGCCGGTAGTGCGCTGACAATCGTCGTCGCCTGGGCGGCCTCCGATCTCTATCAACAGCAGGTGCGCCAGCGCTTCCAGTTGCTGGTCAACGAGCGCTACAGCCGCCTCCAGGAACGCTTTGAGGACCAGGAACAACGCCTGGGCAGCCTGCGGCGGTTTTTCGTCAATTCCACTACGGTCTCCCGCGAAGAGTTCGACGGTTTTGCGCAGCCCTTGCTGTTGCGCACCCGTGCTTATGCCTGGGCGCCCCGGGTGTTACGGGACCAGCGCAGCGCGTTTGAACAAGAAATTACGGCTGAGCGCGGGGTGAGGTTTTCCATTCGCGAATTGAACGCAGCGGGAGAACTGGCCCCGGCCGCTCAGCACGATGAGTATGTGCCGGTGCTGTACAGCCAGACCCAGAGCCTGCTTGGCTCGCCGCTGGGGTTTGACCTGTTGGCCCAGCCACTGCGACGCTCGACGGTGGAGCGTGCGCGACAGTCCGGCAAAATGGCGGTGTCCCAGCCCATGCAACTGGTGGGGGTGGAGCCGGCCTACGCCATGGGCGTGCTGTTGGTGGCACCCGTCAGTCGGGCACCGACGCCACAAGCGCCCATCAGCGAACCTTACGGCTACGTCATGGCGGTAATCAGCATGCGCCAGCTGGTGGCCGACGGCTTGCCCAAGGCGGACCGGGACAATCTGGTGACGCAGATCGTCGATACTTCCGACGCAGAAAAGCGCGTGCTGTATGAATCCAGCAACGCCGTGGCGGACAGCGACCTGATGGCCGTACGCCGGCTGACGCTTGGCGACCACGTCTACGCCTTGAGCCTGCGCCCCAGCCAGGTGTTCCTGCAGGGTAATCATTCTTCGCAGGCCACTATCCTGGTCATGGGCAGCCTGCTGAGCCTGCTGCTCAGTGCGCTGCTCTACGTGTTGGTCAGCCAGCGCCAGCGCGCGTTGAAACTGGTGGAGCAACGCACGGCCCAATTGCGTCAGCGTGAACAGGAGTTGCGGGGCACCCACGGCCAACTGCGCAGCGTGCTGAATGCGGCGACCCAGGTGGCGATCATTGCCACTGACCTGCGCGGTGTGATCACCACCTTCAACGCCGGCGCGGAGCGAATGCTGGGCTTTGAGGTGGACGAGGTCCTGGGTCACCTGACCCTCGAAAGCCTGCATCTGGCGCCCGAGTTGGAAGCCCGCGCGGTGCAGTTGAGCGCGGCGCTGGGCAAGCGTATCGCGCCAGGCCAGGCGATGCTGGTGGACGGCGCCGATGCGGTGCACGAGACCCGTGAGTGGACGCTGGTGCGCAAGGACGGTAGCCATCTGACGGTGAACATGCTCGCCACCGTGTTGCTGGATGAGCATGGCCTGTGGGTCGGGCACCTGGCGATCTGCCTGGATGTCACCGAACAAAAGCGTGCCTATGAGGCACTGGCCGCGCGGGACCGCCTGCTGAAGAAACTCAGTGCCCATGTGCCCGGCGGTATTTTCCAGTTCATCCTGGAACCGAACGGCGACTCGCGTTTCATCTATGCCAGCGACGGCATTCGCGATATCTACGAGATCGAGCCGGGGGTGTTGCAGCAGGATGCTCGGAGGGTTTTCCAGCGGATTCATCCGCTGGACGTGGAGCGGGTGCGGGACTCCATTCGTCTGTCCACGCTGCAGTTGAGCCATTGGCGTGAAGAGTACCGGGTGCAATTGCCCCAGCGTGGGCTGCGCTGGATTCGCGGTGAAGCGACGCCGGAAGAACTCCCCGGCGGCGGTACGTTATGGCATGGCTATGTGTCGGATATTTCTGATCTAAAGCGGGTCGAGGAAGAGCTGCGGGCGCTGTCGATTACCGATTCCCTGACCGGTATTCATAACCGACGCTACTTCCAGGACCGGCTGAAGGCCGAGATGATTCGAGTCAAGCGCGCCTCTGGAGCGTTGTCGGTGATCATGTTCGACATCGACCACTTCAAACGTATCAACGACCAGCACGGCCACGCGGTCGGCGATGAAGTGCTCAAGGAATTGTGCCGGCGCATCAGCCAACGATTGCGGCGTACGGATGTGTTTTGCCGGCTGGGGGGCGAGGAGTTTGTGGTGCTGTGCCCCAATACCGACGGCAGCCAGGCGTTCAGTGTTGCCCTGGAGTTGTGGCAGGCGTTGCGCAGTGAGCCGATGGAGGATGTCGGTATCGTGACTGCCAGTTTCGGGATCGCCAGTTGGCGAGTCGAGGAGGGCGTTGACGGTTTGTTGCTGCGGGCGGATTCAGGGGTGTATGCGGCGAAGCAGGCGGGCAGGGATAGAGTTGAGGCAGAGCGGGCGCTTGCCTGAAGTGCATGGCCATTCAAGCTATTAGAGATCAAATGTGGGAGCTGGCAAGCCAGCTCCCACATTTGATCTTTGTTGCCGTTAGAGCACCGGAACGGTCGCCGCCAGCTTAGGCTGGCGATACAGGTCCAGCAGCACCTGGTCCAGTACCGAAGAAGCACCCCACGGTTTCGGATCGTTGAGAATCGCCACCACTGCCCAGGTATTGCCATTGTTGTCACGGCTGAAACCGGCAATTGCGCGCACGGTGTTCAGGGTGCCGGTCTTGACGTGGGCTTCGCCGCGCATGGCCGTGGTCTTCAGGCGTTTACGCATGGTGCCGTCGGTGCCGGCAATCGGCAGCGAGCTGATGTATTCCGCCGCGTACGGGCTTCTCCACGCCGCTTGCAGCATGGTTGCCATCTCGCGGGCGCTGACCCGTTCGGCGCGGGACAGGCCGGAACCGTTCTCCATCACCAGGTGAGGTGCGGTGATGCCCTTTTTCGCCAGCCACTGGCGCACCACGCGCTGGGCCGCCTTGGCGTCGTCGCCGTCGGCATCGGTGCGGTACTGCGCGCCCAGGCTCAGGAACAGCTGCTGGGCCATGGTGTTGTTACTGTATTTGTTGATGTCGCGGATGATTTCCGCCAGGTCCGGCGAGAACGCCCGGGCCAGCACCTTGGCGTTCTTCGGTACCGGCGCCTGGATGTCGCGGCCCTGGATGCTGCCACCCAGCTCCTTCCAGATCGCCCGAACGGCGCCGGCGGTGTAGGTGGCGTGGTCCAGCAACGACAGATACGTCTGCGAGCTGCAGCCATCCGCCAACTGGCCGCTGACGGTCACGGTGACGCTGCCATCGGCGGCAGTCATCGGGCTGTAGCGCACGTCACCGGTGCATTGTTTGGCGTTGGAGACCTTGACCTGGTTGTCGATGCGAATGCTCGCAATCGGCGGCTCGACCGACACCAGCACCTTGCCCGAATCATTGCGGGTGACGAAGCGCAGCGCCTTGAGGTTGACCATCAGGGCATCGGGCTTGACCAGGAACGGCTTGTTCTCGTCGTTGCCGTCGTCATTGAACTCCGGCAGTTGCGGTGGGATGAAGAAGCCACGGTCCAGTACCAGGTCGCCGGTTACTTGCTGCACGCCATTGGCCCGCAGGTCGCGCATCAGCAGCCAGAGTTTTTCCATGTTCAGCTTGGGGTCGCCGCCGCCCTTGAGGTACAGGTTGCCGTTCAGGATGCCGCCGCTGAGGGTGCCGTCGGTGTAGAACTCGGTTTTCCACTGATGGTTGGGGCCGAGCATTTCCAGGGCCGCGTAGGTGGTGACCAGCTTCATGGTGGAGGCCGGGTTGACCGATACGTCGGCGTTGAACACGGTAGGGGTGCCCGGGCCATTGAGGGGAATCATCACCAGGGACAGGGCATTGTTTTGCAGCTTGGCTTTCTGGAGGGCTTCCTGGACCTTGGGCGGCAGGGAAGTGTTGATCGGGGCAGCGGTAACGGAAAAAGCCAGGGGGAGAAGAAAACTGGCGAGTAACAGTGGACGCAAAGATTTGATCATAAGAATTAAAACCCTACTGCTGAGGGGTAAAAAGGTGAGGGGTATGTACGAAAAATCCCTCAATGGTCATGAAAGTGTCGGCATTATGCCCCAAGGCTGTCGCACTTGTGGCTGAACGATAGCTGCAATTGGCGGTTTTTTTTACTGGCACTCTGCCGCCTGTCCCAGAGAATCGGGCAAAGGCCTGCTTAAACTGCTAAAGTGCCGCCCGTTATTACTTAAGAGGATTGTTCCAATGGCGACTAACCGTTCCCGGCGTCTGCGCAAAAAACTGTGCGTTGATGAATTTCAAGAGCTGGGTTTCGAACTGAACCTGGACTTCAAAGAAGGTTTGGACGATGAAGCGGTTGACGCTTTCCTCGAAGCATTCCTGACTGAAGCAATGGACGGCAATGGCCTGGACTACGTCGGCGGTGATGACTTCGGTCTGGTTTGCAAAGCCACCCGTGGTTCGGTCAACGAAGAGCAGCGTGCCGCTGTTGAAGCGTGGCTGAAGGCTCGTCCAGAGCTGACCCGCGTTGAAGTCAGCGCCCTGTTGGACGCTTGGCATCCAGAAAAGCCGATCAACCCGGCAGTCTGATGTCATGAAAAAGCGACCCGCCCGGGTCGCTTTTTCGTTATGGGGTCCTGAAGAATCAGGCCTTGCGCCAGTTCAGAATCACCAGCGTCAACACCCCCGCGACAATCCCCCAGAACGCCGAACCGATGGAAAACAACGTCAACCCCGACGCTGTGACCATGAAGGTGATCAACGCTGCCTCCCGTTCCTTGGGCTCATTCATGGCGATGCTCAGGCCATTGATGATCGAGCCAAACAACGCCAATGCCGCAATCGACAGCACCAGTTCCTTGGGCAACGCCGCGAACAACGCGGCCAATGTCGCGCCAAACACCCCGGCAATCCCGTAGAAAATCCCGCACCAGACCGCGGCGGTATAGCGCTTGTTGCGATCCTCATGGGCATGGGGCCCGGTGCAGATCGCCGCGCTGATGGCGGCCAGGTTGATGCCATGGGAGCCAAACGGCGCCAGCACCAGCGAGGCCAGGCCGGTGGTGGTGATCAAGGGTGAAGCCGGCACGTTATAGCCGTCGGCCCGCAGTACGGCGACCCCCGGCATGTTTTGCGAGGTCATGGCCACCACGAACAGCGGGATACCGATGCTGATGGTCGCCGCCAGGGAGAAGTGCGGCGTGGTCCACACCGGGGTTGCCACTTCGAGGTGGAAGCCACTGAAATCCAGCAGCCCCATCAGCCCGGACAGCGCCGTGCCGATCAGCAGTGCCGCGAGTACGGCATAACGCGGCGACAGGCGCTTGATGACCAGGTAAGTGAAGAACATCCCCAGCACCAGCCCGGTACGGTGCTGCGCGGCGACGAAAATCTCGCTGCCGATCTTGAACAGAATGCCCGCCAGCAAGGCCGCCGCCAGGGACGCCGGGATGCGCTTGACGAGTTTTTCGAAGCTGCCGGTCAGCCCGCAGATGGTCACCAGCACCGCGCAGGTGATGTAGGCGCCGATGGCTTCGCCGTAACTCACACCGCCCAGGCTGGTGATCAACAGCGCCGCGCCCGGGGTGGACCAGGCAATGGTGATCGGCGTGCGATAGCGCAGGGACAGGCCAATGCTGCACACCGCCATGCCGATGGAAATCGCCCAGATCCACGAGGAAATTTGCGCCGTGGTCAGGCCGGCAGCTTGGCCGGCTTGAAACATCAGCACCAGGGAACTGGTGTAGCCGGTCATCATGGCAATGAAACCGGCGACGATGGCCGAAGGCGAAGTGTCGGCCAGTGGGCGTAATCGCGCTTGCGGGACGTCGGACATGGGGCGGTGTTCCTTTTACCGGGCTGTCTGTAGGAGCGAGCTTGCTCGCGAAGGTCGTTAACGATGACGCTGGCATCCTGAATGAATGCGGTGCTTATACGTTTTTCGCGAGCAAGCTCGCTCCTGCAAAGGAGAAGGTGTGGAATCAAGCCTAAACTCAAACGTAACGATTCATTGCAATACAGCCGGCGCCGCAAACAACCGTACAGTGTGTTGGCGCAACGGGTTGTGTACAATGTGCGCTGATTTTACGCGATACTTGCCAGCGACCCTCTGTGCCGTATTACAGTCAACGTCAATTCGCCGCCGTTCTCCCGACCCGAGTGCCCATGAACGAACAGTTGCAGCCCCTCAAGAAACAACCGCGAGCCGGTAAGGCCGGTCGCAGTGGAACCCAGGACGATATCGTCTACGCGCATATCTTCGAGGCGATCCTAGAACAACGCCTGGCGCCCGGTACCAAATTGAGTGAAGAAGCGCTGGGCGAAATCTTTGGCGTCAGCCGCACCATCATCCGTCGCGCACTGTCGCGCCTGGCCCATGAAGGCGTGGTACTGCTGCGGCCCAATCGTGGTGCGGTCGTGGCCAGCCCGAGTGTCGAGGAAGCCCGCCAGGTGTTTCTCGCCCGGCGTCTGGTGGAGCGTGCGATCACTGAGTTGGCGGTACAGCATGCCACGGCCGAGCAACTGGCCGAGCTGCGGCAGATGGTCAACGACGAGCGCGACAGCTTCTCCCGGGGCGATCGCGGCGCGGGTATCCGGCTTTCCGGCGAGTTCCACCTGAAACTGGCCGAAGCGGCGAAGAACGCCCCGCTGATCAGCTTCCAGCGCAGCCTGGTGTCCCAGACCTCGTTGATCATCGCCCAGTACGAAAGCGGCAACCGCTCCCACTGTTCCTACGATGAACACACCCAGCTGATCGACGCGATCGAAGCGCGGGATGCGGGTCTGGCGGTGAACCTGATGATGCATCACATGGATCACATCGACAGCAAGCTCAACCTCGATGAGGAGAGCGCTTCTGACGATCTGCATGCAGTGTTCTCGCATTTGTTGCAGACCAAGAAGCCAGGGCGCTCTTCGGTCAAACTGTAATTTGCCAGGCTCACCACTCACAAAATGTGGGAGCGGGCTTGCTCGCGAAGGCGGTGGATCAGTCAGCACATCCAGCGACTGATACACCGCCTTCGCGAGCAAGCCCGCTCCCACATTTGGTTTGTGGTACTTGTTAAATCAGCGTTGGTGCACCAATTGCCCCGCCGCATACGTCTGCAACACCGCCCGGTCATCCCCCAGTGTCATCAATACAAACAACGTCTCGGCAATGTTATTGGCCTGCTTCAGGCGATAGCTGAGCAGCGGGGTGGCGTTGTAATCCAGCACCAGGAAGTCGGCATCAGTGCCCGGCTGCAATGTGCCGATCTTGTCTTCCAACCGCAGTGCCCGCGCACCGCTCAGGGTCGCCAGGTATAACGACTTGAACGGACTCAACCGCGCCCCTTGCAGCTGCATCACCTTGTACGCTTCGTTCAGTGTCTGCAGCAGCGAGAAGCTGGTGCCACCGCCGACATCCGTACCCAGACCGACATTCAGCTTGTGCTTCTCGGCCATCGGCAGATTGAACAATCCGCTGCCCAGGAAGAAGTTCGACGTCGGGCAGAATGCGACTGCCGAGCCTGCTTCTGCCAGTCGCGCGCATTCGTCATCGCACAGGTGCACACCGTGGGCGAACACCGAGCGTTCACCCAGCAGTTTGTAATGGTCGTACACGTCCAGGTAGCCCTTGCGCTCCGGGAACAGCTCTTTCACCCACTCCACTTCCTGCAGGTTTTCACTGATGTGGGTCTGCATGTACAGGTCCGGGTATTCCCCCAGCAGCTGCCCGGCGAGGGTCAGTTGTTCGGGCGTACTGGTCGGTGCGAAACGTGGCGTCACCGCGTAGTGCAAACGGCCCTTGCCATGCCAGCGCTCGATCAGCGCCTTGCTTTCCGCGTAGCCGGATTCGGCGGTGTCGGTCAGATAGTCCGGCGCGTTGCGGTCCATCATCACCTTGCCGGCGATCATGCGCAGGTCGAGCTTCTCGGCCGCTTCAAAAAACGAGTTCACCGACTGCGGGTGCACGCTGCCGAATACCAGGGCGGTGGTGGTGCCGTTGCGCAGCAGTTCCTTGATGAAAATATCCGCGACTTCTTCGGCGTGGGCCTTGTCGGCGAACTGGCTTTCACACGGGAAGGTGTAGGTGTTGAGCCAGTCCAGCAACTGCTCGCCATAGGCCCCGACCATGCCGGTTTGCGGCAGGTGAATGTGGGTGTCGATCAGGCCGGGGGTGATCAGTGCATCCTGGTAATGGGTGACTTCGATGTCAGCGGGCAGGCCGGCGAGCAATTCGCTGGCGTGGCCCAGGGCGCTGATCTGGCCGTTGTCGATCACCAGCAGGCCGTCTTCGAAATACTCGTAGGAGGCTTCGATCCCCACTTCGGCAGGGTCGGCGATGCTGTGCAAAATGGCGGCACGGTAGGCTTTGCGTGTCAAAGGCATGGTCGTCTCAGTTAGTCGCTTGGCTGCGGCGTGATGCCGGCAGCAGTTTGGCAATGGGTTCGGCGCTCGCAGTGTGCTGGCCGAAATTGGCGTTATAGGTGGCGATGATTTCGCCGGCGATGGAGATGGCGATTTCCACAGGCAGTTTGCCTTTGACCTCAGTCAACCCCATCGGGCAATGCATGCGTTGCAGGTGCGCGGTGTCGAAACCGCGATCCCGCAGGCGGTGTTCAAACTTGACGCGCTTGGTCTTCGAGCCGATCAGGCCGAAGTAGGTGAAGTCATTGCGCTTGAGCAGGGCGGCGGTCAGCTCCAGGTCCAGGGCGTGGTTGTGGGTCATGACGATGCAGTAACTGCCTGCCGGCAAGTTGTCGATTTCATCCACCGGCTCTTCGCTGACGATTTTACGCACGCCTTGGGGGATGTGTTCCGGGAATTCCTGTTCCCGGGAGTCGATCCAACGCACCCGGCACGGCAGGCTGGCCAGCAACGGCACCAGCGCACGACCGACATGGCCGGCGCCGAACACCGCGATCTGCGCCTGCACCTGGCCCATGGGTTCGAACAACAGCACCGTCACGCCGCCACAGCACTGGCCCAGGCTGGCGCCGAGGCTGAAGCGCTCCAGGTGTGTGTTCTGCTGGCCCCGCACGAGCATGTCCCGGGCGATCTGCATGGCCTTGTATTCCAGGTGGCCGCCACCGATGGTGTCGAAGGTGTGGGCGGCGCTGATCACCATCTTCGAGCCGGCATTGCGCGGCGTGGAGCCGAGCTCTTCGATGATGGTCACCAGCACGCAGGGTTCACCCTGGTTCTGCAGGTCGGCGAGGGCGCTGATCCAGTTGTTCATGTTTACCTCAACATCTCTGTTGTCAGTCCGGCTGCCTTCGCGAGCAAGCCCGCTCCCACATTTTGATTTGTGAACACATTGAAATGTGGGAGCGGGCTTGCTCGCGAAGGCAGCGCCTCGGTCTAAAGCGAAGCCAACTCGGTTTCCGTTTCCACAGCTTTTGCGGCGGTCAACTGGCGCATCTGCTCACACCCCCACAACACCCGCTCCGGGGTCGCCGGTGCATCAATCTTCGGCTGATGGCGATAGTCACCCAGGCTCGCCACGGCATCCTTGATCGCACACCATGAGGCAATTCCGAGCATGAATGGCGGCTCACCCACGGCCTTGGAATGGAACACCGTGTCTTCCGGGTTCTTGCGGTTTTCCACCAGCTTCACCCGCAGGTCCAGCGGCATGTCGGCCACGGCGGGGATCTTGTAGCTGGCCGGGCCGTTGGTCATCAGTTTGCCTTTGTTATTCCACACCAGCTCCTCCATGGTCAGCCAGCCCATGCCCTGGATGAAGCCGCCTTCCACCTGGCCGATGTCGATGGCCGGGTTCAGCGAGGCGCCCACGTCGTGCAGGATGTCGGTGCGCAGCATTTTGTATTCGCCGGTCAGCGTGTCGACGATCACTTCGCAACAGGCCGCGCCGAACGCGAAGTAGTAGAACGGTCGGCCACGCGCCTGGCTGCGGTCGTAGAAGATTTTCGGGGTCTTGTAGAAGCCGGTGCTCGACAGTGAAACCTGGGCGAAATACGCCTGCTGGATCAACGCTTCAAAGGTCAGGATGTGATCGCGAACCCGCACATGCCCGTTATGGAATTCAACGTCGGCCTCGCTGACTTCATACTTGCGCGCGGCAAATTCCACCAGGCGCTGCTTGATGGTTTCGGCGGCATTCTGCGCGGCCTTGCCGTTCAGGTCGGCGCCGCTGGAGGCGGCGGTCGGCGAGGTGTTGGGCACCTTGTCGGTGTTGGTGGCGGTGATCTGTACGCGGTCGATTTCCACCTGGAAGATCTCGGCCACCACCTGCGCGACCTTGATGTTCAAGCCCTGGCCCATCTCGGTGCCGCCGTGGTTCAGGTGGATGCTGCCGTCGGTGTAGATGTGGATCAGCGCACCGGCCTGGTTGAGGAAACTGGCGGTGAAGGATATCCCGAATTTCACCGGCGTCAGCGCCAGGCCTTTTTTCAGGATCGGGCTGTTGGCGTTGTAGCGACGGATCGCTTCGCGGCGCTCGAAATACTGGCTGCTTTGTTCCAGTTCGGCGGTCATCTCTTCGAGCATGTTGTGCTCGACGGTCTGGTAGTAATGGGTGACGTTGCGCTCGGTCTTGCCGTAGTAGTTGGCCTTGCGCACCGCCAGCGGGTCGAGGGCCAGGTGCCGGGCAATGGCGTCCATCACTTCCTCGATGGCGACCATGCCTTGGGGGCCGCCGAAGCCACGGTAAGCCGTGTTGGACGCGGTGTTGGTCTTGCAGCGGTGGCCGTTGACGGTGGCGTCGCCCAGGTAATACGAGTTGTCGGAGTGGAACATCGCGCGGTCGACAATCGAGTTCGACAGGTCCGGTGAGCAACCGCAGTTGCCCGCCAGATCCAGGTTGATACCGTGCAGCCGGCCACTGTCGTCGAAGCCCACGTCGTATTCGATATAGAACGGGTGGCGCTTGCCGGTCATCAGCATGTCTTCGACCCGTGGCAGGCGCATCTTGGTCGGCTGGCCGGTGAGGCGCGCGACTACCGCACACAGGCATGCCGGGCTGGCGGCCTGGGTTTCCTTGCCGCCAAAACCACCGCCCATGCGGCGCATGTCGACCACGATTTTGTTCATGGATACGTCGAGTACTTCGGCCACCAGCTTCTGCACTTCGGTGGGGTTTTGCGTGGAGCAATAGACAATCATGCCGCCGTCTTCAGTGGGCATCACTGAAGAGATCTGGGTTTCCAGGTAGAAGTGTTCCTGGCCGCCGATGTGCAGGGTGCCCTGGATACGGTTTTTGGCGGTCTCCAGCGCGCCCGCCGAATCACCGCGTTGGTGGGTGTGGCTGTCCAGCACGAAGTGTTTTTTGCGAAACGCCTCGACCACGTCCAGCACCGGCTCCAGGTCTTCGTATTCGATCACGGCGGCCATGGCGGCTTTGCGCGCGGTTTCCAGGTCGCGGGCGGCGACGGCCAGCACCACCTGGCCGACGAACTGCACGGTGTCGATGGCCAGCAACGGGTCGCCGGGCATCAGCGGGCCGATGTCTTTCAGGCCCGGCACGTCTTCGTGGGTAATGACGATGCGCACACCTTCGAAGGCGTAGCAGGGCGCGGTGTCGATGCTGATGATCTTCGCGTGGGCGCGGTCCGACATGCGTGCGTACAGGTGCAACTGGTTCGGAAATTCCAGGCGGTCATCGATGTACTGCGCCTCGCCCGAGACGTGCTTGGCGGCGCTGTCGTGCTTGACGCTGCGACCGACGCCGCTGGTCAGGTCCTTGGCAAACAGTTCGGCGAGTTCGGCTTGGGATTTTTCCACGGCATGATGGTTAGACATAAGCGGTCACCCGAGTCTCGATGTGCGGCGTTTGCAGTTCGATGAAGTATTTGCGCAGCAGGTTTTGTGCGCTGAGCAGGCGGTATTCCTTGCTGGCGCGGAAGTCCGACAGCGGGGTGAAGTCCTCGGCCAGGGCGGCGCAGGCTTTTTCCACGGTGGCGGAGTTCCAGGTGGCGCCGTTCAGCACGGCTTCGCAGCTTTTCGCGCGTTTTGGGGTAGCGGCCATGCCACCGAACGCCACGCGGGCACCGGCGATCACGCCGTTATCAATCTTCAGGTTGAAGGCGGCGCAGACGGCGGAAATGTCATCGTCCAGACGTTTGGAAACCTTATAGGCACGGAACAACGGCACGCCTTTGGGCACGATGATTTTTTCGATGAATTCGCTGTCCTGACGGGCAGTGACGCGGTAGTCGATGAAGTAGTCTTCCAACGCCAGGGTGCGGCGGGTGTTGCCCTTGCACAGTACGATCTGCGCACCGAGGGCGATCAGCAGTGGCGGCGAGTCACCGATGGGCGAGGCGTTGCCGATATTGCCGCCCAGGGTGCCCTGGTTGCGGATCTGCAACGATGCGAAGCGGTGAAGCAATTCGCCGAAGTCCGGGTATTCGTTGTTGAGTGCGGTGTAGCAATCGGACAGGGAAGTGGCGGCGCCGATTTCCAGGCGGTCGTCGAAGCTTTCGATGCGCTTCATTTCTTCGATATTGCCAACGTAGATCATCACCGGCAGCGTGCGGTGGAACTGGGTGACTTCCAGCGCCAGGTCGGTGCCGCCGGCCAACAGCCGGGCTTGCGGATAAGCGTCGTAGAGGTCCGCCAGGTCGGCGACGGTCAACGGCACCAGGCAGCGTTTGTCGCCGCTGTTCAGTTCACCCGTTTGCGTCGGGGCGATGGATTTCAGGCGGGCGATGGTGTCGGCCTGGCGGCTGTCGAACTGGTCCTGGGGCTTGTTGCAGCAGGCCTGTTCGGCGGCCGCAAGAATCGGGCGATAGCCGGTGCAGCGGCAGAGATTGCCGGCCAGGGCTTCGTGGGCTTTCTGGCTGTCGGGCGCATCACTGTTCTTTTGCAGGGCGAACAGCGACATCACAAAACCCGGGGTGCAGAAGCCGCACTGCGAACCGTGGCATTCCACCATGGCTTGTTGCACGCTGTGGAGTTGGCCCTGGTGCTTGAGGTCTTCGACGCTGATCAGTTGTTTGCCGTGCAGGGACGAGACAAAGGTCAGGCACGAGTTGAGGCTGCGATAGCGAATCTGCTCCGCACCTTGATCGTCGGTGTGCAGCTCGCCGACCACCACGGTACAGGCGCCACAGTCGCCGCTGGCGCAGCCTTCCTTGGTGCCGGATTTGCCCAGGTGCTCACGCAAATAGTTGAGCACGGTCAGGTTCGGGTCCAGGGCGTGCTCGCTACGGAGCTCCTGGTTTAGTAAAAACTGGATCACGGAAGGCCTCGCAGACTCATTATTGTTGTTAACCGCTTTGCGCCGAATCTAGTCATGTCTGACTTTTCGGTCAATGATTTTCTGACCTAAGGGTCAAGAAAATGCGATCTCAACATCCTTAATTATGGTCCAGTTCTCTGGAACCGCCGTTTTTGGGGGCTTCTGGACTTTAACGGCTGCTTATTACATGCCAAATTCGTGCTTGTGGGCCGTACGCCATCAATGGGCAAGTGCGCTACACTGCCGCGCTCGTACCGATAGAAGATTTTGAAGGGAAAACATGACGTTCAAGGCGCCGGATAGTCTTGCCGAGCAAATCGCTCACCACCTCGCCGAACGTATCATTCGCGGCGACCTCAAGCCTGGGGAGCGGATCCAGGAGCAGAAGGTCACACTGGCGCTCAATGTCAGCCGTGGCTCCGTGCGCGAAGCCTTGCTGATCCTTGAGCGCCGGCACCTGATCGCGATCCTGCCGCGCCGTGGCGCCCACGTCACCGAGCTGACTGCCCACAAGGTGCAGAGCCTGTGCACGCTGATGGGCGAGCTGTATATCCTGCTGGGCAACGCGGTTGCCGCCGGCTGGCAGACCCAGGCCGACATGGCGCCGTTTGTGCAGATCCAGCAGCGCCTGGTCGCCAGCTTCGAACGCCAGGACATCCGCGCCTTCGTCGAAGAAAGCTTCAACGTGATGCGTGCCGCCTATCCGTTCGCCAACAACCCGTATTTGCAGGAAACCGTCGAGAACCTGCAGCCGGCGATGAACCGTGCCTATTATCTGGCGCTGGATCAACGCAAGGCGTCCATGAGCGAGTACCTGGTGCTGTTCGAGCAATTGCTCGCTGCCGTTCTGGCCCGTGACCTGCCACAGATTCGCCAGGTGCTCTCGGCCTACGGCGAGCGCAGTTGCTCGCTGGTCATTGCTGCGTTGGCGGAAGCCTAAGCGTGCGGCTCAAGTGCATCAAACTGGCGGGGTTCAAATCCTTCGTCGACCCGACCACGGTGAACTTCCCCAGTAATATGGCGGCAGTGGTGGGGCCCAATGGCTGCGGCAAGTCGAACATCATCGACGCCGTACGCTGGGTGATGGGCGAGAGCTCCGCGAAAAACCTGCGTGGCGAGTCGATGACCGACGTCATCTTCAACGGCTCCACCAGCCGCAAGCCGGTGAGCCAGGCCAGCATTGAACTGGTGTTTGATAACTCCGACGGCACCTTGGTGGGCGAGTACGCGGCCTACGCGGAAATTTCCATCCGCCGCAAAGTGACCCGCGACAGCCAGAACAGCTACTTCCTCAACGGCACCAAGTGCCGCCGGCGGGACATTACCGACATCTTCCTCGGCACCGGCCTGGGCCCGCGCAGCTACTCGATCATCGAGCAGGGCATGATTTCCAAGCTGATCGAAGCCAAGCCCGAAGACCTGCGTAACTTTATCGAGGAAGCGGCCGGCATCTCCAAGTACAAGGAACGCCGCCGAGAGACCGAAAACCGTATCCGCCGCACCCATGAAAACCTTGCCCGTCTGACCGACCTGCGTGAAGAGCTGGAGCGCCAGTTGGAGCGCCTGCACCGTCAGGCCCAGGCGGCCGAGAAGTATCAGGAATACAAGGGCGAGGAGCGTCAGCTCAAGGCGCAACTGTCGGCCCTGCGCTGGCAGGCATTAAATGATCAAGTGGGCCAGCGCGAAGCGATCATCGGCACCCAGGAAATCAGCTTCGAAGCGTTAGTGGCTGAGCAGCGCAATGCCGACGCCAGCATCGAGCGCCTGCGGGACGGTCACCATGACCTGTCCGAGCGCTTCAATCTGGTGCAGGGGCGCTTCTATTCGGTGGGCGGTGACATCGCCCGGGTCGAGCAGAGCATCCAGCACGGCCAGCAACGCTTGCGCCAGTTGCAGGACGACCTGAAGGAAGCTGAACGCGCGCGCCTGGAAACCGAATCGCACCTGGGCCACGACCGCACCTTGCTGCTGACCCTCGGGGAGGAGCTGGACATGCTCACCCCGGAGCAGGAAGTCACCAGCGCTGCTGCCGAGGAAGCCGCTGCGGCCCTGGAAGAATCCGAAACCACCATGCACGCCTGGCAGGAGCAGTGGGACACCTTCAACCTGCAATCCGCCGAGCCGCGCCGCCAGGCTGAGGTGCAGCAGTCGCGCATCCAGCAACTGGAAACCAGCATGGAGCGCCTGGCCGAGCGTCAGCGGCGTTTGGTGGAAGAGCGCGTGCTGCTCGCGGCCGACCCGGAAGACGCGGCGATCCTCGAGCTGAGCGAGAAACTCGCCGAAAGCGAAATGACCCTGGAAGAGCTGGAAGCCAGCGAAGAACAGCAAGTGGAGCGTCTGGAGCAATTGCGTCAGCAACTGCTGCAGGCGACCCAGGCGCAGCAAACTGCCCAGGGGGATTTGCAGCGGCTTAACGGTCGATTGGCCTCCCTTGAAGCCTTGCAGCAAGCGGCCTTGGATCCGGGCACCGGCACGGCCGAATGGCTGCGTGATCAACACTTGGCCGAGCGCCCGCGCCTGGCCGAAGGCTTGAAGGTTGAAGCCGGTTGGGAGTTGGCGGTGGAAACCGTCCTCGGTGCCGACCTGCAAGCCGTGTTGGTGGATGATTTTGGCGGTTTCGATCTGGCGGGGTTTACCCAGGGTGATTTGCGATTGCTTAGCCCCGCGGCAGACGGCACACGCGTACCGGGCAGCCTGCTGGACAAGGTCGAGGCGGCGATTGATTTGTCGCCTTGGCTGGGTCAGGTCAAACCGGTGGACAGTCTTGAGCAGGCCTTGGCCCAGCGTGGCCAATTGGCGGCCGGGCAAAGCCTGATCAGCCGTGACGGCTTTTGGGTCGGCCGGCACTTCCTGCGGGTGCGTCGTGCCAGCGAAGCGGAAAGCGGCGTATTGGCCCGTGGCCAGGAAATCGTCAACCTGACCGCCGAACGGGAAGAGCGCGAAGCCACCCTTGAATCCCTGGAAAACCAGCTGCAAACCCTGCGCGCCACCCAGCGTCAGCAAGAGACCGGCCGCGAACACCTGCGCCGGCTGTTGCAGGACGAAGCGCGCCAGCAAGGCGAATTGAAAGCCCAGCTCTCGGCGAGCAAGGCCAAGGTCGAGCAACTGACCTTGCGCCGCACCCGGCTCGACGAAGAAGTGGCGGAGATGGGCGAGCAACGCGCCCTCGAACACGAACAAGTCGGCGAAGCGCGCCTGCAACTGCAGGAAGCCCTCGACAGCATGGCCCTGGACACCGAACAGCGCGAGTTGCTGCTGGCCCAGCGCGACAGCTTGCGCGAGCGCCTCGATCGGGTGCGTCAGGAAGCCCGCCAGCACAAGGACCACGCCCATCAACTGGCCGTGCGCCTCGGCTCCCTGCGGGCGCAACACGACTCCACGCGCCAGGCCCTTGAGCGTCTGGAAATGCAGTCCGAACGCCTGACCGAAAAGCGCGAGCAACTGAGCCTCAACCTGGAGGAGGGCGAAGCCCCGCTGGAAGAGCTGCGCCTGAAGCTTGAAGAGTTGCTCGACAAACGCATGACAGTCGACGAAGAGCTCAAGACTGCACAGATCGCCCTGGAAGATGCCGACCGCGAACTGCGCGACGCCGAAAAGCGCCGGACCCAGGCCGAGCAGCAATCGCAACTGATCCGTGGCCAGCTCGAACAGCAGCGCATGGAATGGCAGGCCTTGACGGTTCGCCGCAAAACCCTGCAAGACCAGTTACTGGAAGACGGTTACGATCTGCACGGCGTGCTCAATACCCTGACCGCCGAGGCCAACGAGAAAGAAGCCGAAGAGGAACTTGAACGGATTGCCGCACGCATTCAACGACTCGGCGCGATCAACCTCGCGGCCATCGATGAGTACCAGCAGCAGTCCGAGCGCAAACGTTATCTGGACGCGCAGAACGCTGATCTTGTCGAAGCCCTGGACACCCTGGAAAACGTGATCCGTAAGATCGACAAGGAAACCCGTAATCGCTTCAAAGATACCTTTGATCAGATTAATGGCGGTTTACAGGCGTTATTCCCGAAAGTTTTCGGTGGCGGCAGCGCTTACTTGGAACTGACGGGCGAAGATCTACTCGATACAGGGGTAACGATCATGGCGCGGCCTCCGGGCAAGAAGAACAGCACCATCCATTTGCTGTCCGGTGGCGAGAAGGCACTGACGGCACTGGCCCTGGTATTTGCGATCTTCAAGTTGAACCCGGCACCGTTCTGCATGCTCGACGAAGTTGACGCTCCGCTGGATGACGCTAACGTTGGACGGTATGCCCGACTGGTAAAAGAGATGTCCCAGACGGTGCAGTTCATCTATATCACCCACAACAAGATCGCCATGGAAATGGCCGATCAATTGATGGGCGTGACGATGCACGAGCCGGGCTGTTCGCGGTTGGTGGCGGTGGATGTCGAAGAGGCGATGGCGCTGGTGGAATCCTGAGGCGCACTTCGCAGGAGGATTTTCGGCAGGATGTAAGGTGATTTACCGGTCTGGGAAAAGTGGCAAATGGACATATTTGTTCAAGGCATTTTGACAGACGGTGTAAAGTTATCTTTGGTCGTGCTAGTTTAATGTCAAATTTTCGTATGCGTGGGCAAAACGTCATTCAGAACATAGAGTTGGCGCCACGTTTTAAAGCGGTTTGCACGGTGCTAAACCCCTTATTTTTCAGCATTTTTTATTAGAGGCACGGGATTACATGGAAATCGGTCTGCGCGAGTGGCTGATCGTCATCGGCATTATTGTCATTGCCGGTATTCTTTTTGATGGCTGGCGCCGGATGCGTGGCGGCAAGGGCAAGTTGAAATTTCGCCTGGACCGCAACCTGTCCAATTTGCCGGACGACGACGGCAGCGCCGAGCTGCTGGGGCCACCCCGTGTCCTGGATAACCATAAAGAGCCGCACCTGGACGAGCACGACCTGCCGTCGATGAGTGCACCCGTGCGTGAAGCCCGTGAACCCAAGCGCGGCAAGCGCAGTGCGGCCAGCGAGCCATCCCAGGGTGACCTGAACCTGGACCTGGAAGAAGGTCCGAGCTTCAGCAGCCGTGACGGTGACTTCCCGGATGAAACCCCGGTCAAGAGCGCACATAAAGAATCCGTCAAGGATCAACCGGCTGCCGAAGAGGTTCTGGTGATCAGCGTGATCTGCCGCGACGCCGCCGGCTTCAAGGGCCCGGCCTTGCTGCAAAACATTCTGGAAAGCGGCCTGCGTTTTGGCGAGATGGATATTTTCCACCGCCACGAAAGCATGGCCGGTAACGGCGAAGTCCTGTTCTCCATGGCCAACGCGGTCAAGCCGGGCATCTTTGATCTGGACGACATCGACCATTTCAGCACCCCGGCCGTGAGCTTCTTCCTCGGTTTGCCTGGCCCGCGTCACCCGAAACAAGCGTTCGACGTGATGGTGGCCGCCGCCCGCAAGCTGTCCCAGGAACTCAACGGCGAGCTCAAGGACGACCAGCGCAGTGTCCTGACTGCCCAGACCATCGAGCACTACCGTCAGCGCATCGTCGAGTTCGAGCGTCGCGCCCTGACACAGAAGCGCTGAGGTCCAAGCTTAAGCGTTGCCTGTAGAATCCATGCACTAACATATTGAGCAGCTTCGGCTGCTCTTTTGCTTTATGAGAGAACACCCATGACCGCCGCCCACACCCGCATCCTCGAACTGCGCGCTGAACTGGATCAGCATAATTACCGTTACCACGTCCTCGACGAGCCGAGCATCCCGGACGCCGAGTACGACCGGCTGTTCCACGAGCTCAAGGCCCTGGAAGCCGAGCACCCGGACCTGGTAACCCGTGATTCTCCGACGCAGCGGGTCGGCAGTGCGGCGTTGTCGGCGTTCACTCAGGTACGTCACGAAATCCCGATGCTCAGCCTCGGCAACGCCTTCGATGAAAGCACCATGCTTGAATTTGATCGCCGGGTCACTGAAGGCCTGGACTTGCCGGTGGGCGACCTGTTTGGCGGCGGCGCGGCGGTGGAATACAGCTGCGAGCCGAAGCTCGATGGCCTGGCGGTCAGCCTGCTGTATCAGGACGGTGAGCTGGTGCGTGGCGCCACGCGCGGCGATGGCACCACCGGCGAAGACATCAGCGTCAACGTGCGCACCGTGCGCAATATTCCTCTGAAACTGCACGGCACCGGCTGGCCGGCGACCCTCGAAGTGCGCGGCGAAGTGTTCATGTCCAAGGCCGGCTTCGAGCGGCTGAACGCCACGCAGTTGGAGGTCGGTGGTAAGACCTTCGCCAACCCGCGCAACGCGGCGGCGGGTAGCCTGCGCCAGCTGGATTCGAAGATTACCGCCAGCCGTCCGCTGGAATTCTGCTGCTACGGCGTGACCACGGATATCAGCGACACCCACATCGGCAACCTGCAACAGCTGAAGAAGTGGGGCATGCCCATCAGCCATGAGCTGAAGCTGGCCAAGGGGATTCAGGATTGCCTCGACTACTACCGTGATATCGGTGAGCGACGGAATGCCTTGCCCTATGAAATCGACGGTGTGGTGTTCAAGGTCAATAGCATTGCCTACCAACGTGAACTGGGCTTCCGTGCCCGCGAACCGCGTTGGGCAATCGCCCATAAATTCCCGGCGATGGAAGAACTGACCGAACTGCTGGACGTTGAATTCCAGGTAGGTCGCACCGGCGCGGTGACGCCCGTGGCACGCTTGAAACCGGTCAAGGTTGCGGGTGTGACCGTGTCCAACGCCACCTTGCACAACATGGACGAAGTGGCGCGCCTGGGCCTGATGATCGGCGACACCGTGATCATCCGCCGTGCCGGTGACGTGATTCCCCAGGTGGTGTCGGTGGTGACCGAGCGTCGCCCGGAAAATGCCCGCGCGGTGCAGATTCCCGAGAGCTGCCCGGTGTGTGGTTCCCACGTTGAACGCACGCAACTGGTCAAGCGCAGCAAGGGCAAGGAAACCGTCAGCGAAGGCGCGGTGTATCGCTGCGTCGGGCGGCTGGCCTGTGGTGCGCAGCTTAAGCAGGCGATCATCCATTTCGTCTCGCGCCGGGCCATGGACATCGATGGCCTGGGCGACAAGACCATCGAGCAACTGGTGGACGAGAAACTGATCGGCTCGCCGGCTGACCTCTACAAGCTCAAGTACGAACAGATCATCGACCTGGAAGGCTTTGCCGATGTCTCCAGCAAGAAGCTGATCACCGCCATCGAAAACAGCAAGACGCCAACCCTTGCACGGTTTATCTACGCCCTCGGCATTCCCGATGTGGGCGAGGAGACCGCCAAGGTGCTGGCGCGCTCCCTGGCGTCCCTGGAGCGCGTGCAGCAGGCGTTGCCGGAAGTGCTGACGTACTTGCCGGACGTTGGCCTGGAAGTGGCCCACGAGATTCACAGTTTCTTTGAAGACAGCCATAACCAGGACGTGATCGGTGCCTTGATCGCCAAGGACGAGTGCGGGCTGGAGTTGCAGGAGCAGGGTGAACTGAGCGCCGAGTTTGCGGCCAGCACCACGTTGGGCGGCTTGCTCGACAAACTGCACGTGCCGTCCGTCGGCCCGGGTGCTGCGCAGAAACTGGCGGACAAGTTTGGTTCCCTCGAAGGCGTGATCAAGGCCGACTGGCTCGACATGCGCCAGGCGTTGCCGGAGAAGCAGGCCAAGGCCGTCCGGGATTTCTTCGACATCGAAGAAAACGCCAATCGTGCGCTGGCCATCGAGAAACAGCTCAAGGACTTCGGCATGCATTGGCAGAGCGAGAAGAAGGTCGTCGAAGGCTTGCCCGAGGCGGGTCACACCTGGGTGCTCACCGGCTCCCTGGAACTGATGAGCCGCGATGTCGCCAAGGAAAAACTTGAAAGCCTCGGTGCCAAGGTGGCGGGCTCGGTGTCGGCGAAAACCCACTGCGTGGTGGCCGGGCCGGGTGCCGGTTCGAAATTGGTCAAGGCCAGTGAGCTGGGCTTGAAAGTGCTGGATGAAGAAGCGTTCGTGGCATTTTTGGCCAAGCACAACATCACGGTCTGATGATCGTTCCCACGCTCTGCGTGGGAACGCCGCCCTGGACGCTCTGCGTCCGCTCAAAGTTGCGACGCGGAGCGTCACGGGATGCATTCCCACGCAGAGCGTGGGAACGATCTCTCTCGGGCAATGCTCTAGTATTGGCAAGCTTCCGGGAGAGATCGCCATGTACCGCTTCTTCGAACAACTCAGTTCGCGTATTGCCGCACCGTTCATGGCCGAGACCTCGCGCAACAGCAAGGTCTGGCAGTGTCGCTGTGGGCAGTCCCTGTTCTTTCGCAACAGCCAGTGCCTGGCCTGTTCGGCGCTGCTGGGCTATCAGCCGGAGCAGAGTCGCCTGTCATCTCTGCAGCCCGGCCCGCATGCCGATACCTGGCTGCTGGACGCCGACCCTCAAGCCGGTGCCTTTCGCCGCTGCGCCAACCTCGACACGCCGGCCGCCTGCAACTGGTTGCTGCCCGCCGACAATGGCCAGACCTTGTGCGTGGCCTGCAGCCTGAATCGCACCATTCCCGATCTGTCGATCCCTGAAAACCCCGAACGCTGGCGCAAGGTCGAAACCGCCAAGCGCCGCCTGGTGGCGCAACTCATCAGCCTGGGCTTGCAGGTGATTCCCAAGACGGTCGATGAAGACACCGGCCTGGCCTTCGATTTCGTCGGCATCGACCTGGAAGGCAACGCGCCCACCACCGGCCACGCCAATGGCCTGGTCACCCTTGATATCAAGGAAGCCGACGACGCCCACCGGGAAAAAATCCGCGTGCAGATGCGTGAGCCTTATCGCACCTTGCTCGGCCATTTTCGCCATGAGGTCGGCCACTACTATTGGGACCGCCTGATCGCCAACAGCCACTGGCTGGAACCGTTCCGCACGCTGTTCGGCGACGAGCGCGCCAGCTACGCCGACGCCCTTGAGCAGCACTACCAGAACGGCCCGCGTCCGGACTGGCAGCAAACCTGCGTCAGTGCCTACGCCACCATGCACCCGTGGGAAGACTGGGCGGAAACCTGGGCGCATTACCTGCACATGATGGACGCCGTCGACACCGCGCTGGGCTTCGGCATGAGCGCCCGGGAGATGGACCTGGACTACCAGCCGTTCCCCCTGAGCACCCTCTATGACCCTGAACATCCCGGTGGCACGGCGTTCCTGTCATTCGTCAACGCATGGATCGAACTGGCCGGCATGCTCAACGAACTGTCCCGCAGCATGGGTCAGCCGGATTTCTATCCGTTCGTCCTGCCGCCGGCGGTGATTGCCAAGCTGCACTTCATTCACTTGGTGATCCAGCAAGAGGGCGGCCGGGCGGACGAGGTGTTGCAGGCCCAATAGGCAAGTGCTTGAAGCCCTTCATATTTTAATCCCGCGGGAACGGTTGTAACTTCCGATGAGATCGGTACAATGGCCCCGCTTGCCGAGAGGCGAGCGTCGTTATGGTGATCCCATCGGTCCCCCCGCAACGATTACCCGTGAACCTGGTCAGAGCCGGAAGGCAGCAGCCACAGCGGGAACATTGTGTGCCGGGGTGTGGCTGGTGGGGTTGCCTCCATAACGCCACCCTCCTTGATTCAAAAAAATACTTTTATGAACGCCTTCGCTGACAATCGTCATCTGCGAAGCGATTTCTGCTGTTCGTCCTTCAGCACAGTGCTCACAAGCCCGAAAGCAATCGTTACCGGCAAAAGACTGTGAGGGCTCTTTCACAACTTCAAGCTTCCACTCTGGACAACCCAAAACCACCTTGCTAGTTTGCGCCAGTCACATATTTCAAAATATGTCGATGGCACATGGATGATATTAAAGTGATGGCGCTTTATGGCTCATTCACCTCAACTAACAAGGATGTCGGTCATGAAAAGCCTGCAAGGGTTGCCCACGCTTATCAGCGCTTCCGTCGGCGCCCCCGGCAAAGCCCGCAACTTGCCCGCCGACGTTCAGTGCATCCAGTATTTGTTCAACTTGATCACTCCCAAGTTGGGTTTCCCCTTGGCCGAAAACGGCAAGTGCGACGGCCAGTTGGTGCAGTGCATCAGCCAGTATCAGTTCCGCTATCTCAAGTACGCCCATCCCGATGGGGTGATAGACCCCACCGGGCGTACCTTCAATAGCCTGATCGAAGAGGCGGTGAAGGTGCCGGTCAAGTCGAATCCGGCCCTGCGCATTCCGACCTTCCTGAATGTGTTCGGCAACACCAGTTCCGATATGGTCCAGGCGACGGTCAACCATTACCTTGACCGCATGCGGGCGATGATCGAGGCCGAGCGGCGCAACCGGCAGATGATGCTCCAGGCCACGTGCGACGGCGGTACGACGCTGACGGACACGGACTTTCAGAATGCCGCCATGCAGTTGGGCAGCGGGATTTCGGTCAATATCATCAAGGCGTTTGCCACGGTGGAGTCGGGTGGGCGCTCCGGGTTCGGCGCGGCCAAGTTGCCGGTGATCGCCTTTGAAGGGCACCATTTTCGCAAGTACACCAAGAGTAAATACGATCAGACCCACCCGCTGTTGTCGTACCCCTACGTGCAAAAAGCCGGCCCCCAGTGGAAGGCCAACAACAAGGACCAGACCAAGGCCTGGGAAACCATGGCCACGGCCTTTGCGCTGGATCAGGAAGCGGCCTTGAAGTCGGCCTCCTGGGGTATGTTTCAGATAATGGGGTCCAACTTCACGGCATGTGGTTATAAAACGGTGTTTGAGTTTGTGGTGGCCATGAAGATTAATGCCGGGCATCAACTCAAGGCCTTCCTCGGTTTTTGCAGTCAGAGCCCGGCCCTGGTCAAGGCCATGAAGAACAAGGATTACGCCGCCATGGCGCTGAACTATAACGGCAAGGATTATGGCGACTATGACCATCGAATCAAAAAAGCCTACGAAGCACTTGAAGGGAAAAAATAGAATGCCGTTCAAACGTTGCCTGTCTCGATTGTTGGTTGCCTCTTTCGTTTGTGTTGCTGCGGGAACGCCGGCGTTTGCCGCTGCGCTGCACTCGGGCAAGTACGAAGGACTGATGCTGGCCGTGACGCCTGAGCATCAGGTGGAAGGTTTTTATGCTGAAGAGATGGGCGAGGGCGTGACTCGCACGTGTACGTTCTTCCTGCAGGGCAAGGTCGACGGCGCGAAGGCGTCGGTGTCCACGTGGCTGGATGCGGCCTATCCGGGAACCGTTGCGGCTTCCTCGGACGGCGTGACGTTGACGGTGGAGAAGGGTCGCGAACATCCCGGCTGCATCAACGTGTTGATGCCGGAAATTGCCACCGGTCTGGACCTGACCCAGACGGCTGCCAAGAAGTGGATTGGCCTGGTGACCGTCTCGACCGACAAGGCCTTCTTGCAGAAAACCCCGGACGCCAAGGCCAGTCATCGTGCCTACGTGGTCAAGGACGATGTGGTTGCGGTGCTGGCCTTCAAGGATGGCTGGGCCCAGGTCGAGTACATCAATGGCGAAGGCCGCTCTTCCAAGGGCTGGATCAGCCAGGACCAGTACGCCAGGCTGGCCCCTAAAGGCTGAAGCTGTTCCCCGCGCCGCGGTGTGCCAGGCACGCCGCGGCTTTTTTACGCCCGCAACTTGATCGTTCCCTCGCTCAGCGTAGGAATGCAGCCTGGGACGCTCCGCGTCCCGCCTTACTTCTCTCAGTATTCAGGCCTTGTTACGGTTGAACAGCTTGCGGATAACGGCGAACAGCGCGACGACGCCCACCACCAGGAATTTCTTCGCCGCCAGCAGGAAGATGCCGATCTTGGCGAACAGCCCGGCCTTGGCCGCGATCCCGCCGGCAACCAGTGCGGCAAGGCCATAGGTCGCGAGTTTGTCGGTCTTCGGGTTGAAGTCGGTGTACAGGTTGCCATCGGTGAAGTTGGTAAAGGCCAGGACCTTGGGCAACTCCTGCTTGATGGTGGCCAGGTCGGCCATGGCGGCGACAGCGTTGAGTTCCAGCACGCCTTCACGGCCCAGCACGCGGATGCTGTAGTTGAGGGTGGTCTGCTTGGCGTCGTCGGCTTTCAGCTCACGGGCCCACTACATCTTGTGGGTGGTGTCGTCGTAGTGCGGTGGCTCGGCCCAGCCCAGCAGGTGCAGGCCGGCGTACCCTTGTTTCTGGCGCTCCTTGTTGTCTTCGACGTCTTCTTCCTGCATTTGCTTGAGCAGTTCGGTGTAGTCGATTTTCGCGGCGTCTTCGTCAGAAATGTGCCCGTCGGCCTTGTAGCTGACGATCACGCCCCAACCGCGCTCCGACAGCGGGCTGACGGCTTTCGGCACGATCATGCCCAAGGTCTTGAAGCCCGGTGGGTTGCCCCAGCCATCGGTCAGCAGGCGCTCGGTGTCTGTGGGGTCGAGGTAGTAGAACTCGTCGTTCAGCTTGAGAGTTGCAATGCCGCCGGGCAGGGTGACGGTGCCGGTCTTCTGTTTGAGAGAGCCCAGAAAGTGCTCGGCGGTTTCGGGTGCTTCGGCGGGTGCAGTGGCTTCAACGGGAGCCGGCTTGGCGGCAGCAATGGCGGGGGCGACAGGCAGGCTCAGGGCGGCCGCCGCCAGCAACAGGCGGAAGTAATTCATGGTAGTCCCTTACAATTTGAATTAATTTCGCGGGAGGATAACTGAAACATGTTGCAACGGGTTAGCCGAATGTCTCCCGCAACAGCCCCGCAAAGGCATCCCGCGCCAGATGGCGTTGGGTGTCTTTGTGCCAGAACAGCAGGTTATCCACCGCCGCCAATTCGTCGAAGCGGTAGGACGTCAATTGGTTGGCCTGCTCGTAGCGCGCCAGGATGCCTTCCGGCGCCAGCGCCACGCCGATTCCCGCGCTGACGCAACCAATGATCGTGCCCCAACTGGCATAACTCGCGATGGCCGGCTTGATGTCGTGGGGCTTGAGCCAGTTTTCCAGGGCGGCGCGGTACGGGCAGCCGGGCGGCCAGACCAGCAAGGTGCGGCCGGCCAGGTCCCGCGCGTCCTCAATGGGCGCGCTGGAGGCGCTGGTGATCAGCACCAGGCGCTCGCTGTAGACCACGCTTTGTTCGAGCTTCGGGCGTTTGCCGCCGGCGGCCACCAGCGCCGCATCGATGCGGTGATGTTGCAAGTCATCGAGTAACTGCGCCCAGGCGCCGGTCACCAGTTCCAATTCCACCTGTGGATAGCGCCGATGGTATTCAGCCAACAACGGCGGCAGGCGGCCACTGGCACTGGATTCCACTGCGCCGATGCGCAGCTTGCCGCGGGGAATCGCGTTGCTGTCGACGGCGCGCTTGGACTCTTCCACCAGCGCCAGGATGCGCTCGCAGTAGTCGAGAAACACTTCGCCGGCGGCACTGATCGCCAACCCGCGCCCGGCACGAATGAACAGCGGGGTACCCAACTCGCTTTCCAGTTGCTTGATGCGCGTGGTGATGTTGGACGGCACGCAGTGCAGTTGCAGGGCGGCCTGGGCCACGCTGCCGGTTTGCGCCACGGCTTTCACCATTTTCAGTTGGGCCAGTTCCATCGCTCAGTTCCAGTGATTACAGAAGTCAGAAACGGTTAATTGTCCTGCGCCTTGCCGGGGCCAAGACTGACGGCATTCCCACTGCTGGACGTCGTTCATGAATGCCCCGTCACCCGTAAAGCTTACGCTAGTCACTGCCAGCGTCATCCTCTGTTGGGCGTATTCGCCGATTGGTGTGCATATGGCCTTGCACAGTTACAGCCCAGGCCAATTGGCCTTGGGGCGGTTTCTGATTGCTTCGGTGTTGATGGCCGGTGTGGCGCTGATGGCGAAGATCGAGCGCCCACGGCTGCGGGATCTGCCGTGGCTGCTGGTGCTGGGGTTCTTCGGGATTTTCCTGCATCACCTGACGATCAATTTCGGCCAGCAATTTGTCACGGCCGCCGCCTCCAGTGTGCTGGCGCAGTCGGTTCCGCTGTTTACGGTGCTGGTGGCGTTTTTCGGCTTGAAGGAGCGGGTAACCGGCTGGCGCTGGGGTTGCGTGTTGCTGGGTTTGAGCGGGGTGCTGGTAGTGATCTGGGGCGAGCATGGCCTGGGCAAGATTGATCCCCGTGGCTTGATGATTCTGGTGGCGGCGCTGGCATGGAGCCTTTACTTCACTATCCAGAAACACTATTCCCGGCGCTACAGCCCGCTGACCACGGTGTGCTACACCGTGTGGTCGGGCACCTTGCTGCTGTGTGTATATTTGCCGGGTTTGCCGGCGGTGGTGGCGCAATCATCAACCCAGGCCAACTGGGCGGTGTTGTTGCTCGGCGTGTTCCCCAGTGCCATGGCCTACCTGGCCTGGGCCTATGTGTTGCGGCATGTCGAGGTCAGCCGCGCTTCAGTGGCGTTGTACCTGGTGCCGCCGGTGGCGATGGTGATGGCCGCCACGTTGCTGGGCGAGCAGGTTTCGATGCGGGTCGTGCTGGGAGGCCTGATCGTGCTGGGCAGTGTCGGCGCCATCAGCCTGGAAGGGCGCTGGCGCCGCAAGCCGTTACGGGTTCACGGTGAACACCCGCAGGCGGTGACCGTCGGGGTCCTGGGCGACAAAGGTGTAGCCGAAGTCCGCCTCGACCGGTGACTGGATGATGCTCATCTCGAGTTGCCCCCAGCGCGTGTACAGCTCGTCGACCGCTGCGATATCAGCGACGCAGAAACCCACCTCGCTACCGCCGACCGTGGCTTGGGCCGCAGGCTCCACGGTGTGGCGCGACCACAGGCCGAGTTTCACCCCATTGTCGAGAACGAACAGCGCGAAGGTCGGCCCCAGCTCAACCGGGGGCTTGTCCAGCAAACGGCTGTAGAGGTTGGCGCTGGTGGCCGGGCTGTCGACGTACAACAAAAAGTAATGGGCAATGCTATTCATGATGACTCCCTGGTAGTGCGCAGCAATGGCGCGGCTCAGCCCCAAGTCTAAGGGGCTGTCCTGTCAGTTCATGTCAGGAGTCATCAAGCAAAGAGCAGACAGTCTGGCTGTCTGCTCTTCTTATTGCGTGCACTGGTGTTGCGAGCTCTAAGGCTTGGACAAGGCCTGGTCTACCGCTGCGATCAGCTTTCCCAGATCCTTCGGGGTGGCTTTATGAATGACACCGAACAGATAAGCGCGCTGTTCCTCTTCGTCGACCAGGTCTGCGAAAAAGACTTTCAGCTTCACTCCCAGCGCCTCTGCGAACAAGAACAGAGCCTCGACGCTGGGTGTATAGGTGCCGGTTTCGAAGCGGCTGATGGTTTTAGGGTCAAAACCGGTTTTTTCACCTAGTTCAGCCTGAGTAAGCCCTGCGACCTTGCGGTAACGTCTGATGGCTGGACCCAAACTTGAAATGTGCATCGCTCAATTCCCATTTAGAATCAAGAACTTAACGATAAATCTTAAAATTAGACAACCGCATGTACCATCACCTTTTCTTGCAAAATGTGATGTAATTCGTAGAATCGGCATCTAGGACAAGTATTTGGTGGTCTCGTTTCAGAAGGCAGGTTTATGAAACAGGAAATCATTGCTCTCTCCTTACTCTCATAAATGTGCCCACAAAACGGACGCTTGGCAGGGACTGAAACGTCGCTCGTCAGTGCCACGCTTCATTGCGCCTCACGTGCTGGATACCCGAATTCAAGCCTAGTTGATCATCACTGAATGGATGATGAATTGCTGTGCAAAATCGTGGGTTTGCGTCCGTTGCGGCCAACCAGCCGATCGACGGCGCAGCCCGACTGGAAATACGAATCCGCCTGTCCTGCCTACCCGGTGGTCGAGAGGGCGATCGAATGCTGTCCATGGAGCTTTAACGTGCGTCTCAATTTGCCGGTCACTGCTGTTGAACAGACTTTTGGGGAGCAGCAACGGCTAATTTCCGCGACTGACGTCAACAGCCATATTACCTACTGCAACGCCGAGTTTGCCGCCATGAGCGGCTTTACCCAGGCCGAGCTGATCGGCAGCACCCATAACCTGGTGCGCCACCCGGACATGCCGCCCGCCGTTTTTCAACTGATGTGGAGCTACCTCAAGGCCGGGCAGAGCTGGATGGGCGTGGTGAAGAACCGCTGCAAGAACGGCAACTATTATTGGGTCAGCGCCTATGTGACGCCGATTCTCGAAAACGGGCGGCTGACGGGCTACGAGTCGGTGCGGGTCAAGCCCACCCGCGAACAGGTACGGCGCGCCGAAGCGTTGTACGCGCGTTTGCAGGCCGGTGGTTCGGCGGTAGCGCCGGTGCGGCGCCTGGCGTCCATGGCTCAGGCCCTGGCTTTACCATTGGTGGCTGCGGCTGCCAGCGTCGTCGCCTTCCAATGGATTCCGGGTGTGTGGGGTCAGGCGGTGACCGTTGGCCTGTTTCTCGGTGTCGGTATCTGGGCCCATCAACGCTTGGGACTACAGCTCAAGCGGATTGTGCAGAACACGCCCAATACCTTTTCCGACCCTATCAGCGCTATGACCTACAGCGATGCGCTGGGGCCGACCGCGCAACTGGAAATGATCCTGATCAGCGAAGAAGCACGGCTTAAGACCGCCCTGACGCGCCTCAGCGACCTGGCCAACCAGATGGCCGAAGCCGCTGCCCACTCCAGCATGCTGTCGAGCACCACCGAATCGGCGCTGCTGGAGCAACGCGCCGAGACCGACATGACTGCCGCCGCCATGACCGAAATGGCTGCGTCCATCGCCGAAGTGGCGGTGCACGTGCAACAAACCGCCAGTGAAGCCCACACCGCCAACACCCTCGCCGAGCAAGGCAGCCAGGTGGCGGGCACGTCCCGTGAGGCGATCCAGTTGCTGGCCGGCACCGTCACCCAGATCAACCAGGCGGTGGGTAACCTGGCCGGGCAGACCCAGCAAATCCAGGTGGCCGCGAGCATGATCCAGGCGATCGCCGACCAGACCAACCTGCTGGCCCTCAACGCGGCCATTGAAGCGGCTCGCGCCGGTGAGCAGGGCCGCGGCTTTGCCGTGGTGGCCGACGAGGTGCGTGCACTGGCGGGCAAGACCCGCGAGTCGACCCAGCAGATCCAGGGCATTATCCAGAACCTGCGGGCCGGCGCCGATGAGGCGGTCGAGATCGCGAGCCTGGGCATTCACGAAGCCGAGCAGGGCGTGCAGCAGGTGCTTGAGGCCCAGCAGGCGTTGCAGGGCATTCGCCATGCGGTGGAGCGTATTACAACATGAGTCAGCAAATGGCTGCTGCCTCCCAGGAACAATCCCACGTCGCCGAGGAAGTTTCACAACAGATCAATAACGTCGCCGCCACGGTGCAAAAGACAGCGGGCAATGCCAACGCTGCAGTCACCCGTGGCAGGGAACTCGAAAGCATCTCTTCCGGGTTGCGCGCCCTGGTCGAGCGGTTCAACCGCTAGCCACAGTGAGCCTGACTCATGGACGAGAAATACCGCAGGGCCGTGGATGCAGCCGCCATTTTCTCCGAGACAGACCTGGCGGGCCGCATCACTTACGTCAATGACCAGTTCTGCGGCATGTCCGGCTACGGGCGTGACGAGTTGCTGGGGCAAAACCACCGCATTCTTAGCTCGGGACTGCACCCTGCGGGGTTCTTCCAGGGCATGTGGCAAGCCATCAGCGAAGGCCGGGTGTGGCGTGGGGAAATCTGCAACCGGGCCAAGGACGGAACCCTGTATTGGGTAGACAGCACCATGGTGCCGCTGATTGATGAGAAGACGGGGCGGGTGCAGAAGTACGTGTCGATCCGCTTTGATGTCAGCGAAAAGCGTCAGTTGTTGCACACCCTGCAATGGCGGGTCGGCCACGACGTGCTGACCGGCTTGCCGAACCGTGCCTATCTGTCCGAGTTGCTGAACCAGTCCCTGGAATTCTCCCGCAGCGAAGACATCCCGCTGGCGCTGTGCATGCTCGACCTGGACGGTTTCAAGGCGGTCAACGATGGCTACGGGCATGCCTGCGGTGATTTGTTGTTGGTGGAAGTGGCCACGCGCTTGCGGGAGATCATTCGCGGCGAGGACGTGGTCGCCCGGCTGGCGGGTGACGAATTTGTCCTGATCCTGCGTTACGTGCGTGACATCGACGAGCTGAACGCCGCCTTGCTGCGCATTCTCAAGGCGATCTCCGAGCCGTACTCAATCCAGGGGGCCGAGCTGAACGTGTTCGCCAGCATCGGCGTCACGCTGTTTCCCCTGGATGACGAGGACGCCGACACCCTGCTGCGCCATGCCGACCAGGCGATGTACGTGGCCAAGCAGAGCGGGCGCAACCGTTACCAGTTGTTTGATGTGTCCCTGGAGCAGGAGGTCAAGGCCAGCCACCAGACCGTGCAGCAGATTCGCCAGGCGTTGGCGGCGGGCCAGTTGTGCCTGCATTACCAACCCAAGGTCAATCTGCGCTGCGGCACGGTGGTGGGGTTCGAGGCGTTGTTGCGCTGGCAGCACCCCGAGCGCGGGTTGGTGGCGCCGGGGGATTTCCTGCCGCTGATCGAGCAGACCGACCTGATTGTCGACATTGGCGAATGGGTGATCGCCCAGGTGTTGGCGCAAATGCATCACTGGCAGGCCCATGGGCACGGGTGGTCGGTGAGCGTGAATATCGCGGCACGGCATTTCCAGCGGGAGGATTTTGTCGAGCGGCTGCAAGAGTTGCTGGAGCAATCGCCCGGGGTGGAGCCGCACCGGCTGGACCTGGAAATCGCCGAGTCGGTGGCCATCGACAATATCCAGCGCGTCACCCAGCACCTGGAAGCGTGCCAGGCCCTGGGCGTGCAGTTCTCCCTGGATGACTTTGGCACGGGCTATTCCTCCCTGAGTTACCTCAAGCGCCTGCCGACCCAGACCATCAAGATCGACAAGTCGTTTGTGCGCGACATCCTGCACGACAAGGACGACCTGGCGTTGACCAAGGCGGTGATCGGCCTGGCCCGTGCGTTTGGCCGCGAAGTGATTGCCGAAGGCCTGGAAACCCTGGAGCATGGCCAGTTGTTGATGCGCATGGGCTGCGAAGTGGCCCAGGGCTATTTCATCGCCCGGCCGATGCCGGCGGAAGACGTACCGGGTTGGGTCGAGGGATTTGCACCGCCGCCGCAGTGGCAAAAGCTCGAGTGATGTTTACTGTGGCGAGGGAGCTTGTTGTGGCGAGGGAGCTTGCTCCCGCTGGAGTGCGCAGCGCTCCCAAAGATCTTGGGGCCGCTACGCAGCCCAGCGGGAGCAAGCTCCTTCGCCACAAGGTAAATCAGGTGATCTTAAGGGGAGGGTGCGCTGTTCCCGATATACAGCTGGATGATTTCGTCAATCTCCCCAGACATTTTCATCCGCAGCAACGTGCGCAGGATCTGCTGCCCCGGCACCTGCGGGTCGTTACGCACATAGCACCCCAGGCTTTGCTCCTCGATCACGGCCACCGTATGCAGGCGCTCTGTGGGCGGTAATTGCTGGTTGAAGCGGTCGAGGATCCATTCGTTGATCACCGCATACTTGAAGCGTCCGGCCACCAGCTTTTGCAGCACTTGCTCTTCACTGCGGCTGTCTTCGCGGCTGAACTGGCCGCTGGCGAAGCGTGCCTCCAGGGTCGGGTAGCTATAGCCGAGTACCGTGCCGATATGTTGCGGGGCAAGGCTGTCCAGCGCCACTGACAGCGGCGGCACGTGCGCGGTGACCAGCACATTGCGTTGCACCAGCAGTGGAATGCTCCAGGTGAAATCACCGGACAGGTTGTTCAGCCACGCCGGCGTGACGTAGCAGCGCACATCCACATCCCCGCGTTCCATGGCGGTATCGATGCGCGCACGGGGCAGCACATGGAATTTTGCAGGGCGGCCGACCTGGGTGGCCAGGCTCAACATCAGGTCATACAAAATCCCTTGGGTCGGCTGGCCCTGGTCGAGTTGCACCATGGGCATGGTCCAGCTTTCGGAAATGGAGAAACGCAGAGGTGCGGGTGCCGCCAGGCTGACCGTGGCAATCATCCACAAGGTGCCCAGGACTGCGCGCATAAACTCTCCGGGTTCAGCCTTTTACAGGCTTGGTTAGACCAGCTTAGTCAGATTAGACGAGCATGCCGGATGCAATTTCCCCCTTGCTCCGCTAGCATTACCCGCTTCCGCTTCCCAGTTGCGACGGTTTTCGATGAGTTATCAGGTTCTTGCACGTAAATGGCGTCCGCGCTCGTTCCGCGAAATGGTCGGCCAGACCCATGTGCTCAAGGCTCTGATCAATGCCTTGGACAGCCAACGGCTGCACCACGCCTACCTGTTCACCGGTACCCGCGGTGTGGGCAAGACCACCATTGCCCGCATCATCGCCAAGTGCCTGAACTGTGAAACCGGCATCACCTCGACGCCGTGCGGTACCTGCTCGGTGTGCCGGGAAATCGACGAGGGGCGCTTTGTCGACCTGATCGAGATCGACGCCGCGAGCCGCACCAAGGTCGAAGACACCCGCGAGCTGCTCGACAACGTGCAGTACGCGCCCAGCCGTGGCCGCTTCAAGGTCTACCTGATCGACGAAGTGCACATGCTGTCCAGCCACTCCTTCAACGCCCTGTTGAAAACCCTGGAAGAGCCGCCGCCCTACGTCAAATTCATCCTGGCCACCACCGACCCGCAGAAACTTCCTGCAACGATTCTGTCGCGGTGCCTGCAGTTCTCCCTGAAAAACATGACTCCGGAGCGCGTGGTCGAGCATTTGACCCACGTGCTGGGCGTCGAGAACGTACCCTTCGAAGACGACGCGCTGTGGTTGCTGGGTCGCGCCGCCGACGGCTCGATGCGCGACGCCATGAGCCTCACCGACCAGGCCATCGCCTTTGGTGAAGGCAAGGTCATGGCCGCCGACGTACGGGCGATGCTCGGCACTCTCGACCACGGCCAAGTGTTCGATGTGCTGCACGCGCTGATCGAAGGCGACGCCAAGGCGTTGCTCGAGGCCGTGCGCCATCTGTCCGAGCAAGGCCCGGACTGGAATGGCGTGCTTTCGGAAATCCTTAATGTGCTGCACCGCGTCGCCATCGCCCAGGCCCTGCCTGAAGGTGTCGACAACGGCCACGGCGACCGCGACCGCGTGTTGGCCCTGGCCCAGGCGTTGCCGGCCGAAGACGTGCAGTTCTACTATCAGATGGGCCTGATTGGCCGGCGTGACTTGCCGCTGGCACCCGACCCGCGCGGCGGCTTCGAAATGGTCCTGCTGCGAATGCTGGCCTTCAGGCCCGCCGACACGGCGGATGCCCCGAGACAGCCGCTAAAGCCAGTGGGGATCAGCCAGGCCACAGTTGATTCCGCCAAACCAGTGGCTGGCCCGGCTGTTGTCGCGCCAGTGGTTGCGCCGCCTGCGGCTGTTGCTCCCGCGCCAGCCCCGGTTGTCGCTGAGCCGATGGCGCCTGTGGTCGTGCCTGAGCCGGTGGTCGAGCCTGCGCCCGTGCCTGAAGTCGACCTGCCGTGGAACGACCCGGTAGAAGCCGAGGTCGAGCTGCAGCCTGCCGTCGAGCCGGTGCTGGAAACCACCAGTGAGCAGCCTGAACTGACACCCATGCCCGCGCCGACCCCGGACAGCGTAGTGCCGGACGCCCCCGAGTGGGTTTCGGCCCCGGTGCCGGAGCCGACCGTCGCGCAAGTGGACGCCGCCACCCCGGGCACCGACCTCGACGACGAGCCGCCGCTGGACGAAGACTACATCGAGCCGGACATGGATTCGGCCTACAGCTACCTGGACGACCTGGCCAGCGAACACACCGCCGAGCCTGCCCCGGAGCCGGAACCCGAACCTGCCGCGATGCCGGCCACCGGCCTGGCATTGCAATGGCTGGAGCTGTTCCCGAAACTGCCGATCTCCGGCATGACCGGCAGCATCGCCGCCAACTGCACACTGATTGCCGTGGATGGCGACCATTGGTTGTTGCACCTGGACCCGGCCCACAGCGCCCTGTTCAACGCGACCCAGCAACGCCGGCTCAACGATGCCCTGAACCAGTTCCACGGGCGCACACTGACTATCAGCATCGAGCTGATCAAGCCCGAGCAGGAAACCCCGGCCCAGGCGGCGTCCCGCCGCCGGGTCAACCGCCAGCGCGAGGCGGAAGCGTCGATCCACGGTGATCCGCTCATCCAGCAGATGATGGAGCAGTTTGGCGCGGTGGTGCGGCACGATACTATTGAACCTGTAGAAGCCCCGGTTCAGGCGTCATAAGCCGGGGCCAATCATTGATCCACGTACTTTTGAGGTGATTCCCATGATGAAAGGTGGCATGGCCGGCCTGATGAAGCAGGCACAGCAGATGCAGGAAAAAATGGCCAAGATGCAGGAAGAACTGGCCAACGCCGAAGTCACCGGTAAAGCCGGTGGCGATATGGTCAGTGTGGTGATGACCGGTCGTCACGACATCAAGCGCGTGAGCATCGACCCAAGCGTATTGCCAGGTGTGGGCGAAGACGACCTGGAAATGCTCGAAGCGCTGTTTGCCGCAGCCGTCAACGACGCCGTGCGCAAGATCGAGGCCAACAGCCAGGACAAAATGTCCGGCGTGACCGCTGGCATGCAACTGCCACCGGGTATGAAGCTGCCGTTCTGATCGGCAAGCGCAACACCGAAAATGCCAGGCCTTGTGCCTGGCATTTTTTTTGTGGCGTAAGCTGATCGAACGCATAACGCTTGAATGCTGTCTGCACCCTATACCGTTGAATTCAATCACCGATAGAAGGAGCCTCGCTGATGACCGAAGCATTGACCCTCAACCAGCGCATCGTGCTGGTCTCACGCCCCCACGGCGCACCGGTGCCGGAAAACTTTCGCCTGGAGCGCGTCGCGCTGCCGGAACTGGCCGACGGCCAGGTCCTGCTGAAAACCCTTTACCTTTCGCTGGATCCCTACATGCGCGGGCGCATGAGTGATGCGCCGTCCTACGCCGCACCGGTGGAAATCGACGAGGTGATGACCGGTGGCGCTGTCAGCCGTATCGAACAGTCCCGCAACCCCAAGTTCGAAGTGGGTGACTTGGTGGTCGGTTCCACCGGCTGGCAGAGCCACAGCATCTCCGATGGCCGCAACCTGGTGCCGGTGCCCAAGGGCCTCGCCAGTCCGTCCATGGCGCTGGGCGTGCTGGGTATGCCCGGCATGACCGCTTACATGGGACTTACGGATATCGGCCAACCCAAGTCCGGGGAAACCCTGGTAGTGGCGGCCGCGTCCGGCGCGGTGGGCTCGGTGGTCGGCCAGGTGGCAAAGATCAAGGGCCTGCGGGTGGTCGGTGTGGCGGGTGGTGCCGAGAAGTGCCGCTATGTGGTGGACGAGCTGGGCTTTGATGCCTGTGTCGATCACAAGAGCGACAACTTTGCCGAGGAGCTGGCTCAGGCTTGCCCCAAGGGTATCGACATCTATTTTGAAAACGTCGGCGGCAAGGTATTCGATGCGGTCGTGCCGTTGCTGAACGCCAAGGCGCGCATTCCCTTGTGCGGCCTGATCGCCGGCTACAACGCCCACGAAGCCCCCAGCGGCCCCGACCGTCTGCCGGCGCTGCAACGCACCCTGTTGACCAAGCGCGTGCGCATCCAGGGCTTTATCGTGTTCGACGACTACGGCGACCGTCAGCCGGAATTCCTCAGCGCCATGGCGCCGTGGGTGCGGGATGGCAAGATCAAGTTCCGCGAGGACGTGGTGGAGGGCCTGGAGCAGGCGCCTGAAGCCTTTATCGGTTTGCTGGAGGGGCGCAACTTCGGCAAGTTGGTGGTGCGGGTCGCGCAAGATTGAGCATTTGACGCTAATCCGGGGCGCGGGTATAAACCGCGTCTCGTTGTTTTGTCGGACCTTTCCCCATGAGCTTCAGCCCCCTGATTCGTCAACTGATCGACGCGCTGCGCACTTTGCCGGGCGTGGGCCAGAAAACCGCCCAGCGCATGGCGCTGCAACTGCTGGAGCGTGATCGCAGCGGCGGCTCCCGACTGGCCCAGGCTCTGAGCCAGGCCATGGAAGGGGTAGGCCACTGCCGCCAGTGCCGCACCCTGACCGAGGAAGAACTCTGCCCGCAATGCGCCGACCCGCGTCGCGACGACACGCTGCTGTGCGTAGTGGAAGGGCCGATGGACGTGTACGCGGTGGAGCAGACCGGTTACCGCGGGCGCTACTTTGTGCTCAAGGGCCATCTGTCGCCGCTGGACGGCCTGGGGCCGGAGGCTATCGGTATTCCGCAACTGGTGACGCGGATCGAGGAGCAGGGCACCTTCGTCGAGGTGATCCTGGCCACCAACCCTACGGTGGAAGGCGAGGCGACGGCCCATTACATCGCGCAGTTGCTGACCAACAAAGGCCTGATCACCTCGCGCATCGCCCACGGTGTGCCGTTGGGTGGCGAGTTGGAACTGGTGGACGGCGGGACCTTGGCGCACTCGTTTGCCGGGCGTAAGCCGATCGCTCTGTAACACCGCAGGACAAAATGTGGGAGCGAGCAAGCCCGCTCCCACATTCGTTTTGTGGTGTTCATGAGTTGATAACCAAGCAAGCGCTTGGTAAGTTCGCTCCACCTTCCCGTGGAGCTTGCCGATGTCTGCCTATCAGGAATACTTCGACCCCAGCCACCAATTGGTCCGCGACAGCGTGCGCCGTTTCGTCGAGCGCGAGATGTTGCCGGGCATCGAGCAGTGGGAGGAGGCCGAGAGCTTCCCCCGGGAGTTGTACCTCAAGGCCGGTGCGGCGGGGATCCTGGGAATCGGTTACCCCGAAGCCCTTGGCGGCAGTCATGAAGGTGACCTGTTCGCCAAGGTCGCGGCCAGCGAAGAACTGATGCGCTGCGGCTCCGGCGGTGTGGTGGCGGGGTTGGGCTCACTGGATATCGGCTTGCCACCCATCGTCAAATGGGCCCGGCCTGAAGTGCGCGATCGTGTCGCGCCACAGGTGTTGTGCGGCGAGAAGATCGCCGCCCTGGCCGTCACCGAGCCCGGTGGCGGCTCTGATGTCGCCAACCTGCAAACCCGCGCGGTGCGTGACGGCGACCATTACCGGGTCAGCGGCAGCAAAACCTTTATCACCAGCGGCCAGCGCGCCGACGTCTACACCGTCGCGGTACGCACCGGTGGGCCGGGCTTTGCCGGTATCAGCCTGTTGTTGATCGAAAAGGGCACGCCTGGTTTCACCACCGGTACACCGCTGAAGAAAATGGGCTGGTGGGCGTCGGACACTGCCGAACTGTTCTTCGACGATTGCCGCGTACCGGCAGGCAATCTGATCGGCGTCGAGAACATGGGCTTCGCCTGCATCATGGGCAACTTCCAGAACGAGCGGCTGGCCCTGGCCTTGATGGCCAACATGACGGCGCAAATGGCCCTGGAAGAGAGCCTGAAATGGGCCACCCAGCGAGAAGCGTTCGGCAAACCCATCGGCAAGTTCCAGGTGCTCAAGCATCGCTTGGCGGAAATGGCCACGGCGGTGGAAGTCTCTCGGGAGTTCACCTACCGCCAGGCCGCCAAGATGGCCGCGGGCAAGAGTGTAATCAAGGAGATTTCCATGGCCAAGAACCTCGCCACCGATACCGCCGACCGCGTGACCTACGATGCCGTGCAGATTCTCGGCGGCCAGGGGTACATGCGCGGCAACCTGGTGGAGCGGCTGTATCGCGACAACCGCATCCTGTCCATCGGTGGCGGGACTCGGGAAGTGATGAACGAAATCATCAGCAAGCAGATGGGCTTGTAGAAAGGGCTTTTGTGAAGAGGGAGTTGTGGCGAGGGAGCTTGCTCCCGCTGGGCTGCGTAGCGGCCCCAAGATCTTTGGGAGCGCTGCGCACTCCAGCGGGAGCAAGCTCCCTCGCCATACGAATCCCGGGTTATTGGTCTGTCAGTGCAAACTGCGTCAGGCAGAAGGTAGGAATACCCATGTCTTCCAGGCGCTGGGAACCACCCAGCTCCGGCAGATCGATGATCGCCGCCGCTTCGAAAATCCGTGCGCCCATGCGCCGGGCCAGGTTGGCTGCCGCGATCAGCGTGCCACCGGTGGCAATCAAGTCATCGAACATCAGCACCGAATCACCTTCACACAGACTGTCGGCGTGCACTTCCAGGAAAGCCTCGCCGTACTCGGTCTGGTAACCCTCGGCCAGCACGTCAGCCGGCAATTTGCCTTGCTTGCGGAACAGGATCAGCGGTTTGTTCAACTGATAGGCAATGATCGAACCGATCAAAAAGCCCCGGGCATCCATCGCGCCAATGTGGGTGAACTCGGCTTCGACGTAGCGGTGTACGAAGGTATCGGCCACCAGGCGCAAAGCCTTGGGCGACTGAAACAGCGGCGTGATATCGCGAAAGATCACCCCAGGCTTGGGGAAGTCGATGACTGGGCGAATCAGGGATTTGATGTCGAACGAATCGAAGACCATCGTCGAGGAGTCCTGGGGAGGAAAACGGACTCGAAGTATACCTGCGGCCCAGCCGATTGGCGCGGCCGCAAGCGTCTGGATCAACCGTCGAGCGAACCGCCAGCGAGGGCGCAGAGCTGGATCGGGTCGAGGATATGCACTTCCTTGCCTTCAGCGGCAATCAGCTCGTTCTGCTGGAAGCGGGTGAATACCCGGGACACGGTTTCCACCGCCAGGCCCAGGTAGTTGCCGATTTCGTTGCGCGACATGCTCAGGCGGAACTGATTGGCCGAGAAACCCCGCGCACGGAAACGCGCGGAGAGGTTGACCAGGAAGGTAGCGATCCGCTCGTCGGCGGTTTTCTTCGACAAGAGCAGCATCATTTGCTGGTCGTCGCGGATTTCCCGGCTCATCACGCGCATCAACTGGCGACGCAATTGCGGTAGCTGCAGGGCCAGTTCATCCAGACGCTCGAACGGAATTTCACAGACTGACGTGGTTTCCAGGGCCTGGGCCGATACCGGATGAATCTCAGTGTCCATGCCCGACAGTCCCACCAGTTCGCTGGGCAGGTGGAAGCCGGTGATCTGCTCTTCACCGCCATCGCTCAGGCTGAAGGTTTTCAACGCGCCAGAACGTACTGCATAAACGGAGTCAAACTTGTCGCCCTGGCGAAACAGGAACTCGCCTTTTTTCAGCGGGCGACCGCGTTTAACGATCTCGTCCAGCGCTTCCATGTCTTCCAGATTCAACGAAAGTGGCAGGCAGAGGGGGGCCAGGCTGCAATCCTTGCAATGAGCCTGGCTATGAGCGCGCAGTTTAACTGGCTCGGACATTTCTTAAATCCTTGTGGGAAAACACACATAAGACGTAAGGGTACCGCACTGGGGGACGATCAGGCCAGCGTGTACAAAAAAGCAGCAGCGATATAAAGGTTTATGTATCGGCGTCGATACATAGATGTCTCTCTATGAGCTGGAGCTCAGATCATGTCAGTCAGCACTGTCCAAAACCCGCTTATCAACGTGGCCGCAGTGGCCGTTTGGAAGGCTGCTGATGCAGCCAAGGAAAAAGAAGCCGCTGCCAAGGCGCCGGCTCTGGAAACCAAGGCTGCCGAGCCTACGGTCACTGAGGGCGTGAAGGTGGTCATTTCCGGTGCGGGGATGGGCATGGCCTCGGCAGCGAAATCCTCCAATAGCGATATTGATGAAAGCAGCCTGAGTGACAGCGCCAAGCAGCTGTTGAAGATGATCCGCGAATTGAGAAAGCAGCTGGCCGAGAAGATGGCCGAACTCTCTGCGGCCATGGCTGACACCTCCCTGAGCCCCGAGGCGCGCCAGGCCAAGGTGGCCGGTTTGCAGGGCGACGTGGCGACCATCCAGTCCGGCTTGATGACGGCCCAGACGCAATTGTCCAAAGTCCTGAAAGACGAGCCGCCTCAGGCTCAGATGGAAGCGATGAGCCTGATGGCGAAGTAACACTCAGATGACCCTGGAGAAGCGCTGCCGGTTCTGGTGTTCGAGGTAGGCATCGAACACCATGCACACCGAGCGCACCAGCAGGCGTCCAGCCGGCAATACGCGGATGCCTTGTGGGTCGAGTTCGATCAGCCCGTCCTCGGCCATTGCCTCCAGTTGTGGCCACAGCTCGTCGAAATAGCCACGAAAATCAATGTTGAAGGCCTGTTCGATCTTCTCGAATGCCAGGCTGAACTTGCAGATCAACTGCTGAATCACTTCCCGTCGTAACCGATCATCCGTGGTGCACAACAGCCCACGACTGGTGGCCAGTTGCGCGCCGGCCAGGGCGTTCTGGTAGTGGTTCAGGTCGCTGCTGTTCTGGCAGTACAGGTCGCCAATCTGGCTGATTGCCGACACCCCAAGCCCGATCAAATCGCAATGCCCGTGGGTGGTGTAGCCCTGGAAGTTGCGTTGCAGCCTGCCTTCCTCCTGAGCAACGGCCAGTTCGTCGTCCGGTAGGGCAAAGTGGTCCATGCCGATGTAGCGGTAGCCGGCCTGGGTCAATTGTTCGATGGTGGTTTGCAGCATCAGCAGCTTTTCCGCCGGGGTCGGCAGGTCTGCGGTGTTGATCCGCCGTTGGGGCATGAAACGTTCCGGCAGGTGTGCGTAGTTGAACACCGAGAGGCGGTCCGGTTGCAGGCTGATCACTTCCTCCACCGTGCGCGCAAAATTCAGCGGTGTCTGCTTGGGCAGGCCGTAGATCAGGTCGATATTGATCGAACGAAACTGCAGGGTGCGCGCTGCATCGATCACTGCGCGGGTTTCTTCCAGGCTTTGCAGGCGGTTCACCGCACGCTGCACTTCGGGGTCCAGGTCCTGCACGCCAATACTGACGCGGTTGAACCCCAGCTCACGCAGTAGGCCCATGGTCGCCCAGTCGGCTTCCCGCGGGTCGATTTCAATCCCGTAGTCGCCGGAGTCATCGTCCAGCAGGTTGAAGTGCTGGCGCAGCCGGCCCATGAGCTGACGCAGTTCGTCGTGGCTGAGAAAGGTCGGGGTGCCGCCGCCAAAGTGCAGTTGCTCCACTGGCTGCTTGGGGTCGAGGTGGCAGGCCACCAGCTGGATTTCCTGCTCCAGGCGTTGCAGATAGGCGTGGGCCCGTCCACGGTCCTTGGTGATGACCTTGTTGCAGGCGCAGTAGTAACAAATATTCGCGCAGAACGGCACATGCACATACAGCGACAATGGCCGTGTGGCCTTGCGACTGTCACGCAGGGCGTGGAGCAGGTCGAAGGTGCCGACCTGGCTGTCGAATTGTACGGCGGTGGGGTACGAGGTGTAGCGCGGCCCCGCCAGGTCGTAGCGGTGAATCAGATCAGTGTCCCAACGAATGGCGTCGAGCATGCGGGCGTTCCCCCGGATTGGCTAGTGGGCCGAGTCTAGGGGCTGGGTGCAGAGGCCATCTTGATTTGCATCAACGGGGAGCGGCGCTATGCCACATGGCCTTTTAATGGCCCATTAGCCAGTGCTGGTGCGGCCCGGGCAAGGTCCAGACGCCGAACAGGATGACCAACAGGCCTCCCGTCATCCGCACGCTACGTTTACGTAACAACGCTGTTACTCGATCAGCGGCTAACCCCGTGGCCAGCAGCACCGGCCAGGTGCCGAGGCCGAAGGCGAGCATCAGCACTGCACTGTCCAGCGCATTGCCCTGGCTGGCCGCCCACAGCAGGGTGCTGTAGACCAACCCGCACGGCAGCCAGCCCCAGAGCGCACCCAGCAGTAACGCCCGGGGCAGGCTGGACACCGGCAGCAAACGGTTGGCGATCGGCTGGATATGCCGCCACAGGCCGCGACCGAGGCTTTCGATACGGGTCAGGCCGCTCCACCAGCCGGCCAGGTACAGACCCATGCAAATCAGCAACAGCCCGGCGAGGATGCGCATGAACATCGCCGCCGGGCTGTTGGCCACGGCCCAGCCGGCCAAGCCGATCAACAGGCCGGCGGTGGCGTAGCTGAGGATGCGTCCCAGGTTATAGGCCAACAGCAGGCGAAAGCGCCGACTGCGTTGCTCCTTGGGAATCGCCAGGGTCAGCGCGCCCATCAGGCCGCCGCACATGCCCAGGCAATGGCCGCCGCCCAGCAGGCCGAGGATCACCGCCGAGACCAGCAGGGGCGCCAGTTCAAGCATGGGGCGGGTCTTTGGGCTTGGGCGGTTGCTCAGGGCCGTTGGCTTCGTCGACGGCGGCCAGGTGATTCGGGTCCTGGTCGTCGAACAGCACACTGTGGGCCGGGCCATCGAGGTCGTCATACTGGCCGCTGTCCACCGCCCAGAAGAAGATGTAAATGGCGATGGCCACGATCAACAGCGCCGCCGGGATCATCACGTAAAGAGCTGGCATCTGCACTCCATGCCCGCGCGGCTCAAGCCGGCAGCGGACGGGTTACGGGGGCGGCGCTCGCGGCTGGCGTGCTCGGCAGGCGAGTCAGGCGCAGGGCGTTGAGCACCACGGTCAACGAACTGAGGGACATGCCGATCGCTGCCCAGATGGGGGTGATCCAGCCGAGGGCGGCAAACGGCAACATCAGGCCATTGTACAGCCCGGCCCACAGCAGGTTTTCAATGATTACTCGGCGAGTGCGCCGGGCCAGGGTAAAGGCTTGTACCAGGGCGTCGAGGCGGTTCGACAACAGCACCGCGTCGGCACTGGTCTTGGCCAGGTCGGTGGCCGAGCCCATGGCCACGCTGATATCGGCGGCGGCCAGCACCGGCACGTCGTTGACGCCGTCACCGAGCATCAGCACCTTGCGGCCTTCCTTGTGCAACTGCTGCAGCATTTGCAGCTTGTCGTCGGGGCGCAGGCCGCCGTGTGCTTCGTCGATGCCCAGCTCAAGGGCGACGCTGGCGACCATTGGCGAGCTGTCGCCCGACAGCAGCAAGGTGCGCCAGCCGCGTGCCTTGCAGGCGGCGAGCAAGGCGGGGGCGTCGCTGCGCAGGCGATCATCCAGGACAAACCAGGCCAGGGCGCCCTCGACATCCCCCAACAGCAGCCATTGGCCGGCTTCCTGCGGTGGGGCGGGGAGGGCGCAGCCGCTCAGTTCACAGACAAAACCCGGCTGGCCAATGCGCAACTGGCGGTTACCAACGCGTCCTTCCAGGCCCAGTCCCGGGGTGCTGAGCACTTCATCCGCCGCCAGGGGAGCGCGGCCGAATGCGCGGGCAATCGGGTGTTCCGAGCGTTGCTCCAGCGCGGCGGCAAGGCTCAGGCACTCGTCGCTGCCCAGCACGCTCAACGGGCGGATGGCACGCAAGGCCAAGCGACCTTCGGTGAGGGTGCCGGTCTTGTCGAAAATCACCGTGTCGATCTGGTTCAGGCCTTCCAGCACGTGGCCCCGGGTCAGCAGCAGGCCGAGCTTGTGCAGGGTGCCGGTGGCCGCCGTCAGGGCGGTTGGCGTCGCCAGGGACAGGGCGCAAGGGCAGGTTGCAACCAGCATCGCCAGGACAATCCAGAAGGCCCGTGAAGAATCCAGCTCCCACCATACAAGGCCGATCACCGCAGCCGCGATCAGCGAGCACAACAGGAACCATTGGGCGGCGCGGTCGGCGATTTCCGCCAGCCGGGGTTTCTCTGCCTGGGCCCGTTCCAGCAGGCGTACGATGGCCGACAGGCGCGTGTCGTGGCCCAGGGCGCGGACTTCGACGGTCAGCGCGCCTTCGACGTTGAGGGTGCCGGCGGTCACCGCATCGCCGACCTGTCGCGGTTGCGGCAGGTACTCGCCGGTCAGCAGGGATTCGTCGATGCTCGACTGGCCGTCGAGGATGATGCCATCTGCCGGCAGCACCGCACCCGGATGCACCAGCACCCGATCCCCCAAGGCCAGTTCGCTGAGCAGGATCCGCTCACTTTGCCCATCGGCACTCATGCGCAGGCACGAAGCTGGCAACAGATTGACCAACTGTGCGGTCGCCGCCGCCGTGCGTTCCCGGGCGCGTCGCTCCAGGTAGCGCCCGGCCAGCAGGAACAGGGCAAACATGCCGACGGCATCGAAGTACAGCTCGCCGGTGCCGGTGATGGCGGTCCAGATTCCGGCCAGGTACGCACCGCCGATTGCCAGCGATACCGAGACATCCATGGTCAGGTGGCGGGTGCGCAGGTCGCGCATCGCACCTTTGAAGAAGGGTGCGCAGCTGTAGAACACGATTGGCGTTGTAAGAAACATCGCGACCCAGCGCAGGATCACATGCAGCTCCGGGCTCAGGTCGATGTTGAATTCCGGCCAGGTGGCCATCGTTGCCATCATCGCCTGGAACCACAGCAACCCGGCCACGCCCAATTGACGCAAGGCCAGGCGGTTTTCGCTGGCCAGCTGTTCGGCGGCGCGATCGGCTTGGTATGGGTGGGCGGCGTAGCCGATATGGCGCAACTCGCCGAGCAGTTGGCTCAACGGCAATTGCCCATCGGCCCAGCGCACGTGCAGGCGGTGGTTGGACAGGTTCAAGCGCGCCTCGGCCACCGCGGGCAGGCTGCGCAGGTGTTTTTCGATCAGCCAGCCGCAGGCGGCGCAGCTGATGCCTTCCATCAACAGCGTGGCTTCCGACAGACCGCCGTCGTGGCGGACGAAAGGCTTTTGCACATCCGCGCGGTCATACAGCGCCAGCTCGTCCACCAGTTGCACCGGCAGCGCCTCGGGGTTGGCCGAGGCTTCGCTGCGGTGCTGGTAATAGCTTTCCAGGCCGCCGGCGACAATCGCCTCGGCCACCGCCTGACAGCCCGGGCAACACAGCTCGCGGGGCTCGCCGAGGATCACCGCAATGAAGCGGCTGCCGGGCGGCACGGGCAGGGCGCAGTGGTAGCAGGGGATTGGGGTGGTCATGGCTCAGTTCCGATGATCGTTCCCACGCTCTGCGTGGGAACGCTTCGCTGGACGCTCCGCGTCCGCTCTTGTGACGCGGAGCGTCACGGGATGCATGCCCACGCAGAGCGCGGGAACGATCAAACAGGTGCCGCTCTATTTTTTCAGGTCTTCAGCACCCTGCAGCGGCTCGTCACCCAGCAGCAAGTCCTTGTCATGGCTGACCTGTTCTTCTTCAAACATACGCCAGGTCCTGTCGCCTTCCACCCCCAGCAGTTCGACGAAGCGGCGGCCTTCGACCTTGTCGGTCACTTGGCCGATGTAGCGGCCAGGTTCGCTGTCGCTGCGGGTCAGGATGATCTTGCGGTCCTTCTCTGGCTGGGTCGGCGAAATCAGGTTCAGTTCCAGGGTGCCGGGCCCGCTGTTGCCGGTCAGGTGCACTTCGACTTCGCCGGTCAGCTCGTCCAGGTGCACCTTGGCCCGCAGTTGCAGGGTCTGGGCCAGCAGTTCGCGGTCCAGGGAACGGTTGATGCCTTTGCCCGCCTCATAGTAGTTGTCGTTGACCAGGTTGTCGGGGTTCTTCACCGCGATGGTCACCATGGACAAGGTCAATGTCACCGAACAGGTCAGGATCCCGATGATGATCCAGGGCCAGAGGTGCTTGTACCAGGGGCTTGCGGCAGTAGCTGCGGGCATTGTTCGGCTCTCTATTAACGGACTTGTGGGCCGATAAATCGGCTCTTGGCTTCAATGTGAACGCTGTCGTCATCGGCATCCTTGAGGATGAATTTCACCTCGTTGGTGCTCGACGGCAGTTGCTCCGGTGCGCTCGACAACTCCACCGGCATGCTGAAGATTTCCCCGGCGGCCACCTTGACCTCGCGCCGGCCTTGCAGCTTCAGGTCCGGCAGGCCTGCGGCATCCAGCACATAAGTGTGGTCGCGCTGGTCCTTGTTCATGATCTTCAGGCTGTAGACGTTTTCGATCCGGCCTTCGGCGTTTTCGCGGTACAGCACACGGTCCTTGCTGACGTCGAAACCCACCAGCGAACGCATGAAGAATGCGCCTGCCAACAGGCCCATCATCGCCAGCAGCACCAGGGCATAACCGATCAGGCGCGGGCGCAGCTTATGGGTTTTCTGCCCCGACAGGTTGTGCTCGGTGGTGTAGCTGATCAGGCCGCGGGGGTATTCCATCTTGTCCATGATGTTGTCGCAGGCGTCGATGCAGGCCGCGCAGCCGATGCATTCGATCTGCAGGCCGTCACGGATGTCGATGCCGGTGGGGCACACCTGCACGCACATCGTGCAATCGATGCAATCCCCCAGGCCCTCGGCCTTGTAGTCGATGCCTTTTTTGCGCGGGCCACGGGCTTCACCACGGCGCGGGTCGTAGGAAACGATCATCGTGTCCTTGTCGAACATCACGCTCTGGAAGCGCGCATACGGGCACATGTAGATGCACACTTGCTCCCGCAGCCAGCCGGCGTTGCCGTAGGTGGCGAGGGTGAAGAAGCCGACCCAGAAATACGACCAGCCGTCGGCCTGGCCGGTGAAGAAGTCGAATACCAGTTCCCTGATCGGCGAGAAGTAGCCGACGAAGGTCATGCCGGTGACAAACCCGATGATCAGCCACAGGCTGTGCTTGCTGAGTTTTCTCAGGAACTTGTTGGCGCTCATCGGCGCCTTGTCCAGCTTGATGCGCTGGTTGCGGTCGCCTTCGGTGACCTTTTCGCACCACATGAAGATCCAGGTCCACACGCTTTGCGGGCAGGTGTAGCCGCACCAGACGCGGCCGGCATACACGGTGATGAAGAACAGGCCAAACGCCGCCACGATCAGGATGCCCGACAGCAGGATGAAATCCTGGGGCCAGAAGGTCGCACCGAAAATGAAGAATTTACGCTCCGGCAGGTTCCACCACACGGCCTGGTGACCACCCCAGTTCAGCCACACGGTGCCGAAGTAGAGGAGGAACAAACCGGCACCCCCGAGCATCCGCAAATTGCGGAACAAACCGGTGAAGGCGCGGGTGTAGATTTTCTCCCGTGACGCGTAGAGATCGACAGTGTTGCTTGATTTTTTGGCAGGCGGGGTAACGTTCTGTACCGGTATCTGGTTGCTCATCATTGCATCCCACGGCAGTGGAGATTTGCCTCGGCCAGTACGTGCCAGCCGGGGTCAAAATAGGGGTGTTGCAGTGGCCTAATGATACGCCCCTGATACCCTTCAACGGGTGCGACCTTTGGTCGCGTTGGGGGAAATCAATTGATGGTGTACGTGATCTGGATCAATTGACTTGTGAAGTATGGACGGTTTTTGCTGTTGCGGTGGGCGGGCAGGTCCTCAATGCAGTCAGCCAAGAGCCCCGGATCTTCAAAACAAGGCAGGTCTGATGTGGGAGCGGGCTTGCTCGCGAATGCGCAGTGTCAGTCAACTTATTGGTTACTGATACACCGCATTCGCGAGCAAGCCCGCCCCCACATTGGATCTTTGGTGGTTTCAAAAACGGCTCTGTCAGCTTCCGCTGACAGAGCCGTTTTTATGGCCGTTTTGCCTTACTCGGCGTCCGCCGGCTTGTCCCCATGGGACAGGCTGTAAACATACGCCGCCAGCAAATGCACCTTGTCATTGCCCTGCAATTGCTCCTGCGCAGGCATCTGGCCCTGACGGCCATAACGGATGGTCTGCTGCAGTTGCGCGAAGCTCGAGCCGTAGATGAACGCGCCCGGGTGGGTCAGGTCAGGTGCGCCCATGGCGGGGGTACCTTTACCGGCGGGACCGTGGCACGCCACGCAGTTGGCGGCGAAGAGTTTCTCGCCGTTGGCCACGTCTGCCTTCGCGCCTTCCGGCAGTTTGCGGCCATCGAGATTGGTCACCACAAAGCCGGCCACATCGGCCACGCCTTGCTCGCCAATGACTTCGGCCCAGGCCGGCATCACCGCGTGGCGGCCTTTCATGATGGTTTCCTTGATGGTGGCCGGGTCGCCGCCCCAGCGCCAGTCGGCGTCGGTCAGGTTGGGAAAGCCGTAGGCCCCCTTGGCGTCGGAACCGTGGCACACCGAGCAGTTGGAGGCGAACAGGCGGCCACCCATCTTCAAGGCTTGCGGGTCCTTGGCCACTTCTTCAATCGGCATGGCGGCGAACTTGGCGAAGATCGGCCCGAACTTGGCGTCCGACTTGGCCATTTCCTTTTCCCATTCGTGCACGCCGGTCCAGCCGGTCTGGCCGTTGGCGAAGGGGGTTTGCTTGTCGTTGTCGAGGTAGTTGTAGCCCGGCAGCAGGCCTTTCCAGTTGCCCAGGCCAGGGTACAGCGCCAGGTAACCGAGGGCGAAGATGATGGTGCCGACAAACAGCATGAACCACCATTTCGGCAGCGGGTTGTCGTACTCCTCGATGCCGTCGAACGAGTGGCCGACGGTTTCATCGGTTTGCTCGGCGCGCTGGCCCTTGCGGGTCGACAGCAGCAGCCAGGTCAGGGCGAAAATGGTACCCAGACTGAGGACTGTGACGTACAGACTCCAGAACGTAGTCATTCTTTGTTACTCCTAGACGCTTCTACGACGTGCTTGATGGCTTCGGGATCATCCGCGAAGGGCAGCAACGTCGCGTCTTCAAACTCCGACTTGCGCTTGGGGCTGAACACCCACAACGCCAGGCCGATAAAGGCCACCATCACGACAACGGTGCCCAGGCCTCGAATCATCCCGATATCCATAGTGATCACCGTTTGCTTTTGATGATGGTGCCAAGGCCTTGCAAGTAGGCCACCAGTGCGTCCATTTCGGTCTTGCCCTTCACGGCAGCTGCCGCGCCGGCGATGTCTTCGTCGGTGTAGGGCACGCCGAGGGTGCGCAAGACTTCCATCTTCTTGGCGGTGTCCTTGCCGTCGAGTTTGTTTTCGACCAGGAACGGGTACGCCGGCATCTTCGACTCGGGCACCACGTTGCGCGGGTTGTACAAGTGCGCACGCTGCCAGTCATCGGAGTAGCGACCGCCGACACGGGCCAGGTCCGGGCCGGTACGCTTGGAACCCCACAGGAACGGGTGGTCCCACACGCTTTCACCGGCCACCGAGTAGTGGCCGTAGCGTTCGGTTTCGGCGCGGAACGGGCGGATCATCTGCGAGTGGCAGCCGACACAACCGTTGGCGATGTAGACGTCGCGGCCTTCCAGTTCAAGGGCGGTGCGCGGCTTCATGCCTTCCACCGGCTTGTTGGTCACGTCCTGGAAAAACAGCGGAACGATCTGGGTCAGGCCGCCGATACTCACGGCGATGACCATGAAAAAGGCCAGCAGGCCGATATTCTTCTCGACTACTTCATGCTTCATCAGTGAGCTCCCACAACGGCGATCTTGGTAGCGGCTTCGGCTTCTACTGGGTCGGAGGCACGCACGGTGCGCCACACGTTGTAGGCCATGAACAGCATGCCGCTGGCAAAGATCGCACCGCCCAGGGCGCGCACGATGTAACCCGGATGGCTGGCTTGCAGCCCTTCGACGAAGGAGTAAGTAAGGGTGCCGTCGTCGTTGATCGCACGCCACATCAGGCCTTGGGTGATGCCGTTGACCCACATCGAGGCGATGTAGAGCACGGTACCGATGGTGGCCAGCCAGAAGTGCGTGTTGATCAGGCTGACGCTGTGCATCTGCGCCCGGCCGAACAGTTTCGGGGTCATGTGGTACAGCGCACCGATGGAGATCATCGCTACCCAACCGAGGGCGCCGGCGTGTACGTGGCCGATGGTCCAGTCGGTGTAGTGGGACAGCGAGTTGACGGTCTTGATGGCCATCATCGGGCCTTCGAAGGTCGACATGCCGTAGAACGCCAGGGAGACCACCAGGAACCGCAGGATCGGGTCGGTGCGCAATTTATGCCAGGCGCCCGACAGGGTCATCATGCCGTTGATCATGCCGCCCCAGCTGGGGGCCAGCAGGATAATCGACATGGCCATGCCCAGGGACTGGGCCCAGTCCGGCAACGCGGTGTAGTGCAGGTGGTGCGGACCGGCCCAGATGTACAGGGTGATCAGCGCCCAGAAGTGCACGATGGACAGGCGATAGGAGTAGATCGGACGCTCGGCCTGTTTCGGCACGAAGTAGTACATCATCCCCAGGAAGCCGGTGGTGAGGAAGAAGCCTACGGCGTTGTGGCCGTACCACCACTGGATCATCGCGTCCGTCGCCCCGGCGTAGGCCGAGTAGGACTTGAAGAAGCTCACCGGCAAGGAGGCGTGGTTGACGATGTGCAGCATCGCCGTCACCAGGATAAACGCCCCGTAGAACCAGTTGCCGACGTAGATGTGCTTGGTCTTGCGCTTGACGATGGTGCCGAAGAACACCACCGCGTAGGTCACCCAGACAATCGCCAGCAAAATGGCGATCGGCCATTCCAGCTCAGCGTATTCCTTGGTGGTGGTGTAGCCCAGCGGCAGGGTGATGATCGCGCCAACGATGACCGCTTGCCAGCCCCAGAAGGTAAAGGCAGCCAATGCATCGGAAATCAGTCGCGTTTGGCAGGTTCGCTGCACGACGTAGTAAGAAGTGGCAAACAGTGCACATCCACCGAAGGCAAAAATCACCAGGTTGGTGTGCAACGGGCGCAGGCGTCCAAACGTCGTCCATGGCAGGCCAAAGTTCAACTCTGGCCAAACCAGTTGCGAGGCGATGAAGACACCGAGCCCCATGCCAAGGATCCCCCAGACCACCGTCATGATGGCGAACTGGCGGACTACCTTATAGTTATAAGCAGTCGGACTGATTGCTGTGCTCATTCTAAGGTTCCACGGTTTAGGTTTTTTTATAGGGTAAAAATCGGTCGCAAGTATGGAGAAAGCAAGATTCCATTGCAACGCAAGGTGACCTGCGTCAATGCGTTCCAAACCAGATTCTGCGCCCTTTCCATGTTTGGCGTAAGGACAAAATTCAGGGTTAAAAGCTGACGACTTGGACAGGATTTTAAGCGGGTCGAAGGTACTTGTAACTGAGTGTGTGTAAACAAGCCGCTCGGGTGACGAGTGGTCAGTGGCACGACAGCCGGTAAGTACCAGCCTTTGCGCCTGTCATCGAGCAGAAATGTTTCAACCCATCGAGTGCAAGTCGGCCATCGACCGGCCAATGCCGGTCCACTGTGCAAACAAGCGTAGACCCGAATGGCAGGAGGGGAAAGTCGCTGATCGGAAGGGTGCGACAATGGGTCGCAAAAAAGCCGCACCTGAATCAGGCGCGGCTTTTGGGGAGTGCAGGATTACTTGGGTTGGCTGTCAGGCGTTGCGCCATCGGCGTTATGGGACAGGCTGTAGACGTAGGCCGCAAGCAAATGCACCTTGTCATTGCCTTGCAGCGCTTCCTGCGCGGGCATCTGGCCTTGGCGACCGTGGCGAATGGTCTGCTGCAGCTGTGCCAGGCTGGTGCCGTAGATAAAGCCACTGGGTTGCGTGAGGTTCGGTGCGCCCATGGCTTCCACACCATGGCCTTGCGGACCGTGGCAGGCGACACAGGTGGTGCTGAACGTCACTTGGCCCGCCGCGACGTCAGCGGTGCTGTCCGCCGGCAACGGCAGGCCCGCCAGTTCATGGCGCACATAGGCCGCGACGTTTTTCACACCGTCTTCGCCCAGCACTTCACCCCAAGCCGGCATCGCGGCATGACGACCATTCATGATGGTCATCTTGATGGCGTCCGCCGAACCGCCCCAGCGCCAGATGTTGTCCGCCAGGTTCGGGAAGCCATAGGCGCCCTTGGCATCCGAGCCGTGGCACACCGCGCAGTTGGAGGCAAACAGGCGACCGCCCATTTTCAGCGCTTGCGGGTCCTTGGCGACTTCTTCCACGGGCATGGCCGCGAATTTGGCGAAGATCGGCCCGAACTTGGTGTCGGCCTTGGCCATTTCCTTGTCCCATTCCTTGGCCGAGGTCCAGCCGTCTTCATAGCCCGGCAGCACGCCTTTCCAGTTGCCCAGGCCCGGGTAGAGAATCAGGTAGCCGACCGCAAACACCAGGGTGCCGGCGAACAGCATGAACCACCATTGCGGCAGCGGGTTGTCGTACTCCTCGATCCCGTCGAAGGCGTGGCCCATGGTCTGGTCCACGCTGCCCTTGGTCTCGCCCTTGCGGGTGCCGATCAACAGCCAGGTCAGGCCGATCAGGCTGCCGAGGGTCAGTACACAGATCCATGTACTCCAGAAGGTAGTCATGGCCGGTTGCTCCTTGTTGCAGGCTCTTCTTGAGCGTCGGGGGTTGGCGGTAGCGGTTCATCGGCAAACGGCAGCAGGCAGGCCTCGGCGAACTCCGCGTTGCGCCGGGAGTTGAACACCCACAGCGACAGGCCGATGAAGGCGATGGCCACGACCAGCGTGCCGAGGCCGCGGATGGTTCCAGCATCGAATTCAAATCCCATGGCTCACCTCTTGCTCTTGATGGCAGTGCCGAGCACTTGCAGGTAGGAAACCAGTGCGTCCATCTCGGTCTTGCCCTTGAGGGTGGCCACGGCGCCGGCGATGTCGTCGTCGGTGTACGGCACGCCGAGGGTGCGCATCACTTTGAGCTTGGTCTCGGTGTGGCTGCTGTCGACCGGAGCGGTGACCAGCCATGGGTACGCTGGCATCTTCGATTCCGGCACCACGTTGCGCGGGTTGTACAAGTGCGCGCGGTGCCAGTCGTCCGAGTAGCGAGCGCCGACGCGGGCCAGGTCCGGCCCGGTGCGCTTGGAGCCCCACAGGAAGGGGTGATCCCACACGCTTTCACCGGCCACCGAGTAGTGGCCGTAGCGCTCGGTTTCGGCGCGGAACGGGCGGATCATCTGCGAGTGGCACTGTACGCAACCTTCGCGGATGTAGATGTCGCGGCCTTCCAGTTGCAGCGCGGTGTAGGGCTTCATGCCTTCCACCGGCTTGTTGGTCACGTCTTGGAAGAACAGCGGCACAATCTGGGTCAGTCCGCCGATACTCACGGCGAGCACCATCAGCAGCATCAGCAGGCCGACGTTCTTTTCAATGGTTTCGTGTTTCATCATCGACTCCTCAGGCCATCTGCGCCGCAGCGGCGACTTCGGCGGGTTGTGCCGAACGCACGGTGCGCCACGTGTTGTAAGCCATCAGGAACATGCCGCTGAGGAAGATCGCCCCACCCACCAGCCGCACGATGAAGCCTGGGTGGCTGGCCACCAGGGTTTCGACGAAGGAGTAGGTCAAGGTGCCGTCTTCGTTGACCGCACGCCACATCAGGCCCTGGGCAATGCCGTTGACCCACATCGAAGCGATGTAGAGCACGGTGCCGATGGTGGCCAGCCAGAAGTGCGCGTTGATCAGGCCGACGCTGTACATCTGCTCGCGACCGAAGACTTTCGGGATCATGTGGTACAGCGCGCCGATGGAAATCATCGCGACCCAACCGAGGGCGCCGGCGTGTACGTGGCCGATGGTCCAGTCGGTGTAGTGGGAGAGGGCGTTGACCGTCTTGATGGCCATCATCGGCCCTTCGAAGGTCGACATGCCGTAGAACGCGAGAGACACCACCAGGAAGCGCAGGATCGGGTCGCTGCGCAACTTATGCCAGGCGCCCGACAAGGTCATCATGCCGTTGATCATCCCGCCCCAGCTCGGTGCCAGCAGCACCAGCGACATCACCATGCCCAGGGACTGTGCCCAGTCCGGCAACGCGGTGTAGTGCAAGTGGTGGGGGCCGGCCCAGATGTACAGGGTGATCAGTGCCCAGAAGTGCACGATGGACAGGCGATAGGAATACACCGGACGTTCGGCCTGTTTCGGCACGAAGTAGTACATCATCCCGAGGAAGCCTGCGGTGAGGAAAAAGCCTACCGCGTTATGCCCGTACCACCACTGCACCATGGCATCCGTCGCACCGCCGTAGGCCGAGTAGGACTTGGTCCAGCTCACCGGCAGGGACGCGTGGTTGACGATGTGCAGGATAGCCACGGTGATGATGAACGCACCGAAGAACCAGTTACCGACGTAGATATGCTTGGTGTTGCGCTTCATCACCGTGCCGAAGAACACGACGCCGTAGGCCACCCAGACCACGGCGATGAGAATGGCGATCGGCCATTCCAGCTCGGCGTATTCCTTGGAGGTGGTGTAGCCCAGCGGCAAGCTGATCGCGGCCAGCACAATCACCAACTGCCAGCCCCAGAAGCAGAACTGCGCGAGTTTGGGCGCGAACAGCTGGGTCTGGCAGGTGCGTTGCACCGAGTAGAAGGAGCTGGCAAACAGCGCGCAACCGCCAAAGGCAAAGATCACCGCGTTGGTGTGCAGTGGGCGCAAACGGCCGAAACTGGTCCAGGGCAAATTGAAGTTGAGTTCGGGCCATACCAACTGGGCTGCGAGAAAAACCCCGAGCCCCATGCCGACGATGCCCCACACCACCGTCATAATGGCGAATTGGCGGACCACCTTGTAGTTATAGGCGGTACTTAAAGTAGTGTTCATGGTTCCCCATCCACGGTTCAACCCAAGCAAATGCGGCACTTGGGCTGGAGTTATAGGCAGACTAAAAAGCGAGGCAAGCATGGGCAAAGAGCACAAGGCCAGTATTGACGGGGATCAATGGGCGCAGTGTGTGCGGGAACGCGGCTGGTTGTGGGATGCCGCGACAGGGTCTATCGCGCGTACGCCCGCGGCGCTGATCCTGGCCCACGGTGCGGGCGCGCCGATGGACTCGGGCTTCATGAACGACATGGCTGCACGCCTTGCCGGGCATGGCGTGAACGTGTTGCGCTTCGAGTTTCCGTACATGGCCCAGCGTCGTGTGGACGGCGGTAAACGCCCACCCAATCCAGCCCCGAAACTGCTGGAGTGCTGGCGTGAGGTGTATGCCGAGGTGCGACGTCATGTCGCTGGGAAACTGGCGGTGGGCGGCAAGTCCATGGGCGGGCGGATGGCCAGTTTGCTGGCGGATGAATTGGGCGCGGATGCGCTGGTGTGCCTGGGTTATCCGTTTTATGCGGTGGGAAAACCGGAGAAACCCCGGACCGAGCATCTGGCCGGGCTGAAGACGCCGACGTTGATTGTGCAGGGCGAGCGGGATGCGCTGGGCAATCGGGCGGCGGTGGAAGGGTATGTGTTGTCGCCGAGTATCGAGGTGATGTGGCGGGTGGCGGGGGATCATGATTTGAAGCCGTTGAAGGCTTCGGGGTTTAGCCATGAGCAGCATCTGGAGGCTGCGGCGGTGGCAGTCTCGGGGTTTCTCGCTGGTCTTGAGTGAAACCTGTGGCGAGGGAGCTTGCTCCCGCTGGGCTGCGTAGCGGCCCCAAAATCCAGGGAGCGCTGCGCACTCCAGCGGGAGCAAGCTCCCTCGCCACAGGTGAGTCGATTACCGGTTAAACCGTTCCACCAGCGAGTACTGGGTATTGGCGGTATGCGTCAGCTCTTCACTCAACTGCGCCGAGTTCAGCGCCTGTTCCGACGTCTGGTCCGCCAGCAACGCAATGGTGCTGATATTACGGCTGATTTCTTCCGCCACCGAGCTCTGCTCTTCGGTCGCCGCCGCAATCTGCGCCGTCATATCAGTGATGTGCGCCACCGCCTCGCTGATCCCGACCAGCGCCTGGTCCGCCTCCATCACCCGTGCCACACCTTCCTCCGCCTGGCGATGCCCGGCGTCCATGATCTGAACGGCGGCATTGGCGGTCTGTTGCAGCTTGGCGATCAGCGCGTGAATCTGCCCGGTGGACTCGCTGGTACGCTGGGCCAATTGCCGCACTTCGTCGGCCACTACCGCAAAGCCCCGGCCCATCTCGCCGGCACGGGCCGCTTCGATGGCCGCGTTCAGTGCCAGCAGGTTGGTCTGGTCGGCGATGCCCTTGATCACGTCCACCACGCCGCCGATTTCATCGCTGTCCTTGGCCAGCTGGGTCACGGTCACGCCGGTTTCCCCGACCGCTACCGACAGGCGCTGAATCGCCTCGCGGGTTTCGCCGGCGATATCACGGCCACGGCCGGTCAGGCGATTGGCTTCCTGGGTGGCATCGGCGGTGCGTTGCACGTGGCTGGCGACTTCCTGGGTCGTCGCGGCCATCTGGTTGACTGCGGTAGCCACCTGTTCGGTTTCCACACGTTGGCGTTCAAGACCGCTGGAGCTGTTATGCGCCAGGGTATTGGACTGCGCCGCCTGGGAGTTAAGGTGCTCAGCCGTGTCCTGCAAACGGGTAAGACACGTCTTCAGGCGCGCTTCCTGGCTGAGGATCGACATCTCCAGGCGTGCCTGGGCGCCGCGGCTGTCGGTGTACATCTGCGCAATCAGCGGGTCGGACGTGGTCTGTTCGGCCAGGCGCAGCAAACGCTTGAGCCCGCGCTGTTGCCAGCTCAGGCCCAACAGGCCCAGTGGTACCGACAGCGCGGCGGCCAGGGCAAAGCCCCAGTGGGAATTGAGCCAGGCGCCAATCAGAAAGCTCAACTGGCTGACCAGGATAAACGGCATCCAGTCCTGCAACACCGGCAGCCACTTGTCACGGCGCGGGATGGCCGGCTTGCCCTGGTTGATACGCTGGTAAAGCGCTTCGGCACGGCGGATCTGCTCGGCGGTGGGCTTGACCCGCACCGACTCGTAGCCGATCACCTGATTGCCGTCGAAGACCGGTGTCACATAGGCGTTGACCCAATAGTGATCACCGCTCTTGCAGCGGTTCTTGACGATGCCCATCCATGGCAAGCCTTGTTTGAGCGTCGACCACATGTGTGCGAACACTGCCGCCGGAACATCCGGATGACGAACCAGGTTGTGCGGGGCACGCAACAGTTCGTCATGGGAAAACCCACTGATCTCGACAAAGGCGTCGTTGCAGTAGGTGATCACGCCTTTGGCATCCGTGGTGGAGATCAACCGTTGCTGAGCGGGGAAGGTACGTTCGCGCTGGGTAACGGGTTGGTTATTACGCATGATTGTTCAATCCGCAAGGCTTTGATGGGTTGTCGGCCGCTACGGGGTTTTATTTAACTTATTTTTGCAACAATCGGCTCAGCCTCAGCCCGCCAGCATCGGATAGGTAAACAACCCGAAATGCAGCAGGTTCAAGCCGAAGTGCGTGACGATCGCCGCGCCCAACCCACCAAAGCGATACGCCAGGCCGTATCCCAGGCCGGCGATGGTTGCCAGCAGGGTCCACTGCCAGCCTGCGCCCAGGTGGACCAGGCCGAACAAAAGCGCTGCCAGTAACAGCGCGAGGTTTTCACCATAGGGCAACTGCTTGAACCGCCGGCTCAACCCACCCTGGATATACCCGCGAAACAGCGCTTCCTCCACCAGCGTCACCAGCAGCAGGTTGTTCAGCACCCACAGCCACGCCTGCTCCGGCCACTTCGGCGCCCAACTGATAACCCCCAGCAACGCAGCACCGCCCAGTGCGGCAATCGCCGTCAGGGTCAATGCCAGTGCCGTGGCATAGATCGACAGGCGCAATGACCGGCGCGCCACAATCCACGGGCAGGCCAGCAGCAGCCAGAAGCCGATCAGCGGTTTGTCCTGGTTCAGGTACATCGAAAAAGGTACGGCGTCGGCGGTAAAGCGCTGCGGTGCGATCCCGCGACCGTTGTAGAAGCCCGGCAGCCAATGCATGGCCAACCCCAGCGCCAGCACGATAAACAGGCCGTGGCCGAGATAGCGCACCCAAGGGTTTCGCTGCTGGCGCACGGCAAATCCTGCCAACAGCAACATGGCGACGGACAACGCCGCCATCAAACCCAATTGCCCGTAGCTCAAGGCGAATACATAGCCAATGGAAAGAAGCGCCAGGTACAGCCATGGCAATGCAAGCATGGGAAATCCTTGTGACCGTCAAAATCTGAGGGCGGCAGTATAACGACCGTCGTCCACGGTAAAAATGAAAACACCGCCTCGGGAGGCGGTGTTTTGTGTAGCGCGTGTCAGTTACGAGGCAATCAACTGCCGCAACACGTAGTGCAGGATCCCGCCCGCCTTGAAGTACTCGACCTCATTCAGGGTGTCGATGCGGCACAGCACTTCGACCTTCTCGCTGCTGCCATCTTCACGGGTGATCACCAGCGTCAGGTTCATGCGCGGCTCGATCTCGGCGTGGGTCAGCCCGAGGATGTCGATCTTCTCCTTGCCGGTCAGCTTGAGGGCCTTGCGGTTCTGGTCCAGCTTGAACTGCAGGGGCAGCACGCCCATGCCTACCAGGTTGGAGCGGTGAATCCGCTCGAAACTCTCGGCGATCACCGCCTTGACCCCCAGCAGGTTGGTGCCCTTGGCCGCCCAGTCGCGGCTTGAGCCGGTACCGTATTCCTGGCCGGCGATCACCACCAGCGGCGTGCCCGAGGCCTGGTACTTCATGGCGGCATCGTAGATCGGCATTTTCTCGCCGGTAGGGATGTAGATCGTGTTGCCGCCTTCCTCACCGCCGAGCATTTCGTTGCGGATGCGGATGTTGGCGAAGGTGCCGCGCATCATCACTTCATGGTTGCCGCGACGTGAGCCGTAGGAGTTGAAGTCCCGCGGTTCGACGCCTTGCTCGCGCAGGTATTTGCCGGCCGGGCTGTCGGTCTTGATGTTACCGGCGGGGGAGATGTGGTCGGTGGTCACCGAGTCCCCCAGCAATGCCAGCACGTTGGCGCCCTTGACGTCCTCGATCACCGGCAGCGGGCCGCCAATGTCGTCAAAGAACGGTGGGTGCTGGATGTAGGTGGAGTCCTTTTGCCACACGTAGGTGGCGGCCTGCGGCACTTCAATGGCTTGCCACTGTTCGTCGCCGGCAAACACTTCGGCATATTCCTTGTGGAACATCTGGGTACTGACTTGCGCGACGGCGTCGGCGATTTCCTTGCTGCTGGGCCAGATGTCCCGCAGGTACACCGGTTTGCCGTCAGAGCCGGTGCCCAGCGGTTCGCTGCTGATGTCCATGCGCACGGTGCCGGCCAAGGCATAGGCCACCACCAGGGGCGGGGACGCCAGCCAGTTGGTTTTCACCAGTGGGTGCACCCGGCCTTCAAAGTTACGGTTGCCCGAAAGCACCGACGCTACCGCCAGGTCGGCTTTCTGGATGGCTTTTTCGATCGGCTCGGGCAGCGGGCCGGAGTTGCCGATGCAGGTGGTGCAGCCATAACCCACCAGGTCGAAGCCCAGCTTGTCGAGGTATTGGGTCAGCCCCGCCGCTTTGTAGTAGTCGGTGACCACCTTGGAGCCGGGTGCCAGGGACGTTTTCACCCATGGCTTGCTCTTCAGTCCTTTCTCCACGGCCTTTTTCGCCACCAAGCCCGCCGCCATCATCACGCTGGGGTTGGAGGTGTTGGTGCAGGAGGTAATCGCGGCGATCACCACCGCGCCGTTTTTCAGGCGATAGGTCTGGCCTTCGAAGTCGTAGTCGGCTTCACCGATCAGGTCGGCGTTGCCCACCGCAACACCGCCACCGCCTTCACTTTCCAGGCGGCCTTCTTCCTTGTTGGTCGGTTTGAATTGCAGGTCGAGGAAGTCGCTGAAGGCTTGGCCGACGTTTGGCAGGGAAACACGGTCTTGAGGGCGTTTTGGCCCCGCGAGGCTGGCTTCGACGCTGCCCATGTCCAGGGCCAGGCTGTCGGTGAAGATCGGTTCCTGGCCTGCATTGCGCCACAGGCCCTGGGCTTTGGTATATGCCTCCACCAGCTTGACGGTTTCCGCAGGACGGCCCGACAGGCGCAGGTAGTCCAGAGTCACGTCGTCCACCGGGAAGAAGCCGCAAGTGGCGCCGTATTCCGGGGCCATGTTGGCGATGGTGGCACGGTCGGCGAGTGGCAGGTCGGCCAGGCCGTCGCCATAGAATTCGACGAATTTCCCGACCACACCTTTTTTACGCAGCATCTGGGTGACGGTCAGCACCAAGTCGGTGGCGGTGATGCCTTCCTTCAGTTTGCCGGTGAGCTTGAAGCCGATCACTTCCGGGATCAGCATCGACACCGGCTGCCCGAGCATCGCGGCCTCTGCTTCGATTCCGCCCACGCCCCAGCCCAGTACGCCGAGGCCGTTGATCATGGTGGTGTGGGAGTCGGTGCCTACCAGGGTGTCGGGGAAGGCGTAGGTGCGGCCGTCTTCATCCTTGGTCCAGACGGTGCGGCCGAGGTATTCCAGGTTGACCTGGTGGCAGATGCCGGTGCCCGGTGGCACTACGCTGAAGTTGTCGAAGGCACTCTGGCCCCAGCGCAGGAAGGCGTAGCGTTCGCCGTTGCGCTGCATTTCGATGTCGACGTTTTCCTGGAAGGCGCCGGTGGTGGCGAACTTGTCGACCATCACCGAGTGGTCGATCACCAGGTCCACCGGGGACAGCGGGTTGATGCGCTGCGGGTCGCCGCCGGCCTTGGCCACGGCGGCGCGCATGGCAGCCAGGTCGACTACGGCGGGCACGCCGGTAAAGTCCTGCATCAGCACCCGGGCGGGTCGGTATTGGATCTCGCGGTCGGAGCGGCGCTCCTTGAGCCAGGCGGCAATGGCCTTGAGGTCGGCGCCGGTGACGGTCTTTTCGTCTTCCCAGCGCAGCAGGTTTTCCAGCAGCACCTTGAGGGACATCGGCAGCTTGTCCAGATCACCCAGGCTCTTGGCGGCTTCGGGCAGGCTGAAGTAGTGATAGGTCTTGTCGTCGATCTGTAAGGTTTTAAGGGTTCTCAGACTATCAAGGGATGACATTACATGACTCCTTATGGTCCGCACGGCTACGGACCTGACGGGACGAACAGAGCTTATAAATTAGCCCTGTTTTAAGTAGCTGGCTAATTACTGGACTCTATCAATAAGTCCAAGGTTCCGAACTCGGCTATCATGCGCGCGTTTTCATGACAGGCATTGCGCTATAGCACGCCCGTGATCCAGGAGAGTTGATGAACACCCTTTTTATGCACTGCCGCCCGGGTTTTGAAGGCGAAGTCTGTTCCGAGATCGCGGAACACGCCGCTCGCCTGAACGTTTCGGGCTATGCCAAAGCCAAGACCGGCAGCGCCTGCGCCGAATTTGTCTGCACCGAAGAAGACGGCGCCCAGCGCCTGATGCGCGGCCAACGCTTTGCCGAGCTGATCTTCCCAAGGCAGTGGGCGCGCGGGGTGTTCATCGATTTGCCGGAAACCGACCGCATCAGCGTGATCCTGGCGCACCTGCGGGATTTCCCGGTGTGCGGCAGCCTGTGGCTGGAAATGGTCGACACCAACGATGGCAAGGAGCTGTCGAACTTCTGCAAGAAATTCGAAGTGCACCTGCGCAAAGCATTGATGGCCGCCGGCAAGCTGGTGGAAGACGCCAGCAAGCCGCGCCTGCTGTTGACCTTCAAGAGTGGCCGCGAAGTGTTCATGGGACTGGCCGAGTCGAACAACTCGGCCATGTGGCCGATGGGCATCCCTCGCCTGAAATTCCCGCGAGACGCGCCAAGCCGTTCGACCTTGAAGCTGGAGGAGGCCTGGCACCACTTTATCCCTCGTGATCAGTGGGACGAGCGTCTGCACAGCGACATGACCGGCGTCGACCTCGGCGCAGCGCCTGGGGGCTGGACCTGGCAATTGGTCAACCGTGGCATGCTGGTGACCGCCATCGACAATGGCCCGATGGCCGAAAGCCTGATGGACACCGGCCTGGTACAGCACTTGATGGCCGACGGCTTCATCTACACCCCCAAGCAGCCGGTGGACTGGATGGTCTGCGACATCGTCGAGAAACCGGCGCGTAACGCGGCCCTGCTGGAAACCTGGATTGGCGAGGGGCATTGCCGCGAGGCGGTGGTCAACCTGAAGTTGCCGATGAAGCAGCGTTATGCCGAAGTGAAGCGCCTGCTTGAACGCATCGCGGAAGGCTTCAAGGAACGGGGCGTTCGGGTGGAGATTGGCTGCAAGCAGCTGTACCACGACCGTGAAGAAGTGACCTGCCATTTACGCCGGTTGGATGTGAAGAAGCCAAAGGCCCGGTAACCCGTCCCCTGTAGGAGCGAGCTCGCTCGCGAAAACCTCGAGGGCGCCGCTGACTACCTGGCGCCCCGCATTACCGCTAAAATGCCGGCCTGTTTAGGAGTAGACCATGAGCCTGACCCCTGATTTGCCCGTCGATGCCGTCCTTGACGCCACCGGCCTAAACTGCCCCGAACCGGTGATGATGCTGCACCAGCACATCCGTGACCTGGCGCCCGGCGGCTTGCTCAAGGTGATCGCGACCGATCCGTCGACCCGTCGCGATATTCCCAAGTTCTGCGTGTTTCTCGACCATGAGCTGGTGGGCCAGCAGGAACAGGCGGGCACTTACCTGTACTGGATCCGCAAGAAGTCCGCTTAGGCCCTGCGAATCCGCTTGCGTGCACTGCGCACCAGGCGGATTACCAGCATCGCCGCCGCACAGCTCAGGCCCACGATCAGCCCCTGCCACAAGCCGCTCGGGCCGCGCGCCTGGCCCAGCCACTCGGTCAGCCCCAGCGCGTAGCCCACCGGCAAGCCCACGCCCCAATACGCAAACAGCGTCAGCACCATGGTCACCCGTGTGTCCTGGTAACCGCGCAACGCGCCGGCGGCCGTGACCTGGATCGCGTCCGAGAACTGAAACAGCGCCGCAAACACAATCAGCATCGCCGCCACCTGGATCACCAGCGGGTCCTGGGTGTAGAGGGTGGCGATCTGTTCGCGAAACAACAGCATCAGGCTGCAGGACAGGCAGGCATACACCAGCGCCGTGCCCATCCCGACACCTGCCGCGAAGCGCGCTTCACGGGGTTCGCCGCGGCCCAGGGCCTGGCCGACGCGCACGGTGACGGCCATGCTCAGGGAGTAGGGGATCATGAACACCAGCGAGCTGAAGTTCAGCGCAATCTGGTGCCCGGCTACCACGGTGGCGCCGAGGCTGCCGATCAGCAGCGCGATCACCGCGAAGATGCTCGACTCGGCAAACACCGCAATCCCGATGGGCAAACCAATGCTCAGCACGCGCTTGATCACCGACCATTGCGGCCAGTCAAAACGCTTGAACAGCTCGCTGCTCTGATACACCGGCGCCCAGCGGGTCCAGGCGGCCAGGCCGAGCATCATCACCCACATCACGATCGCGGTGGCCCAGCCACAACCGATGCCGCCCATGGCCGGCACGCCGAAGTGGCCGTAGATGAACACATAGTTCAGCGGAATATTCAGCGCCAGCCCGCACAGGCCCATGACCATGCTCGGCCGCGTTCGGCCCAGGCCGTCGCTGAAGCAGCGCAACACGTAATACAGCGCAATGGCCGGCATGCCCGAGGCGATGCCGTGCAGGTAGCCCATGCACGGCTTGATCAGCTCGGGATCGACCTTCATCACATGCAGGATCGGTTCGGCACTGATCAGCAACAGCAGCGCGGTAATCCCCACCACCAGTGCCAGCCACATCGACTGGCGCACCAGCGGGCCGATTTCACCGTGGGTGCCGGCACCAAAGCGTTGGGCGACTTTCGGTGTGGTGGCCAGCAGGGTGCCGGTCATCAGCAGGTACACCGGGATCCAGATGGAGTTGCCCAGGGCGACTGCCGCCAGGTCCCGGGAACTCACACGCCCGGCCATCACGGCATCGACAAAGCCCATGGCGGTGGTCGCCAGTTGCCCGATCATGATCGGCAGGGCCAGGGCCAGCAGATTGCGCACTTCAAGGCTGACGCGGGCGGGGCGGGAGAGGGCGGTGGTGGTTGTGGCAGTGTTCACGTACGGATGTCCGATAGGGGGAGCGCAGGACGGCGCATTCTACGCCTTGACGTGTTGGTCAGGAAAAAACCTGTGTTGTGGATTTGTAAACACAGCCCAGCGCAAATATTGCTTTTTGTGGCGAGGGAGCTTGCTCCCTCACCACAAGGAAAACCGCTGTACACTGCTGATCCGCGAAAGGAGCCTGCCATGCTGATTGTTGCCGACGAAAATATCCCGCTGCTCGATGCATTCTTCGAAGGATTTGGCGAGATTCGCCGGGTTCCAGGCCGGTCCATCGACCGCGCGACGATCGAACAGGCCGATGTGCTGCTGGTGCGTTCGGTGACCAACGTCAACCGGGCTTTGCTCGAAGGCACACCCGTGCGGTTTGTCGGCACCTGCACTATCGGCACCGACCACCTCGACCTTGATTACTTCCAGCGCGCCGGCATCCAGTGGTCCAGCGCCCCCGGCTGCAACGCCCGTGGCGTGGTCGACTATGTGCTGGGCAGCCTGCTGACCCTGGCCGAAATCGAAGGCGCCGACCTGGCCCAACGCACCTATGGCGTGGTGGGTGCCGGTGAAGTCGGCGGGCGCCTGGTCAAGGTGCTCAAGGCGTTGGGCTGGAAGGTGCTGGTGTGCGATCCGCCCCGGCAGATCGCCGAGGACGGTGATTACGTCAGCCTGGAGCAGATTGTCGAGCAGTGTGATGTGATCAGCCTGCACACGCCGCTGAACAAATCCGGCAACGGTTCCACCTGGCACTTGTTCGACCGCGAGCGCCTCAACCAACTGAAGCCCGGCGCCTGGCTGATCAACGCCAGCCGTGGTCCGGTGGTGGACAACGCCGCCCTCAAGGAGGTGCTGTTGGAACGCGAAGACCTGCAGGCCGTGCTGGATGTGTGGGAAGGCGAGCCCCAGGTGGACGTCGACCTGGCCGACTTGTGTGTGTTGGCCACCCCGCATATCGCCGGCTACAGCCTGGACGGCAGGCAGCGCGGTACGGCGCAGATCTACCAGGCGTTATGCCGGTATCTTGGCCAGGAGGCGATCATTCAACTCAACGACTTGCTGCCGGAACCCTGGTTGGCCGAGGTTACCCTCAACGCCAATACCGACCCGGCCTGGGCGCTGGCGGCCCTGTGCCGTGGCGTGTACGACCCGCGCCGTGACGACGCGGATTTCCGCCGCAGCCTGGTAGGCACCGTGGACGAGCAGCGCAAGGCGTTTGACCAACTGCGCAAGCTCTACCCGCCGCGGCGCGAGATTGAGGGTTTGAAGGTGCGAATCAGCGGCGACTCTGCGGCCTTGTCTAACATCGTGGCGGCATTGGGCGCGCAGGCCATCTGAAGGCATAAAAAACCCGGCCATCAAGGCCGGGTTTAAAAGAGCGTGGGCGATTCAGCCTCGCTTGGCAGGCTTGACCAATTTCTGTTCCAGTTCGGCGCAGGCGCTCTGGATCATCTCTTCGGTGATTTGCACTTCGCGGCCTTGAGCGTCGATGTACGAGCAAGGCAACTGCTGCGGCTGGCGGATCACTTCAATTTTGGCGTTGCTGCTGTTTTGCAAGGACATGGCCCGTCTCCTCATCAGGTTGTGTACCTACTTTAAAATCACTGCGTGACCGCGTTGTTACAACTCCTTGCGCGGTCAGCAGATCGAATGCCCAGTCCAGCAGAAACCGATACAAATTTCCAGCCAGGCCTTAGACCGATAGCCTCTAGGGGCTAGGTTCGGTAAGCATAATTAACCTGACTCATTGTGATTCGCTCAAGTTCCCCCCATGTAGCTACGTAGGTTCCCGTCTCCCAGCCTCAGGTGAAACTCGCCATGCTCTCAGCCCGTCAACGCCGCGCGATTCGCCTGGCCAGCCGCTTCGTCGCTCCCTACCGCTGGCAGGCCCTGGGGGCCTTGTTGGCCCTGATCGTCACCGCTGGCATCACCTTGTCCATGGGGCAGGGCATTCGCCTGCTGGTGGACCAGGGCTTCATGACCCAGTCGCCGCACCTGCTCAACCAGTCCATCGGCCTGTTCATGATTCTGGTGCTGGGCCTGGCGGTGGGCACCTTTACGCGGTTTTACCTGGTGTCGTGGATCGGCGAGCGGGTGGTGGCCGACATCCGGCGGCAGGTGTTCAACCACTTGATCTACTTGCATCCGGGTTTCTACGAAAACAACCGCAGTTCGGAAATCCAGTCCCGGTTGACCACCGACACCACCTTGCTGCAATCGGTGATCGGCTCTTCGCTGTCGCTGTTCCTGCGCAACGCCCTGATGGTGATCGGCGGGATCGTGCTGTTGTTTGTCACCAACCCCAAGCTCACCAGCATCGTCGTGATCGCGCTGCCGCTGGTGCTGGCGCCGATTTTGATCTTTGGCCGCCGGGTGCGCAGCCTGTCGCGCCTGAGCCAGGACCGCATCGCCGACGTGGGCAGCTACGTGTCCGAGACCCTTGGCCAGATCAAGACGGTGCAGGCCTACAACCACCAGGTGCAGGACGAGCGGCGCTTTGCGGTGACAGTGGAGGAGGCGTTCACCACCGCGCGCAAACGCATCCTGCAGCGTTCGTGGCTGATTACCCTGGTGATCATGCTGGTGCTGGGTGCAGTGGGCGTGATGCTCTGGGTCGGCGGCATGGACGTGATTAGTGGACGGATTTCCGGTGGTGAACTGGCCGCGTTCGTCTTCTACAGCCTGATCGTCGGCAGTGCCGTCGGCACCTTGAGTGAAGTGCTGGGTGAGTTGCAACGAGCGGCCGGTGCGGCAGAGCGGATTGGCGAGTTGCTGCAATCGAGCAACGAGATCCAGGCGCCCGAGGCAAACGTCATCAAGCTGCCGGAGCGGGTCAGCGGCCGCCTGGAAATCCAGGATTTGCGCTTCTCCTATCCGTCGCGCCCGGATCGTTTTGCTATCGACGGCTTGAGCCTGAGCATCAATGCCGGTGAAACCCTGGCCCTGGTCGGCCCGTCGGGCGCGGGCAAATCGACGATCTTCGATCTGCTGCTGCGTTTCTACGATCCGCAGCAAGGCCGCATCCTGCTTGAAGGCCACCCGCTGACCGGTCTCGACCCGCTGGACCTGCGTCGCTGTTTCGCCCTGGTGTCCCAGAGCCCGGCGCTGTTCTTTGGCACTGTCGAAGAGAACATCCGCTACGGCAATCCATTGGCCACCTTTGCTCAGGTCGAAGAAGCGGCGCGCATTGCCCACGCCCACGATTTCATCCTGCAAATGCCCGACGGCTACCAGACCCACCTGGGCGACGGCGGCATGGGCCTTTCCGGCGGCCAGCGCCAACGCCTGGCCATCGCCCGGGCCTTGTTGGTGGATGCACCGATCCTGCTGCTGGACGAAGCCACTAGCGCGCTGGACGCCCAAAGTGAACACTTGATTCAGCAAGCGCTGCCACAGTTGATGGAAGGGCGCACCACCCTGGTGATCGCCCACCGGTTGGCCACCGTGAAGAACGCCGACCGGATTGCCGTGATGGACCAAGGTAAGCTGGTGGCGGTGGGGACGCATCAGCAACTGATTGCGAGTAATCCACTGTACGCACGGCTGGCGGCGTTGCAGTTCAGTGACGGTGAGTCGACCACCCACTGATTCACCGCCCAAAAAAAATGCCCGCATCTCTCAATGCGGGCATTTTTTATGGGACAGCGTTACTTACTGATCATCAAAATACCGCTCATGCCAATCCACCAGCGGCTGTGGCGCATTGAGCTTCTGCCCGTAGATCACCGAATAAGACAGCACGTTCTGCACATACTGACGGGTTTCGTCGAACGGGATGCTTTCCACCCACACATCGAAACTCAGGTGATCGGCGCCACGCAGCCATTGGCGTACACGGCCCGGGCCAGCGTTGTAGGCAGCGGTGGCGAGCACGCGGTTGCCGTTGAACTGGGCATGGACCTGGCTCAGGTACGCCGCGCCGAGCTGGATGTTCTTGTCCGGGTCGAGCACTTGCTGTTGCGAGGCCAGCGGGATGCTGAACTTGCGTGCGGTCTCTTTGGCGGTGCCCGGCATCAGCTGCATCAGGCCGGTGGCGCCGACGCCGGAGCGCGCATCGTCCATGAAGGCGCTTTCTTGGCGGGTGATCGCAAACACCCAGCTTGAATGCACGCCGCGGACCTTGGCTTCACGCACCAGGGTGTCGCGGTGGGCCATCGGGAAGCGGATATCCAGGTCATCCCAGTATTGCGCCTGGCTGATGGTGCGGATCGCCGGGAAGTACCACTTCATGTCATAGGCCAGCTTGGCCTGGGCGACCATTTCGTCGCGGTTGAAGTGCCGGCTCACGTGGTACCACTCGCGACGGCCATCAACGATCTGGCCGCGGGCATAGAACTCCAGGGCCCGGCGTACGCCCGGGGTGTTGCGCACCTTGTTCATCAGCGCCTGGCTCATCACCAGCGGCTTGTTGGTCAGTTGGTACGGCGACTGGGAGCGATCCGCCGCCAGGAAGCCGTAGAAGTCACGTTCCTTGGCCAGGCCCTTGTACATCACCAGGGCTTGCGGGTTTTTCGGCTCTGCCAGTTCCAGGCTGCGGGCCTGCCAGTAGCGCCAGCGGTTGGTGGTGGCCAGGTCCTGGGGCAGCTTGCGGGTCAACTGGTAGGCGTCTTCCCAGCGGGCAAGGCGCAGCAGCAGGCGCAGGCGCCATTCGGAAACGGTGTTGTCCCGCAGTTCCGGATCGTATTTGGTCATCACGTCGAGGGCGCGCGGGTCGTAGCGGCGCGCCAGGGTCAAGCCGATTTCCCGGGCGATCGACACTTTTTCGTCACGAGAGAAGTGCATGCTGCTGGCATAACCGTCGAGCAGGGCCATGGCCTTGTCCGGATCCTGGCGGGCCAGGCGGCGAAGGCCCAGGCCGACGGCGTCGGACATGGCCTCGTTGGCCGGCAGGAAGCGCGACGGGTCGCTGAGCATGTCGGGCTTCTGCGCCACGTCCACCATCAGGCGGCCTTGGGCGCCGAGGGTCGGCAAGGTTTTCACCAGGCTGTTGGCCAGCGGGTAGTTGCGGGCTTCGGCGGCGAGTTTGGCGCGGTCCCAGATTTTCTGTTCGGTCAGTTGGCCGTCGGCGGCCCACTGGCCAAAGGTGGCATCACAGGCAGCAGGCTGGGATTTACCGGTCAGCCACAGCTTCTCGGTGGTTTTATAACCTTCGGCTTTTTGGTTATGGGTCAGCTGGAACTGGCCGTGCAGACAGTCCAGTTCGACGAAATTGAGTTTTGGATCGTAGTACTTTTCAAAGGTTTGCCAGTCGCCACGGTCGGCCAGCCAGCGCAACCAGCGCAGCTTCATCCAGTTGGCCTGGGGCAGGTCGCCGTTCTTGGCGAGGAATTGTTCGATTTCCTCGTTGCTCGCGGTTTTCAGGCGCGCGGTCAGTTCGTCGTAGGCCAGGTATGGCGTCAACGGGTAGTCGGCCAGGGCCTGGCTGTACTGGAAGTACGGGCCGCTGTCGCCTTTGGCGAGGGCTCGCTTGGCTTCATCGTAATATTGACGTTGGGTGGTGAGGTCCACGGCCTGGGCGGATTGAACGGCGGTGGCAGAAAGAAGCAGACAAGATAAAAAGCTGAAAAGGCGACTGCGCATGAGACGTCCGTGCAGAGGAATCTGGACTAGTGCCGACGTCGCCGACACTGATTGCCCCTAGCTTAGCCTTTTGCCCGCAGCCGGTGAAAGCTTTGCCGGTCGCTTCGTTCAAGTTCATCTGAAATGTCCGACAGAACATGTCAACGGCGAAAATGCCGGCCGCCTCGCGCCCTAAGTCAGGTAGAATGCGCGCCCAGTTTTTGGAGAAGCGTATGACCCTGCTCAAATTCAGCGATGTGTCCCTTGCTTTCGGCGCTATGCCGTTGTTGGACAAGGTGTCCTGGCAGATCGCCCGTGGTGAGCGGGTGTGCATCATCGGCCGCAACGGCACCGGCAAGTCCAGCATGATGAAGCTGGTAAAAGGCGACCAGAAGCCCGACGAAGGCTCTGTATGGCGCGCCCCCGGCCTCAAGATTGGCGAATTGCCGCAAGAATTGCCGGTGGCCGACGGACGGACAGTGTTCGACGTGGTTGCCGAAGGCCTGGATGGTGTGGGCGCATTGCTCGCCGAATACCATCACCTGGCGCAGAACTGCGTCACCGAAGAAGACCTGGACAAGCTGATGCACGTCCAGCAAGACCTCGAAGCCCGTGACGGCTGGCGCCTGCAGCAATTGGTCGACAGCACCCTGAGCCGCCTGCAACTGCCGGCCGACAAGACCCTCGCCGAATTGTCCGGCGGCTGGCGTCGCCGCGTCCTGCTGGCCCAGGCCCTGGTTTCCGAACCGGACCTGCTGCTGCTCGACGAACCGACCAACCACCTGGACATCGGCGCAATCGCCTGGCTTGAAGAAGCCCTCAAGGATTTCCAGGGCGCCGTGCTGTTCATCACGCACGACCGTTCCTTCCTGCAAAACCTCGCCACACGCATCCTCGAACTGGACCGCGGTGGCCTGATCGATTGGAACGGCGACTACGCCAGCTTCCTGGTGCACAAGGAAGCCACCCTGGCTGCCGAAGAAACCGCCAACGCCTTGTTCGACAAGCGCCTGGCCCAGGAAGAAGTGTGGATTCGCCAGGGCATCAAGGCCCGTCGTACCCGTAACGAAGGCCGTGTGCGTGCCTTGAAAGCCCTGCGTGTTGAACGCAGTGAACGCCGCGAGCGCACCGGCAAGGCCAACATCATGCTGGAAACGGCCGACAAGTCCGGCAAGCAAGTGATGGTGCTGGACAACGTCAGCTTCCATCACCCGGACGGCCCGTTCCTGATCAAGGACTTCTCCATGGTCCTGCAGCGCGGCGACCGTATCGGCCTGCTCGGCGCCAACGGTACCGGCAAGACCACCTTGCTCAAGCTGATGCTCAATGGCCTGCAGCCGACCAGCGGTAAAGTGGAAGAGGGCACGCGCATCGACGTGGCCTACTTCGACCAGTTGCGTCACCAGTTGGACCTGGAAAAAACCGTGATCGACAACGTCGCCGAAGGTCGCGACTTTATCGACATCGACGGCCAGAGCCGCCACGTGTTGAGCTACCTGGGCGACTTCCTGTTCAGCCCGCAGCGTGCACGTACGCCGGTTAAAGCCTTGTCTGGTGGTGAGCGTGCGCGCCTGCTGCTGGCCAAGTTGTTCAGCAAGCCAGCCAACCTGCTGGTGCTCGACGAACCGACCAACGACCTCGACGTTGAAACCCTGGAGCTGCTGGAAGAGGTCTTGCTGACCTTCAACGGCACCGTGCTGATGGTCAGTCACGATCGGGCATTCCTCGACAACGTGGTCACCAGCACCCTGGTCTTCGAAGGTGAAGGCAAGGTGCGTGAATACGTCGGTGGTTATCAGGACTGGCTGCGTCAGGGCGGTTCGCCGCGCCTGCTGGGGGTGACCGAAAGCAAATCCGGCAAGGCTGACCTGACCTCGGCCGTGGTTGCCCCGGTGGCTGCTGCTCCTGCCCCTGCGCAAGAAGCGCCTGCGGCCAAGAAGAAGCTCAGCTACAAGCTGCAACGCGAGCTGGAAGCACTGCCGGGCGATATCGATGCCAAGGAACAGCAGATCGCTGCCGTTGAAGCTGAAATGGCGGACGCGGGTTTCTATCTGCGCCCTGCTGCCGAAACCGCCAAGGTGATTGCATCCCTCGAGCAGTTGAACAGCGAGCTGGAAGCCCTGGTTGAGCGCTGGGCCGAGCTGGATGCCTGAGTGATTCAAGCGCAATAAAAAACCCGGCGCTCATTAGTATGGGCGCCGGTTTTTTTGTGCGAAACGCGGTTCAAATGTGGGAGCGGGCTTGCTCGCGAATGCGGTGTGTCAGTCCCTATATTTGTCGACTGATCCACTGCTTTCGCGAGCAAGCCCGCTCCCACACAAGCCCGCTCCCACATTGGATTGCTGTTGGTCTTACGAGCTCTTTACCAGTTTCACGGCCAGCACATCGCAAGGTGCGCCGTGCAGCACGTCATTGGCGGTGGAGCCCAGCAGCAATGCCAGGCCGTGACGGCCGTGGCTGCCGACCACGATCAGGTCGCAACCTTGTTCCTTGGCCAGGTGGTGGATTTCCTGGCGCGGCTGGCCGTAGGTCAGGTGGCTCTGGTCTTTTTTCAGGGCAGGGTACTTGTTGATCAGTCGATCAAGACGCTCCTTGGCCTGGTCGAACTGCTGCTGTTGCAGCTGGGAAAGGTCCATTGGCACGTCGCCACCAAAGGCCATGGCCATCGGTTCGACGATATGCACCAGGGACAGCTTCACCGAATCGCCTGCAAGGCCTACGGCCCGCTTGATCACGGGGTCGCATTCTTCGGTCAGGTCCACGGCGACCAGAATATGTTCGTAGGGCATGAGGAGTTTCTCCAAAGGAAAGCGATAAGTTCAGTATGGCTTGTTTCAAGCGGATGGGGTTGCGTCAGGTCAAATCCGCTCATCAAGAAATTCGGGAGTACACATATGACGGTCTGGATAGTGGTGTCAATCCTTGCGCTGGTTTTGAGTCCGCTGGCGTGGCTGCGTCCTTCGCGCCATTCGAGCGGGCGCATGGCTTTGCGCATGGAGGCGCGGCGCATCGGTTTGGCCATGCAACTGACACCTCAGGAGTGGCCGCACTGGCTCAAGCACGAGCCGCCGAGCCCGTGCGCGCAGTATCACCGGCCACGACGCGGCACCAAGCTTGTGACCTGGAGTTATTGGCAGTTGGAACCGGGGGTGTGGGTCAATCAGTGGCAGGAAATCTGCGTTGATGAAAAGTTGTTGCCGCATTTTGCGACGCTGCCTGAGAACGTCTACAAAGTCGAAGCCGACAAGCAAATGATCACCCTGTACTGGGGCGAGAAGGGCGAGTTGAGCGTGTTGCACGACATTAATGCGGTGCTCAAGGCGCTGGCCTGAGATTTCTGCAGGCATTAAAAAGCCCGAAAGTATCATCGGGCTGGAGTTGGCCAGGCAGGCCGGTAATTCGTTTTACGTGCCGCTAGCCTAGCCGCATATTCGGTTCTGTACAGCCCTTTAAAGCAAAATTCACATTATTGATTTCGCGAATGATTAAACATTGGCGGGGCGATGCCGGCTGCCCCGGGTTCTGAAATGACTGAAAAGTCGCGTTTTTGCGGCCCTTTCGAGCGATTGACAATTCTTCGGATTTGGCTGAAGGTGACGTACCCAAATCAAACGGGCGTATGAATTGAGCGTTTGTCTTTCAGACCATTCGTACAGAATCCCGACTATCGCGTTGGCGGGTGTGCCTGGCAAATTGGCGTTAGCATCGACGGTAACGTCAGTGTCTACGCTGAATCCTGCGTCCGACGTGTACTGTTCAGCTTCCATATCGTGGAGATCAGTTGATGATTTACGAAGGTAAAGCCATCACGGTTAAGGCTCTTGAAAGTGGCATCGTCGAATTGAAATTCGACCTCAAGGGTGAGTCCGTCAACAAGTTCAACCGTCTAACCCTGAATGAATTGCGTCAGGCCGTAGACACCATCAAAGCAGATGCATCGGTCAAGGGCGTGATCGTCTCCAGCGGCAAGGACGTGTTCATCGTCGGCGCTGACATCACCGAATTCGTCGACAACTTCAAGCTGCCCGATGCCGAGCTTGTGGCTGGCAACCTCGAAGCCAACAAGATTTTCAGCGATTTCGAAGACCTCAACGTGCCGACCGTTGCCGCGATCAATGGCATCGCCCTGGGCGGCGGTCTGGAAATGTGCCTGGCCGCCGACTTCCGCGTGATGTCGACCACCGCGAAAATCGGCCTGCCGGAAGTCAAGCTGGGTATCTACCCAGGCTTCGGCGGTACCGTGCGCCTGCCGCGCATCATCGGTGCCGACAACGCCATCGAGTGGATTGCCGCCGGCAAGGAAAACCGTGCTGAAGACGCGCTGAAAGTCGGCGCCGTGGATGCCGTGGTGGCTCCCGACAAGCTGGCAGAAGCCGCACTGAACCTGATCAAAGGCGCCATCAGCGGCGAATTTGACTACAAGGCCAAGCGTCAGCCAAAGCTCGAAAAACTCAAGCTCAACGCCATCGAACAAATGATGTCGTTCGAAACCGCCAAAGGTTTCGTGGCTGGCCAGGCCGGCCCGAACTACCCGGCGCCGGTTGAAGCGATCAAGACTATCCAGAAGGCCGCGAACTTCGGTCGCGACAAGGCCCTGGAAATCGAAGCTGCCGGCTTCGTCAAACTGGCCAAGACTTCTGCGGCGCAGAGCTTGATCGGTCTGTTCCTGAACGACCAGGAATTGAAGAAAAAGGCCAAGGCCTACGACGAAATCGCCCGCGATGTGAAACAGGCTGCCGTACTCGGCGCCGGTATCATGGGCGGCGGTATCGCTTATCAGTCGGCGTCCAAAGGCACGCCGATCCTGATGAAAGACATCAACGAACACGGTATCGAGCAGGGTCTGGCAGAAGCCGCGAAACTGCTGGTTGGCCGCGTGGATAAAGGCCGCATGACGGCAGCGAAAATGGCCGAAGTGCTTAACGGCATTCGTCCTACGCTGTCCTACGGCGACTTCGGCCACGTCGACCTGGTGGTCGAAGCGGTTGTCGAGAACCCGAAGGTCAAGCAGGCGGTACTGGCTGAAGTTGAAGCCCAGGTTAAAGAAGACACTATCCTGGCTTCCAACACCTCGACCATTTCCATCACCTTGCTGGCCAAGGCCCTCAAGCGTCCGGAAAACTTCGTCGGCATGCACTTCTTCAACCCGGTGCACATGATGCCACTGGTGGAAGTAATCCGTGGCGAGAAGTCCAGCGAACTGGCCGTTGCCACCACCGTTGCCTACGCCAAGAAAATGGGCAAGAACCCGATCGTCGTCAATGACTGCCCGGGCTTCCTGGTCAACCGCGTACTGTTCCCGTACTTCGGCGGTTTCGCCAAGCTGGTCAGCGCCGGTGTGGACTTCGTGCGCATCGACAAGGTCATGGAAAAATTCGGCTGGCCGATGGGCCCGGCGTACCTGATGGACGTGGTCGGCATCGACACCGGCCACCACGGTCGCGACGTAATGGCTGAAGGCTTCCCGGACCGCATGAAAGACGACCGCCGCTCGGCGATCGACGCGCTCTACGAAGCCAAGCGCCTGGGCCAGAAGAATGGCAAGGGTTTCTACGCTTACGAGACCGACAAGAAGGGCAAGCAGAAGAAAGTGGCCGACCCATCGGTTCACGAAGTACTCGCGCCGGTCATCTACGAACAGCGTGAAGTGTCCGACGAGGACATCGTCAACTGGATGATGATCGCCCTGTGCCTGGAAACCGTGCGCTGCCTGGAAGATGGCATCGTTGAAACCGCAGCCGAGGCCGACATGGGCCTGGTCTACGGTATTGGTTTCCCTCCATTCCGTGGTGGTGCGCTGCGTTACATCGATTCCATCGGTGTGGCCGAGTTCGTTGCCCTGGCTGATCAATACGCTGATCTGGGCCCGCTGTACCACCCGACTGCGAAGCTGCGCGAGATGGCCAAGAACGGCCAGAGCTTCTTCGGTTAAGTGCCCAGACGACTAGAGCGAGAATATTTATGAGCTTGAATCCAAGAGACGTCGTGATTGTCGACTTCGGTCGTACGCCGATGGGCCGCTCCAAGGGCGGCATGCACCGCAACACCCGCGCTGAAGACATGTCGGCGCACCTAATCAGCAAATTGTTGGAACGCAACGTCAAGGTCGACCCGAACGAAGTCGAAGACGTGATCTGGGGCTGCGTCAACCAGACCCTGGAGCAGGGCTGGAACATCGCCCGCATGGCTTCCCTGATGACGCAGATCCCGCACACCGCTGCCGGCCAGACCGTCAGCCGCCTGTGTGGCTCGTCCATGAGCGCGCTGCACACCGCTGCCCAAGCGATCATGACCGGTAACGGTGATGTGTTCGTGGTCGGCGGCGTGGAGCACATGGGCCACGTCAGCATGATGCACGGTGTCGATCCGAACCCGCACATGTCGCTGTACGCGGCGAAAGCCTCGGGCATGATGGGGCTGACTGCGGAAATGCTCGGCAAAATGCACGGCATTACCCGCGAAGCCCAGGATGCGTTCGGCCTGCGTTCCCACCAGTTGGCCCACAAGGCCACCGTGGAAGGCAAGTTCAAGGATGAAATCATCCCGATGAACGGCTACGACGAGAACGGTTTCCTGAAACTGTTCGACTACGACGAAACCATTCGTCCGGACACCACCCTGGAAAGCCTGGCGGCCTTGAAGCCAGCCTTCAATCCAAAGGGCGGCACCGTGACAGCCGGTACTTCGTCGCAGATCACCGACGGTGCTTCGTGCATGATCGTGATGTCGGCCCAGCGTGCCCAGGACCTGGGCATCCAGCCGATGGCCGTGATCCGTTCGATGGCAGTCGCAGGTGTGGACCCGGCAATCATGGGCTATGGTCCAGTACCGGCCACACAAAAAGCATTGAAGCGCGCAGGCCTGACCATCTCCGACATCGACTTCTTTGAGCTCAACGAAGCTTTCGCCGCACAGGCCCTGCCAGTGCTGAAAGATTTGAAAGTACTCGACAAGATGAACGAGAAGGTTAACCTGCACGGCGGCGCGATTGCCCTGGGTCACCCGTTTGGGTGTTCCGGTGCTCGTATCTCCGGCACGTTGCTGAACGTGATGAAGCAAAATGGCGGCAACCTTGGGGTTGCGACCATGTGCATTGGCCTCGGCCAAGGCATCTCCACCGTCTTCGAACGTATCTAAACGTTTCGCTGACGGAAGCCGGGGCCCAGTGCCCCGGTTTTTGTTTTTTGGAATTTTTTATATTTTTTTTAACAAATTTTGTAAGAGGGTCAGAGCATGAAAGTCGAACCAGGGCTCTACCAGCATTATAAAGGTCCGCAGTACCGCGTTTTTAATGTGGCGCGGCATTCCGAGACCGAAGAGGAAGTGGTGTTTTACCAAGCACTGTATGGCGATTACGGCTTTTGGGTGCGTCCCTTGAGCATGTTCCTGGAGACCGTCGAAGTTGACGGCGAACAGGTCCCGCGCTTTGCTTTGATCCAGGTCGAACCCAGCCTTTTTTCCGCGCAATAAAGGCAGGCCGCGCAGAATGCTGCGCTTGACCTCACCTTGTTGCCACTATATATAGCGTTGCCGCGTCAGGCGCCAACCGCCTTTCACTTCTCGAATTCAGGAATTTTCCGATCCATGGGCAAATCGCTGGTCATTGTGGAATCCCCGGCTAAGGCCAAGACCATCAACAAGTACTTGGGTAACGAGTACGTGGTGAAGTCGAGTATCGGCCATATCCGAGACCTGCCCACCAGCGGTTCGGCTAGCGCCAGCAAGGAGCCTGCCGCCAAGCGCGGCAAGGCGGCTGCGGGCGAAGGTCCGGTGCTCACGCCTAAAGAGAAAGCGCGCAAGCAGTTGGTCTCGCGCATGGGTGTCGATCCCGATCATGGCTGGAAAGCCAAGTACGAGATCCTCCCAGGCAAGGAAAAGGTCATCGAAGAGCTGCGCCGGCTCGCCAAAGATGCTGACACCATCTATCTCGCAACCGACTTGGACCGCGAAGGGGAGGCTATTGCCTGGCACCTGCGGGAAGCCATCGGTGGTGACGACAGCCGCTACAAGCGCGTGGTGTTCAACGAAATTACCAAGAAGGCAATCCAGGAAGCCTTCTCCAAGCCGGGCGAATTGGACATTGACCGCGTCAATGCCCAGCAGGCCCGTCGCTTCCTCGACCGCGTCGTGGGTTACATGGTCTCGCCGCTGCTGTGGGCGAAGATCGCCCGTGGCCTGTCCGCCGGCCGTGTGCAATCGGTTGCGGTAAAGCTGGTGGTGGAGCGTGAGCGCGAGATTCGTGCGTTCAACCCTGAAGAATATTGGGAAGTGCACGCTGACCTGGGCACTGCCAAGGGCAACAACGTGCGCTTTGAAGTGGCCCGCGAGAAAGGCGAAGCCTTCAAGCCGCTCAACGAAGCCCAGGCCATGGCCGCGCTGGAGAAGCTCAAGGCTTCCAGCTACAGCATCGTCAAGCGTGAAGACAAGCCCACCAGCAGCAAGCCGTCGGCGCCATTCATCACCTCCACCCTGCAACAGGCTGCGAGCAACCGCCTGGGCTTCGGGGTGAAGAAGACCATGATGATGGCCCAGCGTCTGTATGAAGCGGGCTACATCACGTATATGCGTACCGACTCCACCAACCTGTCGCAAGACGCGGTGGCGATGGCGCGCACTTATATTGAAAGCGAGTTCGGCAAGAAGTACCTGCCGGAGAAGCCGAACGTCTATAGCAGCAAGGAAGGCGCACAAGAGGCTCACGAAGCGATTCGTCCCTCCGACGCCAACACTGAGCCAAGCAAGCTGAGCGGCATGGAGCGCGACGCTGAGCGCCTCTACGAGCTGATCTGGCGCCAGTTCCTGGCCTGCCAGATGCTGCCGGCGCAATACCTGTCGACGACTGTCAGCGTGGGTGCTGGTGACTTCGAGCTGCGCGCCAAGGGCCGTATCCTCAAGTTCGACGGTTACACCCGCGTGATGCCGCAAATCGCCAAGCCGGGCGACGACGACGTGCTGCCGGACATGGCCCAGGGCGATGTGTTGAAGCTGATCAAGCTCGACCCGTCCCAGCACTTCACCAAGCCGCCGGCGCGTTATTCGGAAGCCAGCCTGGTCAAGGAGATGGAAAAGCGCGGTATCGGTCGTCCTTCGACCTACGCGGCGATCATTTCCACCATCCAGGACCGTGGCTACGTTGCGCTGCACAACCGTCGTTTCTACTCGGAAAAGATGGGCGACATCGTCACCGAGCGCCTGTCCGAGAGCTTCTCCAACCTGATGGACTACGGCTTCACCGCCGGCATGGAAGAGAACCTCGATGACGTGGCCCAGGGCGAACGCGACTGGAAAAACGTGCTCGACGAGTTCTACGGCGACTTCAAGAAGAAACTTGAAGTGGCTGAAAGCGCCGAGAACGGCATGCGGGCCAACCAGCCGGTGATGACGGACATTCCGTGCCTCACCTGCGGCCGCCCGATGCAGATCCGTACCGCGTCCACCGGCGTGTTCCTGGGTTGCTCGGGTTACAGCCTGCCGCCGAAAGAGCGCTGCAAGGCTACCGTCAACCTGGTGCCGGGCGATGAAATCGCTGCCGATGACGAGGGTGAATCCGAGTCGCTGGTACTGCGTGGCAAGCACCGTTGCCCGATCTGCAGCACGGCGATGGACGCCTATCTGCTGGACGAGAAGCACAAGCTGCACATCTGCGGTAACAACCCGGATTGCAACGGCTATGAGATCGAAGAAGGCACTTACCGCATTAAGGGCTACGAAGGTCCGAGCCTGGAATGCGACAAGTGCGGCAGCGAGATGCAGCTCAAGACCGGCCGTTTCGGCAAGTTCTTCGGTTGCACCAACCCAACGTGCAAGAACACCCGCAAACTGCTGAAAAGCGGTGACGCGGCGCCGCCGAAGATGGACCCGGTGAAGATGCCTGAACTCAAGTGCGAGAAGGTCAACGACACCTACATCCTGCGTGATGGCGCTTCGGGGCTGTTCCTGGCTGCCAGCCAGTTCCCGAAAAACCGCGAGACCCGTGCTCCGCTGGTGATCGAGATCGTGCCCCACAAGGACGAGATCGATCCGAAGTACCACTTCCTCTGTGAAGCGCCGAAGAAGGACCCGGACGGTCGCCCGTCCGTGATCCGCTACAGCCGCAAGACCAAGGAGCAGTACGTGCAGACCGAAGTGGAAGGCAAGCCTACCGGCTGGAAAGCGTTCTACGACGGTGGCAAGTGGAAGGTCGAGGACAAGCGCCAGGGCGCTTGATACGATCAGCCGCATGAACAAAGGCCGCCTTTATAGGCGGCCTTTTTTTGCGCTTGCAGTGGACTTGGCTGATCCGTGACACTGTTCAGCCAGCATCACGCCTTATTCGTTGTGGAGACTGCCTTCATGGCCAACGAACTCTATACCCGTACCAACCAGAAAATTTACTTCGCGGGTTTGTCCCTGGAAGCCCTTGGCCGCGCCGAGGAAGGAAAGGAGATGAACGCTATCGCGCTGGTACAGGCCGGGCGTGAAGCGGCGCTGTTCCACCTGTATGGCGCCTTGCTTGGCTTGTGCCATGAAATTGCCGGGTTCTACCGCTTGCCTCAGGCCGGTTCGCCGCGTGCAGAGATGATCATCAACCGTGATGTACTGGACTCCATGGCCATTCCGGAGTTGGCCGAGCTGGTGGAAATGGCGCAGAGCCCGGACAGCTGGTTGGCGCGCTTGCTGGTAGCTCACGCCGAGATGTTCCAGCCGCCTCGTGTACCCCACAAGCCCAAGGGTGATGTGACCCAGCCGCTGATCCTGGCTGTGAGCCTGGAAGAAGAGGGGCCTGCGCCATTAAGCCGTGAAGAGCTGGAAAGCTGGCGACAGGAGCTGAAGAAGTTGGCCATTCGTTTTCGGGATGGGCTGAACGAGTGCTGAAGGCTTCTCGCTGACGCCTGGCGCTCTTGTGGCGAGGGAGCTTGCTCCCGCTGGGCTGCGAAGCAGCCCCAAGGCTTTCCAGGCCTGGCAGTGTCAGTTGTCGGAGGGCCGCGGCTCAGCCCAATGCGGGCAAGCCCGCTCGTCACAACACTGATATAATGCCGGCCTTTCGTGGAGAACAGACTTTTATGCCAACGTCCTTTCTGGAAATTGTTGAACTGCCCGACGGCCGAATCGAGCTGCGCCGGGCTGAGGACGAGGGTTCTCTGGTAATTTTGGATTTTTCCGAAGACGCAAAGGCGTTCCTGCAGGGCCAACACGTGGAAGTGGCAAAAGCCATGTTGAGCGTAGGTGTGCAGATGGCAGGGCGCTTGGCTGAAGGCGAACCTGAGAAGGAAGACGGCCCACGGATTCTTCACTGAGTCCGTTTGTCAGCTTTTTTGTAAGCTTTAGTCGTGCAGATCGGCTTCTCAAACCTGAAGAAGCCTCGCGTCATGGCGGACCCTGACAGAGTCAGTTATCCGCTCATCGTTTTACCCCAACCGAATGTTCAAGCTCTGTGCATCGCCCGTACGTGCGGCGCTGATCAGCTGTTGCCTGGCCGCTGTTGTCAGCGGGTTCAGCCAACTGACTACCGTATGGCTACGGCCCAGGCGCAAGGCTTCGCAGGTCAACTGTTGGGCACTTTGGGTGCCGCGGGGTTGCAGCAACAGGATGCGCTCGCGGTTCAGGCCGGCATCCCGCAGCCAGGCCTGGGTCAGGCTGGAGGGTGGGGCGATCAGCGTCAGCCAGCGCGCATCCTGTTCTTCGCTCAATTCGCGAAGGATCGGTGCCAGCAGGCTCAGGCAGCTCCCGGCAGCACCGCGCAACGACAGTTCACTGAACGCCTCGGGTTCGGCGCTCCAGGGCGCTTCGACCGTTTCCTTGAGGATAGGCGCAAGGGGCTGGGCCATAAAGGCCTCAAACAGCGACAGCTGAGTGTGTTGTGGGGTCTGTAGGAACTGCATGATGCCTCCGTTAGCGGCGAATAACGCCGACGCTTAAGCCTTCAATCACCAGGTCCTGATCCTTCAGGTTCACTTCAATCGGCGCAAACTCAGGGTTCTCGGCCAGTAGCCAGACCTTGCTGCCTTCGCGCTTGAAGCGTTTGACCGTCACTTCATCGCCAATACGGGCGACGACGATCTGGCCATTGCGGGCTTCACGTGTGGTGTGGACGGCCAGCAGGTCGCCGTCGAAAATACCCACGTCCTTCATGCTCATGCCATGGACTCGCAGCAGGTAGTCGGCACGGGGATGGAAGAACGTTGGGTTGATGTTGCAGGATTCCTCGACGTGCTGTTGCGCCAGGATCGGCGCACCGGCTGCGACCCGCCCGATAATCGGCAGTGTCGACTCGTCGGCCTTGGCTTCGAAGCCAGGGATGCGAATGCCCCGTGAGGCACCTGGGGTCATCTCGATCGCACCTTTGCGGGCGAGGGCCTTGAGGTGTTCTTCAGCGGCGTTGGGCGACTTGAATCCCAGTTCCAGCGCAATTTCCGCTCGGGTCGGCGGGTAGCCGTTGTCATCGAGGCAGCGCTTGATAAAAGCCAGAATCTCAGCTTGGCGTGGCGTCAGTTTTAGCATGTTGATCGCTCTGTCTTTTTATACAGTGACTGGGATTATATACAGTGGACTGCGCTTGGCAATCACCGTTTTCAGTCACTCCGCTGGACGGTCGTTTGTCATGCGTCCTACAGGCTGAAAACAGCGCTGCCTACAGACCTTGTCGAATGTGATTAAATGGCCATGAAATAGCTGACCGACCAGCCGCAAACCGACCTGCAGGCTTGACAAGACATAGCTTGAAACGTATGTTTCAAACAAGTGTTTGTCAGGCGGAGTAGCCATGGCCCAGTCGGAAACCGTTGAACGCATTCTCGATGCTGCCGAGCAGTTGTTCGCGGAAAAAGGATTTGCTGAAACCTCATTGCGGCTGATTACCAGCAAGGCCGGGGTCAACCTGGCAGCGGTGAACTACCACTTCGGCTCCAAGAAGGCGTTGATCCAGGCCGTGTTCTCACGTTTCCTGGGGCCTTTCTGTATCAGTCTCGACCGTGAGCTGGAACGTCGCCAGGCCAAGCCTGAAAACAAGCCAAGCCTGGAAGACCTGCTGGAAATCCTCGTCGAGCAAGCCCTGGTGGTCCAGCCTCGCAGCGGCAACGACCTGTCGATCTTCATGCGCCTGTTGGGCCTGGCGTTCAGCCAGAGCCAGGGTCACCTGCGTCGCTATCTTGAAGACATGTACGGCAAGGTGTTCCGCCGCTATATGTTGCTGGTCAACGAAGCGGCACCGCGTATTCCGCCGATCGAACTGTTCTGGCGCGTGCACTTCATGCTCGGTGCTGCCGCGTTCAGCATGTCCGGGATCAAGGCCCTGCGTGCGATTGCCGAGACCGACTTTGGCGTCAACACCTCCATTGAGCAGGTGATGCGCCTGATGGTGCCGTTTCTCGCCGCCGGCATGCGTGCCGAAACCGGCGTCACCGACCAGGCCATGGCCGCCGCCCAGTTGCGTCCCCGCAGCAAGTCGGTACCCATCCCGGCCAAGGTTTAACCCGCTCCGGGTGTGCGCGGCCGCTTGCATCCGCTAAGCTAGCCGCCCATGCCGATTTCAGCTATTTACCCACAGCCCGTTGCTCTCGCTGAGCGTCCGTCTCCAGATTCAACCCTGGCGATGCGATCTCGCGAGGGCTCCGGGCTGCGTGCGTTATTTAAGGAAGCTTTATGACCCAAGCCCTGCAAGGCTCTTTGATGGTGGACGTCGCCGGTACCTGGCTGACGGCTGAAGACCGCCACTTGTTGCGCCAGCCCGAGGTGGGCGGCCTGATCATTTTTGCGCGCAATATCGAGCATCCGCGCCAGGTGCGTGAGTTGAGCGCCGCGATTCGCGCCGTGCGCCCGGACCTGCTGCTGGCGGTCGATCAGGAAGGCGGCCGGGTGCAGCGCTTGCGCCAAGGGTTCGTCCGCCTGCCGGCGATGCGCGCCTTGGCCGACAACCCGAATGCCGAGCAACTGGCCGAGCAGTGCGGTTGGATCATGGCGACAGAAGTGCTGGCGGTCGGCCTGGACCTGAGCTTCGCGCCGGTGCTGGACCTCGATTACCAACGCAGCGCAGTCGTGGGCACGCGCGCATTCGAAGGCGACCCCGAGCGCGCCGCCGTGCTTGCCGGTGCCTTTATTCGCGGGATGAACAGCGCTGGCATGGCCGCTACCGGCAAACACTTCCCCGGCCACGGCTGGGCCGAAGCCGATTCCCACGTCGCGATTCCCAATGATGAGCGCAGCCTGGAACAGATTCGCGCCAATGACCTGGTGCCGTTCGCACGCCTGAGCAAGCAGTTGGCGGCTGTCATGCCAGCCCACGTGATTTATCCACAGGTCGACGCGCAACCGGCCGGCTTCTCCCGGCGCTGGCTGCAGGACATCCTGCGCGGTGAGTTGCAGTTCGATGGGGTTATCTTCAGTGATGACCTGTCGATGGCTGGCGCTCACGTGGTCGGTGATGCTGCGAGCCGTATTGAGGCGGCGCTGACTGCAGGCTGCGACATGGGCCTGGTGTGCAACGATCGCGCGGCCGCCGAGCTGGCCCTGAGTGCTGCCCAGCGCATGAAGGTCACTCCGTCGGCGCGTATTGCGAGGATGCGTGGCCAGGCGGTGGCTTCGACCGAATACAAGCAGGATCCGCGTTGGCTGGCTGCATTGAGTGCGCTGCGAGATGCTCAGTTAATCGACTGACAACTGCGGTGCGCCCTTCGCGAGCAAGCCCGCTCCCACATCCGACCGCATTCCTCCAGGGTATATGCGGTCAAGTGTGGGAGCGGGCTTGCTCGCGAAGGCAATCTAACAGTCAGCGCTTTTCCTGCTTATGAGGCAACGGCGCAAACAGCGCCTCGATATCCTCATTCCCCAGCTTCCAATCCCCCGTCGTCCGCCCATCCAGAACGCCTGCCGCCAGATCAGACTTTTCCTTCTGCAAATGCTGGATTTTCTCTTCCACGGTACCCCGGGCAATCATCTTGTAGACGAACACCGGCTTTTCCTGGCCAATGCGATACGCACGGTCGGTCGCCTGGTTCTCCGTGGCAGGGTTCCACCACGGATCGTAGTGAATCACTGTATCCGCTTCCGTCAGGTTAAGCCCGACGCCACCGGCCTTCAGGCTGATCAGAAAGATCTGCAGCTTGCCGCTCTGGAAATCCTTCACCGGCGTGCGTCGGTCCCGGGTTTGCCCGGTCAGCAGCGCATAGGCAACGCCACGCTTCTTCAGCTCAGACTCAATCAGACTCAGCATCGAGGTGAACTGGGAAAACAGCAGAATCCTGCGGCCTTCGGCAAACAGCTCGTCGAGCATCTCCATCAAGCTGTCTAGCTTGCCCGAACTGCTGCCCTTTGCCGGCAGGGTTGCATCATTGACCAGGCGCAAATCACAGCACACCTGGCGCAGCTTGAGCAGCGCTTCCAGGATGATGATCTGGCTGCGCGCCACACCTTTTCGGGTAATCTCGTCGCGGACTTTCTTGTCCATCGCCAGGCGCATGGTCTCGTATACGTCGCGCTGGGCTTCGTTGAGGTCGACCCAATGAATGATCTCGGTCTTGGGCGGTAATTCCGTCGCCACCTGTTCCTTGGTGCGGCGCAGCAGGAACGGCTTGATCCGGCCATTAAGGTGCTGCAATCGCACATCGCTGCCGCGCTTTTCGATTGGCACACGGTAATCGCGGTTGAAGCTCTTCACATCTCCCAACCAGCCTGGCAGCAGGAAGTGGAACAGCGACCACAGCTCGCCCAAGTGGTTTTCCAGCGGTGTACCGCTGAGGCACAGGCGCTGGCGGGCGTTCAGCTCGCGGGCAGCCTGGGCGGCCTTGCTGTTGGGGTTCTTGATGTACTGCGCTTCGTCGAGGATCAGCACGTGCAAGGGCAGGGCAGCCAGTGGCTCAATGTCCTTGGGCAGCAGGGCGTAGGTGGTCAGCAGCAGGTCGTAGTCCTGCAACTGAGGGAAATGTTTCTTACGCCCGGCGCCGTACAACGCCAATACGTTGAGCTGCGGCGTGAAGTGCGCCGCTTCGTCGAGCCAGTTCGGGATCAGGCTGGTGGGCATCACCACCATGCACGGCCGGTCGAGGCGCCCGGCGATTTTCTCGCTGAGAATATGCGCCAGGGTCTGCAGGGTTTTACCCAGGCCCATGTCGTCCGCCAGAATCCCGCCGACGTCGAGCTGACGCAGCGACTGCATCCAACTCAGGCCTTCCAACTGGTAAGGACGCAATGTCGCGTTCAAGCCTTCAGGCGCTTCGCAACTGAAGTCCTTGATGTCTCGCAATCGCTGGGCGAAGTTGCGGATTTTCTCACCGCCTTCCCATTGCAGTGGCAGGTCTTCCAGCGGGTTCAGGCGAATGGCGTCGGCCTTGGCCAGGCGCAGCGCGGTGGTGCCGGGCTCTTGCAGGTAGAACTCGCCAAGTGTTGCCAGCACCGGCTTCAGCCGGCCATAAGGCAGCGCCACTTGCAGCGGGCCGTGGCCGTTGGGCAGGCCGGGAATGTTCACCAGGATCAGTTCGTCATCGCGGCGCCGCGCGAGTTTTTCCGGGTTGAGAATCTCGGTGTGGGAGCGCATCAGGTTCAACAGGATCGGCAGCAGGCTCAGGCGTTCGCCGTTGACGATGATCCCCAGTTCCAGATCAAACCAGTCGCGCTCCGGCATTTCGTCGACGCTGGCGTACCAATCGTCGACGGTGCTCAGGTCGAAGCCGAAATCTTCATCGATCTGTAGTTCCCAGCCCTGGGCGCGCAGGTTCGGCGAAGCATTCAGGGTGAAGTTCAGCCAGGCGCTGTCATTGACCATCTCGAACAGCTCGCCGGCGCTTTCCGGCAGGGCCTTGCTCTGGCGCGTGGCGATCTTGAAGCCCAGCAGGCGCAGTTGTTCGCGAAACTGCTGCTCCACCTCGGGGTGGCGCTTGATCCGCAGGCTCTGGTGTTCCTGGCGCACGATGATGTCGGCGTTCTTCTGACCGCTGACGTAGTTGCCCAGATAGTTGAAGGACAGCGCCGCACGGTGCTGGATATAACGCTGCATCTTGCCGTTGCGCGGCTCGAAGGCGCTGAACTCGATACTCGCCAGCCATAGGCGCGGCACCGGTTGTACGTCTTCCATCACCACTTGCGGTAATACCACGCGGTTATCCAGCACCGCCTGGAGCTTCTCCAGCAACTCGGCATCCTGGGCCGCCGCCGGGTAGGCCAGGGTTTCCTGGACCTTGAGCAGCACCGCCGCGATGTGTTTGCAGTTGGTGTGTACGGGGCAGGTGCAGCGGCTGTCCACCAGGATCAACGTGCCCTTGGCGGATTCGCGCAGCGAAATGGTCTGGCGGTAGACGTTGCCGCCCGAGCCTTCGCAACTGGCAATGATGGTGCTGTCGCCGGACTCGACGATGCGCACACGGTTTTCCAGGGCGTAGCGCCGGCCGCGCTCAAGGCTTTGCTCTTTAAAGCGATTGGCCCACGAAGGGGCCAGGGGTTTGGTCAACGACGACGTCAGGGGCATGGTGCTGGATCAGTCCTGGACATCGGGCGGTGGTGCGCTGGGCGGCTTGGCGGTCGGCGAAGTGATCTTGATCAGCAGGGCGAGGTGGCCGCCGTCCAGGTAGTTGAGCTGGTTGTTCTTGGTGCGCACGTCTTGCTGGCTGAGGTGTTCGCTGGCAATCACGCTGCCGTTGGCGTCGAACTGGTTGACCCAGAAGTCCGCGTCGATATCGGTGAAGCGCCCAAGTTGCAGGTTGAGGGTACCTTCGATAGGGAACTGGCCGAACTGTTCCTGGCCGTCGCTGATGGCCAGCTTCACCGGTTGTTCACCGAGATTCTGCTCCCAGGACTTGTGCAGCAGCACGGTGTAGTCGCTGCTGGCTTGCAGCTTCTCGACAATATTGCCCAGTCGCGGCGGGCTCATTTTGTCGGGCCCCAGGCGCGGCGCGCCGGCGTCCCAGTTTTCCGGCGCCGCACGGCTATTGATCGCCGGCTCGGCGTTCTGCCGCACCAGGATCATCTCCACCAGGTACGGGCTGTCGGCAAACGCCGAAGGAGCAACGACCACCAACAACAAGCTCAAAATGCGGAACAGGCGCATTGGGGCGTCCTTCAAGCAGATTTCGGGATGAGGCGCTCAAACAGCGCCTCCAGTGTATTAAAGCGTTCTTCGGCGCGTTCCATAGGCACCATGAATTTGAACAGCGTAGCCCCTTCGAACTTGTAGCGATTGGGCTGGCCCTGAATCAGCTTGATCAGCACCAGTGGGTCCACCGGCGTCTGGGCTTCGAACTCGATACGCCCGCCCTGCGGCCCGGCGTCGACCTTCTTGATACCCAGTTGCTCGGCCTGCAATTTGAGCAGGGTCAGGCGTACCAGGTTCTTGGTCGGTTCCGGCAACAGGCCGAAGCGGTCGATCATCTCCACTTGCAGATCCTTGAGGCCGTCTTCGTCGGTGGCCGAGGCGATGCGCTTGTACAGGATCAGGCGTGCGTGCACATCCGGCAGGTAGTCTTCGGGAATCAATGCCGGCAAGCGCAGGTTGATTTCCGGGCCGCCACCCAGCGGTTGGTCGAGGTTCGGTTGTTCGCCCTTGCGAATGGCTTTTACCGCCCGCTCGAGCATTTCCATATAAAGGGTGAAACCCACGGCCTGGATTTGCCCGCTCTGGCCGTCCCCCAGCAGTTCGCCGGCACCACGGATTTCCAGGTCGTTGGTGGCCAGCACAAAGCCGGCGCCGAGGTCCTGGGTGTTGGCGATCGCTTCCAGGCGTTTCTCGGCGTCGGAGGTGATCTGTTGGCGCGGCGGCGTCAGCAAATAGGCATACGCCTGGTGGTGACTGCGCCCGACCCGGCCGCGCAACTGGTGCAACTGCGCCAGACCGAACTTGTCGGCGCGCTCGATGATGATGGTGTTGGCGCTCGGCACGTCAATGCCGGTCTCGATGATGGTCGAGGCGATCAGCACGTTGAAGCGTTTATGGTAGAAGTCGCTCATCACCTGTTCGAGTTCGCGTTCGCGCATCTGCCCGTGGCCGATGGCGATCCGTGCTTCCGGTACCAGCTCGGCGAGGTCGGCGGCGCATTTCTCGATGGTTTTCACATCGTTGTGCAGGTAGTACACCTGGCCGCCACGCAGCAGCTCACGCAGCAGGGCCTCCTTGACCGTGCTTTTGTTCTGCTCCATGACGAAGGTGCGCACCGACAACCGGCGCGCCGGCGGCGTGGCGATGATCGACAGGTCACGCATGCCCGACACTGCCATGTTCAGCGTGCGCGGGATCGGCGTGGCGGTGAGGGTCAGGATATCGACTTCACTGCGCAGGGCCTTGAGCTGTTCCTTCTGACGGACACCGAAGCGGTGCTCTTCGTCGATGATCACCAGCCCAAGGTTTTTGATCTTCACGTCATCCGACAGCAGCTTGTGAGTGCCGATGACAATGTCGATCTTGCCTTCCGCCAGGTCGGCGATGGCTGCGTTCACTTCCTTGGCGGACTTGAAGCGGCTCATCACTTCCACGGTCACCGGCCAGTCGGCAAAGCGGTCGCGGAAGCTGTTGTAGTGCTGCTGGGCGAGCAGGGTGGTCGGCACGAGGATCGCCACTTGCCGGCCGCCGTGCACCGCAATAAACGCCGCGCGCATCGCCACTTCGGTCTTGCCGAAGCCCACGTCGCCGCACACCAGACGGTCCATTGGCTTGGGCGCCAGCATGTCGGCGCGCACGGCGTCGATGGTGGTTTGCTGGTCCGGGGTTTCTTCGAAGGCGAAGCCCGCGCTGAAGGTGGCGTAGTCGGCTTTCGGGTCGGCGAAGGCATAACCTTCGCGGGCGGCACGGCGGGCATAGATGTCGAGCAACTCGGCGGCCACATCGCGTACCTGTTCGGCGGCCTTGCGCTTGGCTTTCTGCCAGGTCTCGGAGCCGAGGCGGTGCAACGGCGCGAGGGCGTCGTCGCTGCCGGTGTAGCGGGCGATCAGGTGCAGGTTGGCCACGGGCACGTAGAGCTTGGCGCCCTCGGCGTATTCCATGGTGAGGAATTCGGCGACCTGGTTATCAATCTCCAGGGTTTGCAGGCCCAGGTAACGGCCCACACCGTGGTCGATATGCACCACCGGCGCGCCTTCGCGCAGTTCGGTGAGGTTCTTGATCACCGCGTCGTTGTTGGCGTCGGCGCGCTTTTCGCGGCGGCGGCGCTGCATCACCCGTTGACCGAACAGCGGGCTTTCGGCAATCAGTGCCAGGGCAGGGTCGTCCAGCAGCAGGCCTTCGTCCAGTGGCGCGATGGTGATCGCCAGGCGATCCTTGCTCGCGACAAAGTCCGGCCAGCTGTCGACGGTTTTCGGCCGTAGCTTCAGGCGTTCCAGCAACTCCAGCAACACCTCGCGGCGCCCGGCGGACTCGGCGGTAAACAGCACGCGGCCGGGAAAGTCACCGAGGAAATTCGACAGCGCTTCCAGCGGCTGGTTGGCCTTGGCTTCAATCGCCAGGTTCGGCAGTGCTTGCGCCGGGAAGCGCTCGCGGCCGGCACCAGCGTCCACATCCTGTTGGCTGGCGACTACCCGCGGCCAGTTTTTCAGGCGGGCGAAGCAGTCTTCCACCGGCAGGAACAGTTCGGCCGGTGGCAATAAAGGACGGGACGGGTCGACGCGGCGTTCTTCATAACGGTTGCGTACGTCATTCCAGAAGTTCTCCGCCGCCTGTTCGATGCCCGGCAGCGAGAACACTTGGGTGTCCTGGGGCAGGTAATCGAAGAGGGTGGAGGTTTCGTCGAAGAACAGCGGCAGGTAGTACTCGATACCGGCGGGGGTAATCCCGCTGCTCAAGTCCTGGAAGATCGGGCAGCGACGGAAGTCCACGTCGAAGCGCTCGCGGAAACGTGCCTTGAAGCGAGTGACCGCGTCTTTTTGCAGAGGGAATTCCCGGGCTGGCAGCAGCTTGACCGAGTCGACCTTGTCGATGGAACGCTGGTTTTCCGGATCGAAGGTACGCAGGGTTTCGATTTCGTCGTCGAACAGGTCGATCCGGTACGGCAGTTTGCTGCCCATCGGGAACAGGTCGATCAGCGCGCCACGCACCGCGAACTCACCGTGCTCATACACCGTGTCGACGCAGCGATAACCACTGGCTTCAAGCCGGGTGCGCATCTGTTCCACGTCGAGCTTCTGGCCGATATCCAGCACCAGACTGCTGCCCAGCAGGAACTTGGTCGGCGCCAGGCGATGCAGGGCCGTGGTGATCGGCACCACCAGCACGCCGTGAGCCAGTTCCGGCAAGCGGTACAGGCTGGCGATGCGCTGGGAAATGATGTCCTGGTGCGGCGAGAACAGGTCGTAGGGCAGGGTTTCCCAGTCCGGGAAATGCAGTACCGGCAAATCGGGGGCGAAGAAACTCAGCTCCTGTTCCAGCCGCTCGGCACTTTGGCTGTCGGCGGTGAGCAGCAGGGTAAAGCGCTTGGCAGCGCTGGCAGCCTCGGCAATGGCCAGGCTCAGGGCGGCACCGGGCAGGTTGCCCCAGTGCTGTTTACCTGCCGCGGCAGGGAGAAGCGGTAGACGCAGAACGGGCACGGAAGGTTGAGCTCCAAGCGTTGCGACAAAGTCGGTAATTGTAACGGCCCGGAGTGCCGCCTGTCAGTTGCTGACTGAGCCTATTACGGTTTGTAGGAAATGTAGTGGCTAAGACAAACAAAGGCGTCTTTTGACTCATTATGTAGTGCCGAAATCGGCGTATGTTTCGGAGGGTTACGGACACTTTGTCACAATGGCCCAGAAGAGGGTGCGCTGGAAGCCACGTATTTACTGGGCTCCAGCGCGGCGATATTTTTTTGCAAGGGGTTTTGTTGCGGGTCGCGCATTGCTCCGAGGGCGGTCGGGCGGCATAATGTAGCCCCTTTTTTCTGCCCCTACATGTGGAAGGTTCCCGTGACTCAGAAGCCCGACCAGTGTCTTGGTGAATGGATCGACCGTGAAGCACTCGCTGAAGCGATGATTCCGCTTATCGGTCAGCTCTACCGCAATAACAACGTGGTGAGCTCGATCTATGGCCGCAGCCTGATCAACCAATCAGTCATCGCGATTCTCAAGGCTCATCGCTTTGCTCGCCATCGTTCCGCCGACGACAGCGAACTCTCCGTCCACGAAACATTCCCCCTGCTTAAAGCCATGAGCGAGCTCAAGCTCGGCGCGGCCTCGGTAGACCTGGGCAAGCTGGCCTATAAATTCCGCAAGGAAGGCGCTGGCCGTACCGCCGAGCAGTTCGTGCGTGAAGAAATGGCCGACGTGGTTGGCCAGCAAAACGCTGCTGCCCGCAAAGGCACCGACGTTGTGCTGTACGGCTTCGGTCGTATCGGCCGTCTGCTGGCGCGCATCCTGATCGAAAAAACCGGTGGCGGCGACGGCCTGCGCCTGCGTGCCATCGTGGTGCGTAAAGGTGCAGAAAACGACCTGACCAAGCGTGCGAGCCTGCTGCGTCGTGACTCGGTACACGGTCCGTTCAACGGCACCATCGTCATCGACGAAGAAAACAACACCATCACCGCCAACGGTAACCTGATCCAGGTGATCTACGCGAAGAACCCGTCTGAGGTGGATTACACCCAGTACGGCATCAAGGACGCACTGCTGGTGGACAACACCGGTGTGTGGCGTGATGCCGAGGGCCTGGGCCAGCACCTGGCGTGCCCGGGTATCGACCGCGTTGTCCTGACGGCGCCTGGCAAGGGCAAGCTGAAGAACATCGTGCACGGCATCAACCACGGTGAAATCACCGCTGACGACAAGATCGTGTCCGCCGCTTCCTGCACAACCAACGCCATCGTGCCGGTGCTGAAGGCTGTGAATGACAAGTTCGGCATCGTTAACGGTCACGTTGAAACGGTTCACTCGTACACCAACGACCAGAACCTGATCGACAACTTCCATAAGGGCGATCGCCGTGGCCGTAGTGCCGCGCTGAACATGGTAATCACCGAGACCGGTGCTGCCACCGCTGCTGCCAAGGCCCTGCCTGAGCTGGCCGGCAAGCTGACCGGTAACGCGATCCGCGTTCCGACGCCGAACGTGTCGATGGCCATTCTCAACCTGAACCTTGAGAAAGCCGCCACCCGTGAAGAGATGAACGAGTACCTGCGCTACATGGCGCTGCACTCCGATCTGCATAAGCAAATCGACTTCGTCAACTCGCAGGAAGTGGTGTCCACCGACTTCGTTGGCTCGCGCCACGCCGGTGTGGTGGACGCTGAAGCGACCATTAGCCAAGACAACCGCGTTGTTCTGTACGTTTGGTACGACAACGAATTCGGTTACAGCTGCCAGGTGGTTCGTGTGATGGAAGACATGGCCGGGGTTAACCCGCCAGCATTCCCGCGCTAAGCATCAGCGGTAAATGAAAAAGCCCCGACTGGTTCGGGGCTTTTTTATGTCTGTGGGTTTTGTAGTGGCTGGCAGGGCCTCTTCGCGAGCAAGTCGAATCGTCGCACCGCCGCTCCCACATTCGACCGCATTTCTTCAGGGCATACGCGGGTGAATGTGGGAGCGGGCTTGCTCGCGAAAGCGACCTATCAAGCGCCGCCGACTATCGAAGCCTGCGCGGTCCGCAGTTCATGCCGGTTGCCCTTGAACAGGATCAGCGTGGCGATCAAGCCCAGCACCGCCGCGCCGCTGAGCCAGATGCCCGGTGCCGCCTTGTTGTCCAGCACGTGGATCAGGTAGGTACAGGCCGCCGGAGTAAAGCCACCAAAGGTCGCCGTCGCCAGGCTGTAGGCCAGGGAGAAACCGGTGGTGCGCACTTCTACCGGCATGATTTCAGTCAGCGCTACAACCATCGCACCGTTGTACGAGCCATACAGGAACGACAACCAGAGCAGCACGATCAACAGATGGCTGAAGCTCGGATTGGCCACCAGCCAGGACAGCGCCGGATACGCGGTGAGGATCGCCAGAATCGTCGCCCCCAGCAGCAGGGGTTTGCGTCCGATCTTGTCGGATACAGCCCCCATCACCGGCAGCCAGATGAAGTTGGAGATGCCGACGCACACGGTTACCAGCAACGCGTCGAAGTCCGACAGGTGCAATTCGGCCTTGCCGAAGGTCGGGGTGTAGGCGGTGATCAGGTAGAACGACACGGTGGTCATCACCACCAGCGCCATGCCGGCGATCACGATGCCGAAGTTCTGGCCGATCGAGCGGACGATTTCCTGCAGGGTAGGGCGGTGTTTACGCGCCTGGAATTCCGGGGTTTCTTCCAGGGAGCGACGAATCACGAAGATCACCGGCACGATGAGGCAGCCGATCAGGAACGGCACGCGCCAGCCCCAGTCACCCATTTCTTCCGGGCTGAGCCAGTGGTTCAGGCCTACACCCAGCAGGCCGGCGAATACCACGGCGGCTTGCTGGCTGGCGGACTGCCAGCTGACGAAGAAGCCTTTGCGGCCCGGGGTGGCGATTTCCGCCAGGTACACCGACACGCCGCCCAGTTCGACACCGGCGGAGAAGCCTTGCAGCAGGCGACCGAACAGCACGATCAGTGGCGCCGCGACGCCCAGGGTGGCGTACCCGGGCACGCAGGCAATCAGGATGGTGCCGGCGGCCATCAGTGCCAGGGTGATCACCAGGCCCTTTTTACGGCCGTGACGGTCGATATAGGCACCGAGGAAAATCGCGCCCAGCGGACGCATCAGGAACCCGGCACCAAAGGTCGCCAGGGACAGCATCAGGGACGCGAAAGCGCTGTCGGTGGGGAAAAATGTCTTGGCAATGGCCGTGGCGTAGAAGCCATAGACCATGAAGTCGAACATCTCGAGGAAGTTACCGCTGACAACGCGAAAGATCGCCTTGCCCTTGCCCGTTGTAGTGGACATGTCATGCACTCATTTTGGCTATCTTATTAGTAATCCCTGGTCGCAACCGTCCTTGCTGTTAAAGCTTTGGCACGAGGCTGGCGCTGAACAGTTTTGTAACGATATGTGTATAAGCCACCACAGGCAACAAAAAACCGATGGCAAGCTGGCAAATTGCCGCAGGCCGCCGGGTGATGAAAATCCAATGTGGCAGCGGGCTTGCTCGCGAAAACGGTGTGTCAGTCAGCTTATGAGTCACTGATACACCGCATTCGCGAGCAAGCCCGCTCCCACAGGGTTTTTGCGATCAGTTGAGGAGGGTATTACGCAGGCTGTCGGACAAGCCTTTTGGTGCCAGCCAGATTCCCAGGTAAGCCTTGGCCAATTCGTCATTGCGACTGCTGAACACCACCGTGCCGTTGATTTCCAGGTTCAGGCCGCGCTGAGGCTGGAAGTCCAGCGCATAACGGTCGCCGCTGCGGATGTCGCGAAAGCTTTTGTGCAATTGATCCAGTTCAGGTTTCAGGCGGGCGAGGGCGGCGGGTGTTTGCTGGCGTTCAAGGGTGGCGGTGGCGGCTTTGATGACATCGTTGCGATCGATATCGCGAAAGTAATACAGCTCCAGGCGCAGGTCTTTTTGCCGGTCCAGCGCCTGTTTGGCGCTCAGGTCAGCTTGGGCGAACAGTGCGGCTGCGTACACATCTGCCCAGAGATAGGTCAGGACGGCCTGGTTTTTCAGCACCAGTTGATGAGATTGCGCCGGAAAATCGGCTTGTTTGAGGCGATCAGCCTCACTCGCCAGAGCCGGGACCGACAACATCAGCAATAAACAAACAATCACATGTCGCATAATGGCCCGTCCTGAAATGTGCTTGCCTAGAGGTTAATTCAATTAAGAACACTCTGTAGTAAAGGCAAAACTGGCCTACGACGCGACCAAGGGTTAATGTGCGCGACGTTGAGCGTTCTATAGACTGTGCCCCGGCTCACACACTTGAGCCACATTGATCCTTCATGACCGCTGGCCGCGGCATGATTTAGCCAGGCGTCCAACCGTGCGCCCTGGCCTGTTCTGAGGAGTACGCATGGCTGTCTACAACTACGACGTGGTGGTACTGGGTTCCGGCCCAGCTGGAGAAGGTGCGGCGATGAACGCCGCCAAAGCAGGGCGCAAGGTGGCGATGGTCGATAGCCGTCGCCAGGTCGGCGGTAACTGCACCCACCTGGGTACCATCCCGTCCAAGGCCTTGCGTCACTCGGTGCGCCAGATCATGCAGTTCAACACCAACCCGATGTTCCGGGCCATTGGTGAGCCGCGCTGGTTCTCGTTCCCGGACGTGCTCAAGAGCGCTGAAAAAGTCATTTCCAAGCAGGTGGCCTCGCGTACCGGCTTTTATGCCCGTAACCGCGTCGACCTGTTCTTCGGCACCGGCAGCTTCGCCGACGAGCAAACCGTCGAAGTGGTCTGCGCCAACGGCGTGGTCGAGAAGCTGGTAGCCAAGCACATCATCATTGCTACCGGCTCGCGTCCGTATCGCCCGGCGGATATCGATTTCCACCACCCGCGTATCTACGATAGCGACACCATCCTCAGCCTGGGTCACACCCCGCGCAAATTGATCATCTATGGCGCCGGCGTGATCGGCTGTGAATACGCCTCGATCTTCAGTGGCCTGGGTGTATTGGTCGAGCTGGTGGATAACCGCGACCAGTTGCTGAGTTTCCTCGACTCGGAAATTTCCCAGGCGTTGAGTTACCACTTCAGCAACAACAACATCACCGTGCGCCACAACGAAGAGTACGAGCGGGTCGAAGGCCTGGACAACGGTGTGATCCTGCACCTCAAGTCCGGCAAGAAGATCAAGGCCGACGCCTTGCTGTGGTGCAACGGCCGTACCGGCAACACCGACAAGCTGGGCATGGAAAACATCGGGGTCAAGGTCAACAGCCGTGGCCAGATCGAAGTCGACGAGAACTACCGCACCTGCGTACCGAACATCTACGGTGCCGGTGACGTGATCGGCTGGCCAAGCCTGGCCAGTGCCGCCCATGACCAGGGCCGCTCGGCCGCTGGCAGCATTGTCGACAACGGCAGCTGGCGCTACGTCAACGACGTGCCGACCGGGATCTACACGATTCCCGAGATCAGCTCGATCGGCAAGAACGAGCATGAACTGACCAAGGCCAAGGTGCCTTATGAAGTCGGCAAGGCCTTCTTCAAGAGCATGGCGCGGGCGCAGATCGCCGGTGAGCCCCAGGGCATGCTGAAGATCCTGTTCCACCGCGAGACCCTGGAAGTGCTCGGCGTGCATTGCTTCGGCTATCAAGCGTCGGAGATCGTGCACATCGGCCAGGCGATCATGAGCCAGCCGGGTGAGCAAAATACCCTCAAGTATTTCGTCAACACCACGTTCAACTACCCGACCATGGCTGAAGCCTATCGGGTAGCGGCCTACGACGGCCTCAACCGGCTTTTTTGAGCGGCTCCGGCCGGTGGCCTGAGCCGGCCGGGGAGACCGATTTCAGTAATTCCCGAGGGTGGCAGTGGCCAAACCGGGAAAGTCTGTAATCAGGCTATCTACGCCGAAGTCGGCGAGCCTGCGCATCAGCGCGGGTTCGTTGACCGTCCACACGGACACGTGCAAACCCTGGCGCTGGGCTTTTTCCAGGCGCTCAGGGGTGCACAACGTCCAGTTCAACGCCAGAATCTCACAGCCATAGTTGGCCGCGACCTTCAACGGGTCGAGCCAGGCGTATTCGGCTACCAGTCCGCGGGACAGGTCCGGGGTGAGGTCCAGGGCGGCTTTCAACACTTCACGCGAGCTTGAGGTCACGGTGACCTTGTCCATCAGCCCGAAACGCTGAGCCATTTCACGGATCGCCAGCACGGTGGTTGCAGCGCGGGTGCGCGATGCGCTTTTGACTTCCAGTTGCCAGTGATCGAAGTCGCATTTTTCGAACAACTCTTCCAGGCGTGGGATCGGGCAAGGATTGACCCAGCCCGGGCCGCCTTTGCGCGCGTCCATCTTCACCAGGTCGGCGGCTGAATACTCGACGACCTTGCCGCGCCGGTCGGTGGTGCGCTTGAGCGTAGGGTCGTGAATGACCATCAGCTCGCCGTCCATGGACAGGTGCAAATCCAGTTCGCAACGGCGCACGCCGTGCTTGAGGCATTCCTGGAAGCTGGTCAGGGTGTTTTCCGGTGCTTCGCCTTTGGCACCGCGGTGGCCATAAATCAGGGTCACAGTTGCTCCTTTACGCCAGGATTGCTGGCTGGATGGATGACGCGACGCGCCATTCAATGTTCGTATTCAGGTGTCGGACTCGTCGCTTTTTTCCCGCGCCAGGCGCCGTTCCTGGGCCTGTTTCTGCAGGATATAGCGCGCCAGCAACTGGCGTTGGGCATCGGTCATGGCTTCGAATTCCGTGCCGATCTCAAAGCCGCCGGTCTTGGCGTCGCAATGGGTGACCTTGGCCCGCAGCAACAGGCCTAAAGCTTGTGGCATCAGCACCAGCTTGACCGCCAGGTGGCTGTCGGGCTGGATCGCCGTGGGGTTCAGGAATTCGATGCCGCCTTCGGAAATGACCACGGGCTGCGGCGTACCGATCTCGCCCAGCAGGCTTTGCGCCATGATCTGGCTGAGCAAATCCATGCGTTTGTTCTGCACTTTGAGGAAGGCGGCCAGGGTGCGGTCCCGCTCGCCGATCTGGCGCAGCAGGTGCTGGGATTCAAATTCACTCAGGTGCAACTCGCTGAGCAGATTGAACAGCGGCGAATCATCCAGCAACACTTCCTTGCTCAGCGCTTCCGGGCCCGACAGCGGGGTAATTTCCAGTGCGATCATGTCCTCGATACGGTAGTATTCGCGGCGATCTTCTTCATCTAATGTCGACATGGCGAACCCAAGGCAGCGGTGATGGTCTGAGTGTAAAGCTGCTTACCTGACCCCGCCACAAGGACGTCTTCTTTTCCTCCGAACAAGCCCCGACATGTTCAGACCTCTCTTCGTATTTATTGGCACGCGTTATACCCGTGCAAAACGTCGCAATCATTTTGTGTCGTTCATTTCCTTGACCTCGATGATCGGGCTCGCCCTTGGCGTTGTCGTGATGATCGTGGTGCTGTCGGTGATGAACGGCTTCGATCATGAGATGCGCACCCGCGTGCTGGGCATGGTGCCCCACGCGACCATCGAGTCGGGTGAGCCCATCAGCGACTGGCAAAGCCTGGCCGCCAAGGTCAAGCAGAACCCCAAAGTGCTGGCGGTTGCGCCCTTCACCCAGATGCAGGGCCTGTTGACCAACGACGGCAAGGTGCAGAAAGTCCTGCTCAATGCCATCGACCCGGCGCAGGAACGCAACGTCTCGATCATCGATAACTTCATGCAACAGGGCAAACTGGACGACTTGTCGCCCGGCAGCTTTGGCATCGCTATCGGCGACAAGGCCGCGGCCAAGCTCGGCGTGGGCATCGGCGACAAGCTGACCTTCGTCGCGCCGGAAGTCACCGTGACCCCGGCCGGCATGTTCCCGCGTATGAAGCGTTTCACCGTGGTCGGCATCTTCCATGTCGGCGCCGGTGAGATCGACGGCTACCTGGGCCTCACCAACCTGACCGACCTGGCCCGCCTGCATCGCTGGAAGCCGGATCAAGTGCAGGGCCTGCGCCTCAAGTTCAACGACCTGTTCGACGCGCCGCGTACCTCGTGGGAAATCGCCCAGCACCTGGGTGAAAACCAGTACTACGCTCGCGACTGGACCCGCACCCACGGCAACCTGTACCAGGCCATCCGCATGGAAAAAGCCATGATCGGCCTGTTGTTGCTGCTGATCGTCGCCGTCGCCGCCTTCAACATCATTTCCACCCTGGTAATGGTGGTGAATGACAAGAAGGGCGATATCGCGATCCTGCGCACCCTTGGCGCCACGCCGGGGCAGATCATGGCGATCTTCATGGTCCAGGGCACGGTGATCGGCGTGGTCGGTACCTTGATCGGCACTGTGGTGGGGATTCTCGCCGCGTTGAACGTGAGCGCCGCCATCGCCGGGCTGGAAGTGTTGATCGGCCACAAATTCTTGAACTCCGACGTCTACTTCATCGACTACTTGCCGTCCCAGGTGCAGAGCCAGGACGTGTTGATGGTCGGCGCCGCCGCGTTGGTCCTGAGTTTCCTTGCCACCCTGTATCCAGCCTGGCGCGCGGCACGTACCCAGCCGGCGCAGGCTTTACGTTATGAGTGAATCGGGCATGAGTGAAAAAGCAATCCTGAGCTGCCGCAACCTGGGCAAATCCTACGAGGAAGGCCCGGAATCCGTGGTGGTGCTGTCCAACCTGCAACTGGAACTGCACCCGGGCGAGCGCGTGGCGATCGTCGGCAGTTCCGGTTCCGGTAAAAGTACCTTGCTGAACCTGTTGGGCGGCCTTGATACGCCGTCCCAGGGCAGCGTCTGGCTGGCCGGCGAAGAACTGTCGGCCCTGGGCGAGAAGGCCCGTGGCCAGTTGCGTAACCGTTCTCTGGGTTTCGTGTACCAGTTCCACCACTTGCTGCCTGAGTTCACCGCCCTGGAAAACGTCTGCATGCCGCTGTTGATCGGCAAGACCGCGATTCCCGAGGCGCGTCAGCGTGCCAAGGCGTTGCTGGAGCGGGTCGGCCTGGGCCATCGCCTGGAGCACAAACCGGCTGAATTGTCCGGCGGCGAGCGCCAGCGTGTGGCAATTGCCCGTGCCCTGGTCAACAACCCGGGCCTGGTGATGCTCGACGAGCCCACCGGCAACCTCGACTCCCACACCGCCCAGGGCATCAAGGACTTGATGCTGGAGCTGAGCACCCAGATGCGCACCGCGTTCCTGGTGGTGACCCATGACATGAGCATGGCCCGCCAGATGGACCGTGTGCTGCACCTGCAGGAAGGTCATCTGGTCGCCATCTGACCTGTTTCAAGCCCGGCGCCCGGCGCCGGGTTTTCTATTTTTTCAACGGTGCCCGCGAATGTTCAGACCGTTATCGATTTTCATCGGCACGCGCTATACCCGCGCCAAGCGCCGCAACCGTTTTGTTTCGTTTATCTCGATGACCTCGATGATCGGCCTCGCCCTGGGCGTGCTGGCGATGATCGTGGTGTTGTCGGTAATGAACGGTTTCCAGCGGGAAATGAGCTCACGCATCCTCGGCATGGTGCCCCACGCGACCATCGTTGGTGTGAAGCCCATCAGCGACTGGCAGCCAGTGGCGGATGCGGCGATGAAGAATCCGGAAGTCACCGCTGCCGTACCGTTCACACAGATGGACGGGATGCTCTCCTACAAGGGCGCGATGCAGCCGATCGAGATCAGTGGTGTTGATCCGGCCCAGGAAGGCAAGGTGTCGATTGTGGCCCAGCATATCGTCCAGGGTCATCTTGAAGACCTGAAACCGGGCGAGTTCGGTGTGGTGATCGGTGAGATTACGGCCCGGCGTTTCCGCCTGAACGTTGGCGACAAGCTGACCCTGATCGTGCCGGAAATCAGCAGCGCGCCGGGTGGCATCACCCCGCGCATGCAGCGCTTGAACGTGGTCGGTGTGTTCAAGGTAGGCGCTGAGCTGGATGGCTCCATGGCCTTGATCCACATGGCCGACGCCGCCGAGATTCAGCATTGGGAACCGAACCAGGTGCAAAGCGTGCGCCTGGCGGTGAAAGACTTGTATGCCGCACCCAAGGTCTCGGCGGATATCGCCGCCAGCCTCGGCGCCGACTATAAGGCCGACGACTGGACCCACACCCAGGGCAGCCTGTTCAGCGCGATGAAGATGGAAAAAACCATGATTGGCCTGCTGTTGCTGATGATCGTTGCCGTGGCAGCGTTCAACATCATCGCGACCTTGATCATGGTGGTGAACGACAAGGGCGCCGACATTGCGATCCTGCGCACTATCGGCGCCACGCCCCGGCAGATCATGGCGATCTTCATGGTGCAGGGCACGGTGATCGGGATCGTCGGTACCTTGATCGGCGGCATCCTGGGCGTGATCGCCGCGCTGAACGTCAGTGAACTGGTGGGTTGGCTGGAGCGGGTGACCGGGCAGCATATCTTCAGTTCGGACGTGTATTTCGTCAGCAACCTGCCTTCTGAGCTGCAGGGTGGGGATGTGTTGCTGATCTGCTCGGCAGGGTTTGTGTTGAGCTTTTTGGCGACGATCTATCCGGCGTATCGCGCGGCGAAGATTGAGCCGGCGCATGCCCTCAGGTATTCGTAATTCTTAAGACCGCCTTCGCGAGCAAGCCCGCTCCCACATTCAGATCGCGTTCTTCCTGAATGCACTCGGTCAAAATGTGGGAGCGGGCTTGCTCGCGAAAGGGCCGGTAGAGCTTGCATCAATGCCTTTGCGGCAACGCCATCACAAACCGCGTCCACCCCGGCCCCGACTCACAGAAAATCCGCCCTCCATGGGCTCGCACAATCGACTGGGTAATCGCCAACCCCAGGCCCGCATGCTCGCTGCTCCCTTCATGACGCGCCGTATCTGCCCGGTAAAACCGGTCAAACAATCTGGGCAGCAACGCCTCTGGAATGCCTTCCCCGGTGTTTTCCACACTCAACGTCACGCCTTGTATACCTTCGATAATCCTCACGCTGACGTCACCACCCGGTGGCGTGAACCGCAACGCGTTATCCAGCAGATTGGAAATCGCCCGGCGCAACATGCTGCGGTCACCTGAAGTGTTGGCGCCACCTTCCCGGACCAACCGCACCTGGACGTCCTCCGCCAGCGGCGCGAAAAACTCCAGCAATGCATCCACTTCGTTCGCCAGCACCAGGGTTTCGCGCTTGGGCGCCAGCAGGCCATGGTCGGCCTTGGCCAGGTACAACATGTCGTTGACCAACTGTGCCATCCATTGCAGTTCCTCGAGGTTGCTGTGCAGGGCCTCGCGGTAGTCCTCCAGCGCCCGTGGTTGCGTGAGGATGACTTGGGTCTGTGTCAGCAAATTCGACAGTGGCGTGCGCAGTTCGTGGGCGATGTCGGCAGAAAATGCCGAGAGCCGCTGGAAGGCATCGTCCAGTCGACCCAGCATCGCGTTGAAGGACTGGGCCAGTTCCGCCAGTTCGACGGGCATTTGTTCCTGGGGCAGGCGCTGGGTCAGGGAGTGGGCAGACACGCCGCTGGCGACTTCGCTCATACGCCGCAGTGGCCGCAACCCGCTGCGGGCGGCCCAGGCACCGAGCAGGGCAGTGGCCAGGGCGGAGAGACCGACGGTCAGCCAGATCAGATGCTGCATGCGTTGCAGGAAATGTTGGTGGTGGGTGATGTCGAGCATCAGCGTCAGTCGTGGAGAGTCAGCGTTACCAGGCGTCAGCGGCGCGTTGTACACGCGGTAATCGGTTCCGGCGTTCTGCACGCTGTACAGGCCAGGCGCCTGGGGCAGGGTGATGCCGGGAGCGCCGTCGAACCAGCGCTGATCGCCGGCGGTGATGCGCAGGGCCAGGTCGGGCTGGCGATTGAGTTCCTCCCGCAGCTTCGTTTCTCGTAAGGCAAATCGTTCGGGCGTGTCGGCACCTTGCAATGTGCTGCGCAGCGCGATCAGCTTGCCGTCGAGCAGTTGTTGGTCCAGCTCGATAAAGTGCGCCTCGCTGGCATGGTTGAACAGCACGCCTGCCAGCAATGAAACCACGGCGGTACAGCCAGCAAACAGCAGCGCCAGGCGGCTGGTCAGGGAAATCCGTTTCATCAAGCGAACCGCTCCTCAAGCACGTAGCCCATGCCGCGCACGGTATGGATCAACTTGTTGGGGAAGTTATCGTCGACCTTCAGACGCAGGCGGCGGATCGCGACTTCGATGATGTTGGTGTCGCTGTCGAAGTTCATGTCCCACACCTGAGAGGCAATCAGCGACTTGGGCAGTACTTCGCCCTGACGGCGCAGCAGCAGTTCCAGCAGGGAAAACTCCTTGGCCGTGAGGTCAATGCGCTGGCCGTCGCGTTCTACCCGGCGCCGGATCAGGTCCATGCGCAGGTCGGCCAGTTGCAGGTTGGTTTCCTGAGGCGGGCTGCTGCCACGGCGCAACAGGCTGCGCACACGGGCCAGCAGTTCGGAGAAGGCGAAGGGCTTGACCAGGTAATCGTCGGCGCCCAGTTCCAGGCCATGCACCCGGTCTTCCACCGCGTCTCGCGCGGTAAGAAACAGTACCGGGATGTCGAGCCCGGCGTTGCGGACGGCCTGGAGGATCTGCCAGCCATCGCGACCCGGCAGCATCACATCGAGGATCAACAGGTCGTAGTCACCGGTCAGCGCCAGGTGCTGGCCGGTGGTGCCGTCGGCCACCAGTTCGGTATTGAACCCGGCCTCGGCCAGGCCCTGGCGCAGGTAGTGGCCGGTTTTCGGTTGGTCTTCGACGATCAGCAGTTTCATGGGCGGCTCATGGTTTACGGGAACACAGGCTTTATACATCGCAGGTCCCGCGGCAGGCTCAAGCTGACAAAGTTGTAATCTGGCCGTCAGCTGGCTGGCAGCGGCGCGTTCGTAAAGTGTCCCACAGACTGATTCCGAACCTTTGGAGTGTGACCATGTTATTGCGTAAATCCTGGCTGTTGGCGGGCTGCCTGATGGCGCTGAGTTTTCCGGTACTGGCATCTCCGGCTGAAACCTTCGCTTTCGGTGAGGCTGCACCCGCTGCCAAGGCCACGCGCACCGTGGAAGTGGTACTGCAGGACATTTCCTTTTCGCCCAAGGCCATCGATGTAAAAGCCGGTGAGACTGTGCGCTTCGTATTGATCAATAAAGGCCAACTGCTCCACGAGTTCAACCTCGGTGACGCTGCGATGCACGCCGCGCATCAGCAAGAAATGCTCAAGACGCAGGCCAGCGGCATGCTGACGGCTACCGGCATGGGCAAAATGGATCACAGTGCGATGGGCCACGGCGACATGGGCGGCATGAAACACGATGACCCCAACAGTGTGTTGGTAGAACCGGGCAAGACTGCCGAACTGACCTGGACCTTCACAAAAGCCACCGGCCTGGAGTTTGCCTGCAACATCCCCGGCCACTATCAGGCGGGCATGGTGGGCAAGCTGACGGTCAGCCAGTAAGCAACTGGGATGCAAAGGCGGGTAGAATAGTCGCGTTTATTTAGCCAGGTTTCCGCCATGCATCCCGCAGCCGAACATTCGCCGCTGGGCAAGTCCAGTGAATACATCTCCACCTACACCCCGTCGTTGCTGTTCCCGATTCCCCGCGCCGCCAAGTGGGCCGAGCTGGGCCTGAGCGCCGAGACCCTGCCTTATAAAGGCGTGGATTTCTGGAACTGCTTCGAACTGTCCTGGCTGTTGCCCTCCGGCAAGCCCGTGGTGGCCATCGGTGAATTCAGCATCCCGGCCGACTCGCCGAACATCATTGAGTCGAAGTCCTTCAAGCTGTACCTCAACTCGCTGAACCAGACCGCGTTTGTCGATGCGCAGAGCCTTGAGGCCACCTTGCGCACCGACCTGAGTGCCGCTGCCGGCAAGCCGGTTGGCGTGCGCATCCGCAGCCTGGGCGAGGTTGAAGCCGAAGGCGTGGTCGCGTTGCCGGGTGTGTGCATTGATGACCTGGACATTACCGTCAGCAACTATGAGCACCCGCGTCCGGAGCTGCTGCGTTGCGACGATTCGCGCGTGGTGGAGGAGAGCGTCCACAGCCATCTGCTCAAGTCCAACTGCCCGGTGACCAGCCAGCCTGACTGGGGCAGCGTGGCGGTGGAGTACCGCGGCGCGGCGCTGGATCACGCCAGCCTGCTGGAATACCTGGTGAGCTTCCGCCAGCACTCGGACTTCCATGAACAGTGCGTGGAGCGGATCTTTCTCGACCTGCAGCGCTTGCTCAAGCCGGAAAAGCTGACGGTGTATGCGCGGTATGTGCGGCGTGGCGGGCTGGATATCAACCCGTATCGCAGTACTGAAGAGCTGCAGTTCCAGAACCTGCGCCTGGCTCGTCAGTAGCCTTCACCCAAAATAAATGTGGGAGCGGGCTTGCTCGCGAAAGCGGTGTATCAGCCAGCTTATGTATCAGCTGACGGACCGCATTCGCGAGCAAGCCCGCTCCCACATTTGTTAGGTGTCGGGCTATTAAATCCCGATGTTACCCAGGGTCACCACAATATTGCGCAAGGTCCCGGCAATACCTGGGTGGTCGAGTTCGAAGCGTTCTACCGCCAGGTTCACACCGTCGGCGATACTTGGGTCCTGAATAGCACCTTCCAGCGGCTCCTGAACTTCCAGTTCAGCGATCAATGTTTGCAGCTCTTCGCGCTTTTCGAGTGGCATTTCTGGATTCTGATCCAATTGCTCGCGCAAAATTTTGACCTGTTCTTGCAGTTGTTCGCGGGCAGCCATGGCGTTCTTCCTTTTATCGATAGGCACTGGCATAGACCGCGGCACGCCGGGAAAGGTCTATGGGCTGACCTGTAGATTAATCCACTGGCGCCGACTGTGCATGATCTCGATCAGGGCTTCTCGCCCTTGAGCTGGCGCAGACTGATGTCGGCCAGGCAGGTGTGCAGTTCGCCAAGGTGGTCAATCACCGAATGCACGCCCAGGCCATAGAGTGCGACGGTGGCTTTGGCGCGCTTGTGCTCGCGTTCCTTCTCGGTAAGTGCTTGCCATTGCTCCGGGGACAGCCCGCACAGTGAGCCGCAAGACGCCAGGCCGATGGTCCACAGGCCGGCGTTGAGCCCCGATTGCAGCAGGCGGGGTTCGCCGCTGACCAGGACGCAGCCTTCCAGGCGTTCGATATTCAGTTCCATCAAGGCCTGCCAACAGGCGTGGGGTGCCGGCCAGCGGGTGGAGGAGGGCTTGGTGGCCTTGATCCAGCGGGGTAGCCCGGCGGCCAGGGGCTTGGAAACGGACGCCGGCAGCTCATCCAGCCATGCACAAGGCACGCCCTGTTCTTCGAGGCTGCGCAGAATCTTCAGGGCGCCGACAGTGGCATGGGTATCGCTTGAAGGCGCGGAATCGGCGCGGGCCTGGGAACCAAAGTCCACCAGGCAGCCACTAAGCCCGAACAGTACGGCCGTCAGGGACGGGGCGCTGGCAGTAACAATTTCGGCGTGTGGCATTTCGACGTCCCTGAAATAGCAGTGACGCTATCGAATGTGGATGACAAGCAAGTTACATTCGCGGCATTTGTAGGAATTTTGTGCATTTGCTGAATGACATTTCTGCAAGGCTGCCTAATCTGGCACTTCCGGCATATACTGACGGCCTCATTCAGGGCATAGCGCCCATGACAGACCATTCAAGGAGTTCAAGCTATGCGCTGGAGCCAATGTCTAGCTCAGCTATCGGTATGTGCGAGTATTTTGCTGGTTCCTTTCGTGGCCCAGGCGGCCTCGGAAGACGATCCATGGGAAAGCGTCAACCGTCCTATCTTCACCTTCAACGATACCGTTGACACCTACGCCCTCAAGCCATTGGCCCAAGGCTATCAGTTCGTGACCCCGCAGTTCGTGCAGGACGGGATCCACAACTTCTTCCGCAACATCGGTGACGTCGGCAACTTCGCCAACGACGTGTTGCAGCTCAAGCCTCATGCCGCCGGCGTCGACACTGCCCGCTTGCTGATGAACACCACGTTTGGCGTGCTGGGCTTCGTTGATGTGGGCACCAAAATGGGGCTGCAACGCAACGACGAAGACTTCGGCCAGACTCTCGGCCACTGGGGCGTCGGCAGCGGCCCTTACGTGATGCTGCCACTGCTGGGCCCAAGCACCCTGCGTGACGCACCGTCCAAGTATGTGGACAGCTACACCCAGCCGTACCGCTACATGAACGATATCGGCTGGCGCAACAGCACGTTCGGCCTGAATATCGTCGACACACGTGCCAGCTTGCTGTCCTCCGAGAAGCTGATCAGCGGCGACAAATACACCTTCATCCGTAACGCTTACCTGCAGAACCGCGAGTTCAAGGTCAAGGATGGCAAGGTTGTAGACGATTTTTAAGCGTCAGGCTTGAATCAAGAAGGCGGCCCTCGGGTCGCCTTTTTCGTGGGCGGAATTTGAGGTTTCCCCGCAGGTTACGTCCTTACTTTAAGTTGCAGTTTTATGCGTTCTTATAACCACCGGTGATTTGCGATGTAAAGACGCCCGGCGACCATCGCCATGAGCTTGAAACCCCTGGCGGATGGGAGTACCGTCTGCGCCTTAGAAGGGCACCTCTGCTTTACCTTTGTGCATGGGCAAAATCCCGGCGCTTTGTAGGACAGAGAGGCTAGAAAGCGAATCCAGTAGTACGCCCGGCCATTGTCGAGCGGCCTACGCCAACCTAATTCTGGCGCCGTTTGCCCACATGCAGAAAACCAGTGCCACGCTGCTGATAATCGATGACGACGAAGTAGTACGCGCGAGTCTCGCGGCCTATTTGGAAGACAGTGGCTTCAGCGTCCTGCAGGCCAGCAACGGCCTCCAGGGTCTCCAGGTATTCGAGCGCGACAAGCCCGACCTTGTGATCTGCGACCTGCGCATGCCCCAGGTGGGCGGCCTCGAGCTGATCCGCCAGGTGACTGACCTTTCCCCGCAGACGCCGGTGATTGTCGTGTCCGGTGCCGGTGTGATGAATGATGCGGTCGAGGCCTTGCGCCTGGGCGCCGCCGACTACCTGATCAAGCCCCTGGAAGATTTGGCCGTACTGGAGCACTCGGTGCGCCGTGCCCTGGATCGTGCACGGTTGCTGCTGGAGAACCAGCGTTACCGTGAAAAGCTCGAAACCGCCAACCGCGAACTCGAAGCCAGCCTGAACCTGCTCCAGGAAGACCAGAACGCCGGTCGCCAGGTGCAGATGAACATGCTGCCGGTGAGCCCGTGGAGCATCGACGAGTTCAAGTTTGCCCACCAGATCATCCCGTCGCTGTACCTGTCGGGTGATTTCGTCGACTACTTCCGCGTTGATGAGCGGCGTGTCGCGTTCTACCTGGCCGACGTTTCCGGCCACGGCGCCTCCTCGGCATTCGTGACCGTGTTGTTGAAGTTCATGACCACACGGCTGTTGTTCGAATCCAAGCGCAATGGCACCTTGCCGGAGTTCACCCCTTCGCAAGTGCTGGGCCACATCAACCGGGGCCTGATCAGCTGCAAGCTGGGCAAGCACGTGACGATGGTCGGCGGCGTGATTGATGAAGAAACAGGTCTGTTGACCTACAGCATTGGCGGTCACCTGCCATTGCCGGTTTTATACACTCCAGACAGTGTGCGCTACCTGGAAGGGCGTGGTTTGCCAGTGGGCTTGTTCAATGAAGCCACCTACGAAGACCACATCCTGGAACTGCCGCCGACCTTCAGCCTGACGCTGATGTCCGACGGTATCCTGGACCTTTTGCCAGAGCCTACACTCAAAGAGAAAGAAGCCGCCTTACCCCAACGGGTCAGGTCGGCGGGCGGCAGCCTGGATGGCCTGCGGCAGGTTTTTGGATTGGCCACGCTAGGGGAGATGCCGGATGATATCGCCCTATTGGTGTTGAGCAGGAATCTTTGATGAGTACCGGAAGAATCCAATTCGCCGAGCAAGACGGGACGTTTGTCCTGAAGTTTGTCGGTGAAGTGCGCCTGACCTTGTGTTCGGCGCTGGATGCGACGATTGAGCGGATCTTCACAGCCTTGAATTTCTCGGCGATCGTGATCGATCTGACCGAAACCCGCAGCATCGATAGCACCACCCTTGGGCTGTTGGCCAAGTTGTCCATTCTGTCTCGGCAGAAGGTCGGACTGCTGCCGACCGTCGTCACCACCCACGAAGACATCACCCGTCTGCTGCAGTCCATGGGCTTTGATCAAGTGTTCAACATCGTTGACCGCCCGATCCCGTGCCCGGAATGCCTGACCGACCTGCCGTCCCAGGACCAGTCCGAGGAAGTGGTACGGGTCAAGGTGCTGGAAGCCCACAAGATCCTGATGGGCTTGAACGACTCCAACCGCGAGGCGTTCCACGATCTGGTGAACGCGCTGGAGCGGCACTAATTTCCAGCTGAAACACTGTCAAAGTGTGGGAGGGGGCTTGCTCCCGAAAGCGGCGGGTCAGTAGTGAATGTAGCGACTGACGCCCTGTATTCGGGAGCAAGCCCCCTCCCACATTTTTAACTGAGTTCGGCTCGAAATCGGCTAATACAAAAAAAGGGCGGCACCCTCACAGGTGCCGCCCTTTTTGTCGCCGCCGTTTTTAGAGCTTGGCGGCCAACAGCGCTTCGAGTTTTTCCTGGTCGCGGGCGAACTGACGAATGCCCTCGGCCAGCTTCTCGGTAGCCATTGCATCTTCGTTGGATTCCCAACGGAACTGCGCTTCGGTCAGGTGCACACGCGCCTCACCGGCATGGCCTGGCGCCAACTTGCGCTCCAGCTTGCCATTGTCAGCAGCCAGTTTTTCCAGCAAGTCCGGGCTGATGGTCAGGCGGTCGCAACCGGCCAGCTCTTCGATCTGGCTCAGGTTACGGAAGCTTGCACCCATTACCACGGTCTTGTAGCCATTGGCCTTGTAGTAGTTGTAGATGCGCGTCACCGACTGCACGCCCGGATCCTCGGAACCGGTGTAGTCGTTACCGTTGGCCTTCTTGTACCAGTCGTAGATACGGCCTACGAACGGCGAAATCAGGAAAACACCGGCTTCAGCGCAAGCCACGGCCTGGGCGAAGGAGAACAGCAGCGTCAGGTTGGTCTGGATGCCTTCCTTTTCCAGCTGCTCGGCGGCGCGGATGCCTTCCCAGGTGGAAGCGATCTTGATCAGCACGCGGTCGCGGCCAACACCGGCCTTGTCGTACAGGTCGATCAGACGATGCGCACGCTTGAGTACGGCGTCAGTGTCGAACGACAGACGGGCATCCACCTCGGTGGAAATGCGGCCGGGCACCACTTTCAGGATTTCCTGGCCGACGGCTACCGCAAAACGGTCGCTCGCCAGGCCTACGTCGCCGTTGCAGTCGGCAACAGCCTCGTCCAGCAGCTTGGCATAGCCTGGGATCGACGCGGCCTTGAGCAGCAGGGAAGGGTTGGTCGTGGCATCTTGCGGCTTGAGCTTGGCGAGGGTAGAAAAATCGCCGGTATCGGCTACTACAGTGGTGAATTGCTTGAGTTGTTCCAGCTTGGAAGTCATGGGCGTGCTCTGTCCTGTGGGTCTGATGACATTACCCGAGCGCTGACAGCCGCTCAAGGGCGCAAATGCATTCGATCGTTTGCGAGGGCAACAACCTGAAAACAGCCGTTTGAAACACCGGCCACTGCTGAATAGGAGGCCAAAACAGCCGGCAGGTTCAACCCAACTGCCCGATGACCACCCGATCAAACGGTGAGAGCAGGCTTCCCCCATCTTCCTGACATCCCCCCATCCAAATGTGGGAGCGGGCTTGCTCGCGAAGGCGTAGTGTCAGCCACCCAATAAACCCACTGACCCCCAACTCACCGCCCCTCCAACAACGCCCCGGCCTTATCCAGCAACGCCAACGGATCACTGGCCTTATGAATATCCACCGACAACAACTGCCGAAACTTCCGAGCCCCCGGAAAACCCGTCCCCAGCCCCAGCACGTGGCGCGTGATGTGATGCATCGAGCCACCTGTCGCCAGGTGTTCGGCTATATAAGGACGCAACTGCGCCAACGCCTCGGCGCGGCTGATCACAGGCGCGGTGCTGCCAAACAGCTGCTGATCCACCTCGGCCAGCAAATACGGATTGTGATAAGCCTCGCGACCCAGCATCACACCGTCGAACGTCTGTAGATGTTCCTGACACTGTTCGAGGGTCTTGATTCCGCCGTTGAGGATGATCTCCAGTTCAGGGAAATCCTGCTTCAACTGGGCCGCCACGTCGTAGCGCAGTGGCGGGATGTCCCGATTTTCCTTCGGTGACAGCCCTTCCAGAATGGCGATTCGCGCATGCACGGTGAAACTGGTGCAGCCCGCGTCCTTCACCTGGCCGACGAAATCGCATAGCTCGGCGTAACTGTCCCGGCCGTTGATACCGATGCGGTGCTTAACCGTCACCGGGATCGAGACCGCGTCCTGCATTGCCTTCACGCAATCCGCCACCAACGCAGGGTGGGCCATCAGGATCGCGCCAATCATGTTGTTTTGCACCCGGTCGCTGGGGCAGCCGACGTTGAGGTTCACTTCATCGTAACCAGCGTCCTGGGCCATGCGGGCGCAGGCGGCCAGGTCGGCGGGAACGCTACCGCCCAACTGCAAGGCGAGCGGGTGCTCGGCTTCGTTGTGACGCAGGAAACGTTCGTGGTCGCCATGGAGGATTGCGCCGGTGGTGACCATCTCTGTGTAGAGGAGGGCGTGTTTGGAGAGAAGGCGCAGGAAGAAGCGGCAGTGCCTATCAGTCCAATCCATCATGGGTGCAACGCTAAAGCGCCGAGACAGTGCGGGGCTTGATTCTGCTGGGCTAAAGCTCTGTTTATCTAGCATTTTAATCAACGTGTTCTTGGCGAGTTTTAGGGCGTTTTCAGGCGTTTTTGAAGGCTCGGTGGTACGATGTACCACCTCAAAACTGACGCGTACCACTTTCGATATGGCGACTATCAGGGCAAGAAAACTGGCGGATGGGACTGTGAGCTATACGGCTCAAATCCGCATCAAACGCGACGGAGTGCAAGTCTACCAAGAGAGCCAGACCTTCGCCCGGAAACAGGCCGCCCAGGCGTGGACGCGCAAGCGCGAATCGGAGCTGGACCAGCCTGGTGCGATCGAGCGGGCCAGCCGGAAGGGCGTCACCGTCAAAGACATGATCGACCAGTACCTGTTGGAAGTGGGAAAGGCCCGGCCGCTGGGCAAAACCAAGAAGGCCACGCTCGAAGCCATCGGCAAGATGGACATCGGCCAACTAAACGATATCGACGTCACCACTCAATGCCTGGTCGACTTTGCCCTGTTTCGGATGAGCCGCGAGGGCGGCGGCGTCCAGCCGCAAACCGCCGGCAACGACCTGGCTCACCTCGGTGCTGTCCTGGCGATCGCCAAGGATGCCTGGGGCTACCAGGTCGATCCGCTCGCCATGGGCGGCGCCCGCCGGGTGCTGCGCAAGCTGGGCTACAATCTCAAAAGCCGGGAGCGTGACCGCCGGCCGACATTGGACGAGTTGGGCAGGGTGCTGACGCACTACCAGGCCATGCAGGCGCGTCGCCCAACCGTCATCAATATGCTCAAGGTCGTGGGCTTTGCCTTGTTCTCCACACGCCGGCTGGATGAAATAACCCGCATCCGCTGGGCCGACGTAGACGAGCCTGGCCAGCGAGTGCTGGTGCGCGATATGAAAAACCCGGGGCAGAAGATCGGCAACGACGTGTGGTGCTACCTTCCAGACGAGGCGTGGCAGATCCTCCAGGCCATGCCGAAGGCGGGCGAGGACATCTTCCCCTACAGCCCTGAATCCATCTCCACCTCCTGGGCCAAAGCCTGCAAATTCCTGGAAATTGCGGACCTGCACTTCCACGACCTTCGGCATGAAGGCGTCAGCCGCCTGTTTGAAATGGACTGGGACATCCCACGCGTGGCGAGCGTGTCTGGCCATCGGGACTGGAATTCGATGCGGCGCTACACCCACCTGCGTGGCAAGGGTGACCGCTATGTGGGCTGGGAATGGCACGAAAAGATACTGAGGGCGCCCGTCCAACTGGGCGCCGCATCAGAGAAGTGGCTTAAACGGCGCGTTTTATCCCGTTGAGCTGGTTGTGTTCCTTCACAGCGGCGGCGCGCTGCAAGTCGAGGTAGGCAGCGAGGTCGGTGAGGTGTATGCCTTTGGCCGACTTCTGGCTCGGTTCCAGCCGAGTGATCGGCAACTTGATCTGACCACTCATCACCTTGCGCTGGAACATGTCTGGCGTCAGGTGTGTGAAGTAGTCCCGGCAAACCAGCTCCAGCGAGATAATAGCCTGGCCCTCGTATTGGGCCATCAGGATAAACGCTGTGTTCATGATGTTCCCCTTACATCCGAAACGATTGATGAGTGAACCTCGGCTGGACCGTGAGTTCTGCAGGTTGTGCTCCGTCATCCTGGATCTCGCAAACAAACCGGTGTCGTTCCCGATTAGTCTTACTCAGGGCGGCGGTGAGGCCCGGTACAACATTGGTGCATCGCTCGTAGGCGTGAGGCCCGCTCCAGCTTTCAGCCCTCACCACCTGGCAATCCGTTCGTGTCGCATCCGCGCACAGGTAAAGCAGAAGAAATACGGTCATACGCTAACCTCCGGCCGAGCCACGCTCAACGCAATCGCAACCGGTTGCACCCAAATCGACACGTTGCTGAGCATGAACGTCTCCCCAGCCTCGGAAAGCAGCAGCGTCATACCGAACACATCCGCCATGGCCTTTGCCGCCGCGCGGGGTACTGCGTTGCCGATCCGTTCCCGGTGATTGCCGTCGTTGATGCCGTCCAGCAGGAAAAACCGTGACTGCTCAATCTTGCGCACCCGCTGCATCACCTGGATTTCATGGGCTGTCTGTGGATCAGTTGACCAGTGGTCCTCTGGATCAAACAGCGATTGCAGCGCGGCCAGCTCCAGGGTGGTGAACGGGCGGTGCCAGGTACCGTCGAGGCTGGTGATCATGCAGGTCAGCCGGTCGTTGGGCGCCGGCATTCGCTGGTCTGCAACCGACCAGCGCCCGTTGTCGTGGCAGGCACTGGCGGAAACGGCGCCGGCCGGCGTGTTGTAGTCGACTACTCCGTAATGTCCGCCAGTCAGGTAAGCGTCGCCCTTGGTGCGTGACATGCCCGGACGCGGATCTGCGATCGATAATGCGCCGCTGGCAACCTGCTGCGAGCCGGTCACGGTCTTGGCGCTATCGCACCACGGCGTGATTCGCAGCTTTTGCGTGCTGGCCGCCGGGTGCCAGTTCTTGTAGGCCGGGTCGGCCACGGCAAAGGCGCCCTGGCCGGTGGTACTGCCGGCGATGACCGTGCCGGCATGCTTGCTGTAGTCGGTGACCATGTACTTGCCGAACCCCTTGGATGGCTGCCGAGGATCGGCCACAGCTTGCCCGCCGGAGCTGGGGCCATGCCCTGCGGTGACAGTGCCCGCGGCTTGGTCGTTGTGTACCACGCGGAACACGTTGTTGTGGCGCTCGCCGCCCATGCGCGGATCCGCGACGCTGAACGTTCCTTGTCCTGGGCTCCGTTGCCCGGTGACGACGCCGCAGTGGCGGTCGTAGGGCAGCACCCCGTATTGGGTGTATTCAAATTTGCTGGTGGGGCGAGGGTCGGCCACCGAGAACTTCCCATTGGTTGGGCTAGACCGGCCGGCGACTGTGCCTGCGGTGTCCTGCCAGTCATGCACTCCCATGTAACCGGCGCGGTATTCCGGCACGATCACGAAGTCGCGCAGGTACCCGTCCTTGATCGCAAACCGGCTCAGGCTGCGCCAATCTTTCCCGGCCTCGACCAGTGCCAAGCGTACCCACGTTTTCCACTGCAACGCGGGTACCCGATGCATCGGCCCAGCCTGATCGATATCGCCGGCCAACGGCATGCGGCTCAACACATCACCGACTGCGCGCAAGCTGCGTTTTTCCGGTTCGTACAGGAACGCCGGCACCTTCTCGACGTGCCTGGCCACCAATAGGAAGCGCTTACGGCTCTGGGCCAGACCGCCGATTTCCCCGCAGTCGTGGGTGGTTTCAGCCACCGCGTAACCGTAATGCCTGAGCAGCTTGGTGATTTGGTCCAATAGATACCGGCCCCGGGTGGCCAGACGCGGCACGTTTTCGAACACGATCAGTGACACCGGGTTGTGCTTCCAGGCTTCGCACATCAGCCACACACAGCGCAACGTCAGCTCGTTGAGCGCCCGGTATTTGGGCGTCTGGCTCATAGTTTCGGACAGCAGGCCCGAGGCTCCCTTGCAGGGACTGCTGATGAATACGGCGTCTGGGTCTTCGTTGCCGGCGGCGCGTCGCAGGTCTTCGGCGGTGGCCTCTTTCCAGCCTGCGGGCGGCTGCTGGCCGTGGAATGCGGTGAACTGCTCTCGGGTGAACAGGTCCATCAGCGTGCCAGGCACTCCGGTCATCATTTGGAAATCGCGCAGGCCGGCAGGGTCGACATCGACGCCGCCCAGGCAGCGCCATTCGGCTTGCACAGGTCCGAGGACTGGTTTGGAATCGCTGAAACCAGCGGCGCCGCTGCCGAGGCCGCAGCAGAGGTGGAAGTGGGTGAGGGTGCGCTTGATCATGAGCGTCCCTCCATGAGCATGCGTGTCAGAGCATTGGGCTGTCCTTCCGGCGTCAGTTTGTCGAGTGGCTGAGTGATGCTGCGGCCGTTCGCGGCGCGCAAGGTGGCGATGTTGCCATCGATCCCTACCAGTACGCCTTTACGAGCGGTGAGACGGTATTCCCGGCCACCGCCGCTCATTTCGACATAGCTGACCGTATCGCCGATTGCCAGCGGGGTTGTGATAGCCTCTGCGGTGCCGCCTTGGGGTTGATTCACTTGCATGGTGCTTCTCCTTTGGGTGGTCGGTGTCGAGGGGTTGCAGCCCCTCGACACCATCTTCTTACTGGCATTCGCCGGTTGGGTTTTGCTTCCGCACCAGGTGCAGTAGCAGGTTTTCAAACTCGACAACTTCATCTGTTGCTGACTGCCATTCCAGGACTGCCTGGATTTGTTCTCGGCTGCACTCCAGCACGAGAAGCTCCTGTTCCGTGGCACTACGGACTTCCAGAATCTCGACCAGGCCAGCGGCGCTGTATGCCTCGGCATGTACCAATTGGGTTGCTTCGCCGATCCACTCATGCAGTTCCTTCAAATGCTTAAGCTGTTTCGTGGCACCGTTCGGTCCCTCGCCGGTGATGACTTGTATATGCATGGTGCTTCTCCTTTGGGTGATTGGTGTCGAGGGGTTGCAGCCCCTACGCGCCCTGGAATACCCAGCAGCGAATGGTTTTAGGTTTGTCGAAGGCGTCGAGCGACCGCGCCGAGTTGACGGGCTTGTTCGACTCCAGAAACTTGGGTGACTTGCTGGTCTTGAGCAGCCGCTTCAGATCGCTCAGCGGGGGTACCTGCTGCCGCTTGTTGGCAGCCATCTCCACAAACTCATTGAGGTTCACGGCGATAAGGCCATCGCGTCGCGCATGGTTGAGCGCGCTTTTCTCGTCCATGCCATTGAGGAATTCGTACAGGTCCCAAAACTCGCGCACGGTCGGGTGGTCTGCGTTGATTGCCTGCTGCCGCTCCAAGGCCATACGGCTAATTTCGGCGTGTGCCAGAGCCTTGCGGCGCTCCCCGAGGGGCACCACTCCGGCCAGTGCATCCACCAGGCTGCGCAGTTGGGCGTGGTTTTTGGCGATACGCACGGTGCGCACGCCAGGCTGGGCCAGCAGCTCCTGCTCGTAGCCGGAGGTGTTTTCCTCCATCAGGCGCATGGTTTCGGTTTCGCGTTGCAGCGCCTTGACCAGGAAGCCGCTGATGCTGTCCATCGGCATGCGCTCCAGTTGTTCCGCATACTGCTTGGTTTCCGGGGTGTGGTGCTCGCGTGTTAGATGCACATGGCAGATACGCTGCAGGATCGGTTCCGAAGCGTTCACCGGGTTGTTCTGAGCGATCAGCAAGGCGGCGCGGAAGGGCGGTTCGTGAGTGTCGTTGCCGTTGTTTTTCACGCCCGTGGAGCGAACGCTGCGGCCGTTGTAGGCGGTTTTCAGTTCGTCCCAGTCGAAGTGCTTAACCGGCTGGCCTTCCTTCTGTTCGCGTTCGGACTCGATCAGCACTACTGGCAAGTTGCTGACCTGCGAGAAGTTGCGCGCACGGCTCGCGGCAGTAGCTTTGGACGGGTCGAAGCCTTCGTAATCAGTACGCCCGACCGACTTCCACAGCAGTTCCACCAAGGTGGTCTTGCCTGAGCCGGCTTCACCCACCAGCTCCAAAAACATCAGTGACTTGTGGATCTGCCGGATTTGCTCCGCGTGCAACGCGCCCAGCCACCAGGCCAGCACCACCAGGCCCTGTACGCCAAAGCAGCGCCAGTAGATGTCGAACCAACCTTCGTTGTAGGCATTGAGGTCGGTATTGATGTGCAATACAGGCGACTGGCTCTGCGACTTAATGCTCAGCTTGCCGAGGTCAAAGAAGTCCTCCTTGTTGCGCACCTGTACCTTGCCGCCGTGAAAAGCCAGGTCGTTGAAGACGTAGGCTCCATGGTCGCGGCTGTAGCCGATCCATTCGATGGTGTTGACTGTTTTCAGGCAGTCGAGCTGCGGCGCCAGGATCCGTTTCAACTGCTGGGCGCTACCCTCGAACATCGCGCCGTTGGATACGTTGAGCAGGCGATTCGCGAACTCAGGCGCCGAAGTGAGCTGCTTAGCGGTGAACGTGCTTTTGATGGCCGGCCCTTGCGGGCGCTCGATACGAAAGTAGTACCAGGCCTCATCGGTCAGGTCGTTGCGCATGTAGTACAGCGCCTGGAAATTGCAGTTGGCGATGCTGGTCACTGAGCCGGATTGGCGCAGGGACTTGTAGCGCTTTTGGTCGTCGTTGAGCAGTTGGTCCTCATGGCGGTCTGAACTCTCCAGATCGGCCATGGCACGGTCGTACCGCTCAAGGTCCAGCCGAAACCAGTAAAGGCGCTTGCGGAAGGTGAAGTTGAATTCCTTGCGCTCGTCGCGCAGGTAAATGAGGAACCCCTTTTCTTCAGCCGAGTCAGCCAGCAGCAAATCGCCGTGGTGACGGGCTTCGTCCAGATCCTGCTCGATCCGCTCGGCACGCTTGTCGTCGCCCTCGATCGGCTTCCACCGTAGGTGCAGGTCGTTCCAATCAACCTTTTTTCCATTGGGCTGTGGGATCACCGCAGCCTTGCAGGTGAAGCCCAGCTCGCGCGCTTCCTTCGCCCAACGGCGCATGTTGGCCTTGGCGACGGGCTCGTTATCCAATGCCCACACAAGTACCGGCAAGCGCCTGTCGGCATCGTGGCGCAGCTTGGCCAGGGCCTTGAGTGAGTCGATGGGGCAGGGCGCGCTGGACATCATCGACACGGCTGGCACGTCGTTGTGCACCAGTGCAATGGAGTCGAAAATTCCCTCGACTATGAACAGCTCGTCGACTTCCAGCAGGTCGACGCACGGCGGGCACCACCAGACGCCTTTGTAACCGGGCGATCCTTCACCAGTAGGGCGAAAGCGCGCTTTCATCTTGCCGAAGCGGTCTGGCCGATCGATCAGCCGTTCCCAATACCCACCTTTTTCCAGGGCGAAACGTACCGTGGCGCTGCCGATGTTCTGCCGGCCATCCCAGTAGTTGTCCTGGGTGAACCAACCGGCAATCAGCTCAAATTTGAAGCCCCGCGCAAATTCAAGGTAGGCGCGTGCCGTGGCCAGGGGGTTGTCTGGCGTCGACGGGGCGGTCTTGCTCCAGTCGTTGAACAAATCATCGTAGACGTCCTTAACGTGGACGCGGTGGTCGCACTTTTCCGGCCGTCCGCAGATCAGTGTCCAGGGCGAGTCGTAGAAGGTGTAGAGGGTCTTCTGGCCGCAGGCAGGGCAAACGCCCTTACGCATATAGTCGGTGCCGCGCATGTGCTTGAGCTGGTAGTCCCGCTCAATGCGTTGGATGACGTCGGCGCGCAGCCTTTCTTTCATTTCCATCGTGGCTTACTTCGCTTCGTCGAGACTGTGTTTAAGAGCACCCATCAGGCTTTTTCTTGCTGCCAACCCGGGGAAGGCCAACAGCAACGAGCCGTGCCGCAAACCCTCGGGGATCATGCGAAACCGATCGTCATACCAGTGCTCGTTGAGCAGTGCCGAGTACTGCACGCGCAGGTCCTGTAGCAGGGCCTCTGCCTGGTCGCGGGGCAGTTTTGCGGTGATGGCGATGTCGATTTCCATGGTCCACCTCGGATTGCGGGCAAAGCTCACCCAAACCCATTGGAAACGGGGGCGGGCGGGGTTAGTCGGGGGTTACGGTGTTACGAGGCGCAGTCGGCGGTTTTCCGGTGCGTTGATGATGCGTTGGTAGATCAGGCTGACCGGCACGGCCCAGGTCAGGCCGCTGGCCGGGTCGGTTATGACCGCTACGGCGCCGGAGCTGGCGTTGACGTCGAGTTGGTGGCGATCGTTGCTCGATTTGAGTTCACCGTATGCACGGCTGACCAGTTTTTCAGCCATGTGCAGCGGTACCTCCAGGCTGCTGACGAGGTGCTGTACCGCGCGGCAAAACAGCAACTGGTCGTTGCCCAGGTGTTCGCCTTGATGGCGTAGCAGGAATGCGAGAGCGGCGGCCTGCATGGTCGCCTGGTATTCCTGATAATCGGTGTCGATAGCAGTATTCATCACGCACGCTCCATTTCCATTTGGTCCAGCAGGTCGGGTTGATCGTCAGCGGTTCGCATTGCCTGGCGTCGAATGACCACGTCTGCCACCGGCAGGCGTACAGCCGGATTGGGCATGCCGCTGGGGCTCATTTCATGTGTCATTTGAAACTCTGCACGCGCCACGAAGCCGCAGGCCTCGTTGGTGCATTGCATGTAAGCAATGCGCAGAAAAATGTGCTGGCCTTCGCTCGTGCGAATCCGCATTCGGCCGTGGCAGTGGGGACATACCAGTTTGTAAGTACTCACTGGACAGCTCCCTCGCTGTAAAGCTGGATGGTCGCGAACACCTCGGCATACCGGGCGGACATGTAGGTGATCAGGGCGGCGATGATTGCGTCCGCTTCGCGCTTTTCGATAATCCCGTCATCCAGGGCGGCAGACATGATTTGGTCGACCTTGCCCCGCTTGGCCGAGGCCTTGAGCGAGCGGCTGTACAGCTCGACGTTGTCCAGGGTTTCCGGGAGGCTCAGCGGCACGAACATGCCGCCATACATTGAGGCGATGTAGTCGGGCAGGAAGGTGGTACCGGCGACCTTTTCCAAGCGATGAATGTGCTCGTCGGTCAGCGGGCGACTGCCTGCATTTTCGTAGGCCTGGTTGTCGAACTTCTTAAGTGGCATACCGAGGTCTGCCGAGGCGTACGACCGACCGCCAGGATAGGCACCGATTACGGCCATGACGACGCTCTTTCTGCTGTCTAGAACTGGGCGTTTCATCTTCTGGTTTCCCCTTGGAGCCAGAGGCCCTAGTTTGTGATCTGGCCGTCTTTGATCCCGAGCAATACAGCTGCTCGATGTGCTTCGCCGCGACGGCCTTTCTTACGGCCGTTCAGCAGGTCGCTGACCAGATTTTTGTTCAAGCCATGTTGGCGGCTAAATTCGGCAATGCTTTTACCCTCGCGATCAAGAACCGCGCGGGCTTGCTCGGGGGTCTGTAGGGCATGCATAGTGTTCGTCCGTGTTTAATCGTGTTCGACGACAAGGATTCTTGGTCAGATTTCTGCTCAAGTCAAATTATTTTGATCAAAAAAATGCTCATTTCTTTAGGGGTAGGTGAACGCCTACGGGAAGAACGCGAGCGGCTGGGCAAAAACCAGACCGACTTTGGCGTCTCTGCGGGTGTGAGCCGTGGGACTCAAAAGGCCTATGAGCTTGAGTCCAGTTCGCCCGACGTGCGCTATCTCTCTGGCCTCCAAGCGCTTGGAGTTGACGTGTATTACGTGCTGACCGGTTCGCGGGTCGACGCTGACGCCAACAACATGAGTGATACCGAGTTGTCTGTGTTGGGGCAGATGCGGGAAATGTCCGATGCTGACCGTGCGACCCTCGCGCACCTTGCGTTCGCTATGGCGCAGGTCTCTAAGCCGGATGACAAATGAATCACTTCCAAGGAGGAAACGATGCGTTGTTACCTGATGATCTCTGCCTTGCTGGCTCTGGATGGTTGCGGGGGAGAAAAAACCGAGACAGTCGGTCGAGCCGAGTACGGCGAGAAGTTCCCCTTCACTGTGGAGAAAGTCGATTTGTTCTTCTAGGAAGGACCACCTTCGGCCTTGGTGAGAACAGAAGACGGGAAACTTTACGCGCTGAATGGGAGCGCACGCTCCAAAGCATTAAAGAATGGCTGGCTCGATGGGCAATCGATTACCAAGCCAAACGCAAGCATGCCTGGCATCAAAATGGATTACGGCGAGATCATCGTGCGCGCCATGAAACTCTGCCCTTCCTACGCTGGATAGAGCCACCCGCGTGCATTCCTTTGGTCGAAGGTTGCATTTTTCAGTCTGTCCGTAAGGTCTTTACATGCATGAGCACATGCATATTACGGACGACAGGAGTAATAGCGACATGTTGGATCAACAGGGGAAAAGCGGATCGCAATCGGAGCAAGAAGACGGAGTGCTCAATCTAAAGGAGCAGATACTGTTGGTGTTGTTCCGGCGTCTCTCAGGCGCCAATCAGGACCGGGTTCTTCGCTGTGCGGAGGTGCTTTCGCAAGTTTCGGATGATTGAAAAGAACCCGGCTTCTAGCCGGGTTTTTTGTGCTTGAGTGTTTCTCGTAGCATGGATTGGAGGTTGGAGTCCGCTGTAGAAAAGCCATTTATTTTATGTGCTTTTTTTCTGAAGCATTGCCTCTATGATCCTAATGTACTCGGGAGAAGTTGAGTCATCGGTAAGACTATTGTTTGAAGGTTTAAACAAAGTCGAGTAAAAAAGCATTCTAATCTCTGAGGCATGCTCGGCTTTTGTTTTGTCCATCGCGATAAAGGTTTTTATCATTGTCGAACGCTCCAGAGCCTCAATTTCAAGCGCAAGGTTTGTCATCATTAGTTTTACTAGTACTCTAACAAGCCAAATGGATGCAGTAGTCGCAATGATCAGTAGAGCTATGCTGAATTTCTCGGCAGGTAGTGTAATAGGTATTCCGCCAATTTCGTAAGTTTCGCCATTTTTATATACTGATATAGTTAGAAGTACTAATGTTGCAGTAAATAATACTGCTGCGGCAGTAATAAACCAGAAATATGTATTCGCCTTTTTCTTGTGTTTGGCTTCTCGTTCAACCCAATATTGGACGGGTTCGGCAGAGTAAATAGCGCTATTTGTAGCGGAGACGGTATTAAAAATTTCTTCTTTCGAGGCTTCTAGTGTTTCTTCCAATTGATGTAACGTGGATTTTTGTGAGCTTTGGATAGAATTATTGAGATTTGAGATTTTATTTTCGAGGTCGGTAGTGAAGTTATTTTTTTCTTGATCCATTTTTTCAAAAAAAGATCGCTCAACTTCTTTTAGATGTGTTTCGTAGCTTTTAGTGTAAGTGTTGCTTATGTTGTTTAGAGATAGTTGGAATGTGCATATTGCTAAAGTGAATTGCCCTTTTTTTGTTAGTTCTAAAAGTCTATAGCTTAGGGGGGCGTCATCATGAAAAGGAATCGGGGTGATCGCTTGAAAACTCTCTAATTCGTCGAGCCCGCCAAACAGCATTGGTGCTTCGTTAAGGATATTAAGATATTGTTCAACTAAACCTTTGCTCTCCGCATCTTCGGGGATATCGTCTAACGTGACGTTGATTTCGGTCCAAAATTCATTTTCATCTTCAAGCCATCCGGATAAAACTTTGTCAGACATTTTTCTGAGCTTCTGAAAGCGCTCGTCGTTGTTGAAGTTTTTAGGCTCTGTTTGCATTTCCGCTATGCTCTGATTTGCTAGTTTGATATTGAAATGCTATCAAATTTGTCTCGTGATGACAGTTGTATTTACGAATACTTTGATGCTTTCATTCGTGCAAACTCCCGATCCACCGCCCGCTTGGCTGTCTTCTCACTGGCATACAACCACCGCAACCGCCTCGGCTTAGACTGATCCCCTGCCGTAGTCGTCTTCTCCTTTCCAGTTTTCTGATCGCGGTAATACGCGATGATCCCCGTGTAATCACCCTTGTTGTCTTCCGCCAGCTCTTCAACGTTATCCTCGGGCAGCTTGCTCTCCAGCTCCAAGCTGACGGTATAGCCACCATCAGCACTCAGGCTGTGCTGCACATTCCCGCCGTACCAAATGATCTCGTCGATTTCCGCCTTCACGCCCTGAAGTGTGTACGTCAGCTCGGGGATCAGATCTGGTCGGCCCATGGCCAAGTTGTAGCTGAGAGTGGCGCTGCCACGTTGCAGTCGCCGGAACTCCGCCCGGGCTGCGCGCAGGGCCGACTGCTGGTCGCTGTAGGTGTGGCGCAGGTCCTTGAGGTTATCGCCGCCGCCGGCAATGGCCTCCTGTTTCTTGGCGCTATTGACGTCGTAGTAATAGGCGCGCACGCCGTCGTAGCTGTCGCGGTCGGCTTGCAGATAGCGGTGCTGGTCGCCGTCGGCGCGGGTGAGGGTGATGTGTGGCAGGTCCAGGCCGCTGGCGGTCTTGCCGCCGCCCGCCGGCAGGCACAGCAGGCAACCCGCTTTCACGCTGGCCACCGCGTCGAATTCCTCACCCAGGCGGCTGATCAGGTTGGCGTCGGACTCGTTGGCTTGGTCGAGCTGCAGTATGGGCAACCCGTCGAGGGCGCCTGCGATGGTCGCGGTCAGACCGTTGCCGATGGCTATATCGCCCAGGACGTCGCCGAGGGTGGTGTTGCTCCAGCTACGCTCCCGCTTGGTTTTCAAGCCCTTGCGCAGGTCTGCCGATCGAGCACGAATGCTGAGTACATCCGGTGCGCCGCTGTGTTCGGTTTCGTCGACGGTGTAGGTGCCCTTATCCACCAGGCCGGTATCGCTCCAGCCCAACCACAAACGCAGCACCGCACCCTTGGGTGGGATCGAAAGCAGACCATCATGGTCGCTAAGGGTGATGCTGAGTTGGTCGGCCTCAACGCCGCGATTGTCGGTCAGCTCCAAGCTCATCAGCCGTGGGCTTATCAGTTGGGCAATGTCCAGGCCGTCGACGGTGAGCCGAAAGGCCGGCACGGGATAGGCCGCGTCACGGACGTACTGCTCGGCGGTACTGCGCACGTAGCCGGTGACCTTGGAAATGATGGAGTCGATCACAGCAGGCCTCGCAAGATGTTGACGCCAATGCTGGTACCGGCGCCGAGTAGGTCGATGCGGTCGTCGTCGATGCGCTTGAGGCTCAGGGTGAATTCAATGCGCCGTGGGGTGCCGTTGCTGAAAAAAATGGTCTTGTTCTCGCTCAGGCTCTCTATCACCCACAGGCCGTATATCCGGCCGGTGCCTTCGACCATGGGCCAGGCCTTGCCGGTATTCGCCATCAGGCGTATCGCGTCGAGGCTTAGGGCGCTACCGGCCAGCTCGGGGAAGATGATGCCGGGGAGGGTGATGGCATCTTCGCCACGGCCTACGAACTGCCGCGCAGGCGGCGCGCCGACGCGGTTGTTGGTGGCATGCCGCCAATCGGTTTGGCGTTGCAGTTCCTGGTAGGCGGCAGTTGAGAGGCTGAAAACGAACATGCCGAGGGCCATCATCATGGTGGTTATTCCAGATCAGAAAGTTTGCTGCGCTGACGCGCTTTCTTTTCGTTTTCGATGCGGGCCATCAATACACGCACGCTCTTTTCCAAACTTTGCATGTCCGTGCCAGGCCCCGCCGTGATGGTGAATTCGTAGGTGTCGTGGCTGTCGTAGACGGCTGCTGCGGGCGCGCTGTTGATCGGCGGCGCAGTGTCCACGGAAAACGCCGGTATGGCGGTTGTGCTCAGTGCCTGGGTGCCCGCCGCTGTCATCTGCTTGCTCATGCTGGTCAGGGCGTCCAGTGGGCCTTTCTGTCCACCTTCCAGGCCCTGTGTCAGGCCTGCCATGGTGAACCCCCCCAGCTCTGCGAACACCCGCGACGGGCTGTGGATGCCGAGCTTTTCCTTGAACCAACCAATGCTGGCGTCGCCGATTGAGCTGATGGCCGTTTTGACGCTGCCAAGTCCTGCCATCAACCCGTTGACCAGGCCATTGACGATCATGTTGCCGAATTCGGTGAACCGGTTTGGTAGATCCACGCCCAGGTAACTCAATACTCCAGCGAACGCCTGGTAAATGAGGCCGATGGGGCTGAAGTTAGTGAGGGTATTGATGATGCTGATGATCCCGCCGTCAAACCCCGATTTGATTTCGGTCCAGGCGTTGGCGAAGTAGGTTTTTACCGCGTCCCAGTTCTTGTAGATCAGGTACGCGCCGCCGGCCAGTGCAGCGACAACAGCAGCGATGACCAGGACAATCGGGTTAGCGGAAAGCCCCCACAACGCTATGCCAACCGTACGAAGTGCGGTCACCAGGGGACCAATCAAAATCCCGCCCAGCGTTCGCAGAACCGTGCCGAACACCTTGAAAATACCGATGATGCCGGGCAGGCGAACACCGAACATGGCCAGGCCGAAGCGTAAGAACAGGAACGGCCCCAAGATGCCGGCGAGTGTGAGGGCGAGCCCGCCGAAAACCGCTGACAACACCGCCACACTGGCTACGATCTTCAGCAAGGTCGCCGTCAACGTCGGGTTGGCTTTGACCCAGGCATTGACCTTGTCCAGCACACCGCCGATGGCGTCCATGACGTCTACCATGGTCGACCGTACGGCTTCGCCCGCGCCGCTTTTGGTGTTGAATAACTTGTTCTGCAGCACTTGCCAGCGACCTTCGATCGCATCAGCACGGATATCCATTTCCCGCTGCATCGAGCCATTGGCTGCGGCGTCATTCACCAGGTCGAGCTGACGTTTCAGTTCGTCCAGGTTGTTGACCAGCTTGCCAGCGTCCTTGCCGAATTCTTTGCCGAATATCCGCGTTGACGCTTCTGTCTGTTGCTCAGGCGACAGCTTTTTGATCCGCTCAAGGACACTCATCATTGTGCCCATGGCGTCCTTGCTCATTCCGCTCTGCACAGCCTTTGAGTCAAGGCCGACCATGGCCATGCCTTCCTGGAACTTCTTACTCTGCATGGTGGCTATGGAAAGCTCACGGACCATCGCCCTGGAAGCGCTCGCGGCGACTTCTGGTGCCGAACCCAGCGACAGGAACGTACTGCCCAGCGCTGCCGCCTTGCGGTAGTCGAGCTTGTCGGCTACGTCGCTCATGCGGGTCAGCGTTTCAATGATGTCGCCACCCTTGGAACGGGTGTTGTCGTCCAGGTAGTTGAGTGCATCACCCAACTCGGAGATGTTCTTGATGGGCACCTTGTACAAACCTGCGATCCGGCCCATGTCCTCGCCCACCTGTTCCGCCGGCAGGTCGAACGCCACTGCGGCGGTGGCCGATACCTTTGCCATGGTCAATAGGTTTTCTTTGCCCTGAATACCGGCTCGGGCCTGTGCTTCGACCAGGGCGGCGAACTCGGTGGTGGCAATGGGCATTTCGTTGCTGGCCGCTTTGATCGCGTCCGCAAACTCGTAATAGGTGGCTGTGAGTTTGCCGTTGTCGTCCCGCGCGCCGTCGACCTGCTTGGCTACGCCCATCATGGCGGTTTCGAAGTCGACGTATTCCTTTACCACGCCGATGATTGGGCGGCTGGCTGCGTACGCAACGCCCAAGCTGGAGCCCCCGGCCACGGCCGCGTTGCCCGCGAACTGCTTGCCTTTGTCGTAGCTGCCCCGGGCCATGGCCGCGCGCTTGTGCTGGGCGCTCAGCTCCGCCATGCGCTTGCCTTGCGTGCTGATGCTGGCGTTGGTGGCTGTGATCTGCTCGCGCAGCTGGCGTTCGTGGGCCACTAGATTTTTAGTGCTGATGCCGGCGTCATTGAGCTTTGACCGGAGGCCTTGCAGTTGAACGCTCTGCTGCTGATGTTGCTGCTTGAGCTTTGTGGCCTCGCGTACCGCTGACTGAAACTCGCGCGTCATTGCCCTGGTCGGCGCGCCGGTCGCGGCAAACTGCTGGCTGAGGGCTTTGACTTTATCGCGTGCGGCGGTGAGCGCGGTGCCGGTCTGATCGGCGGCGGCACGCTGAGCGCGCCAGGCGCTGACGTCTTTCTGCTGAGTGTTGAGTTCTTTCAGGCGGTCGCGTGCAGCCTTAAGCGCGCGGGCGGTCTCAAGGCTGCCGTTGTTGATTTGCTTCAACGGGCGGGTGGCTTTGTCGATGGCATCCAGCACCACCTGTAGCCGCAGATCATTTGCCATCGGTGGAACTCCGCACCCTGGCGCGCTCGCGCCAGTCCATCAGTTCTTGCAGGCCCAACTGATCCATGTCAGCCGGTGCCCAGTGAAAAACCACGGCCAGATCGGCCATGGCCTCCTCTACGCAACGAGGGATGCATCCGTCTTCGTCGATTTCTGTAGCAAAAAACCGGTGATCTTCGTGCTGAGCGCGACCAGGTCGGCGGGGTCCATGGACGTGACTTCAACGGTGGTGAGGGTTGGCGAGCTGATGCGCGGTAACACCTTGATCAAGCTGTTGACGTCCATCTGCAGCAGCTCGGCCAGGCTCACGCCGCGCAGCTCGCCCGAGTTGGGTTTGCGCAGGGTGATGCTCTCGATGGTGCTGGTGCCACGGCGGATCGGAGTGTCGAGGATGACGGTATTGTCGTCGGCCAGTTCGTGCACGTCGGTTTGTTCTGTATTTAAAGTTTCCATGGGAAAGCTCCTGGTGATGAAGGTATGCGGTTAGCGATTGAAGGGGTCAGAGGCCGATGGCCTTGCGCTGTTTTTCCAGCATGTCCACACCGCCGACCTTCTCGATGAAGTTGAGCAGGTCGATTTCGATGATGTCTTCGTTGTCGACAGTCAGCTTGTAGTAGGTGCATGTGGTGGTGATGGAGTGCTCGGTGTCTTCACCTGGCTGGGCATCGCCCATTTCGATAGTCTCGTGACGACCGCGCACGGAGATCTCCACAGCGCTGACTTCTCCGGTGTCGTCCTGCTCAAATGCACCTGAGAAGCGCAAAGCAATGCCCGAAGCGTTCACCGCAGCGAACTGCTTAAGAACGATCAGATCGAGGCCGCCGAGCTTCCATTCCAGCTGGATGCCGTCGTCGGAGAAGCCAAGGTCGGATTTCACCGGGCCGTTCATGCCACCGCCGCGATAGGCTTCCATCTTGCGGCCCAGCGCGGGGAGGGTGACGGTCTTGGCTTTGCCGGTATAGCTGCCACCGTCGTTAAACAGGTTCATGTTTTTGAGTTTGTGGGGCAGGGCCATGGCGGTGTTCTCCGGGGTTATGGCACGGGGTTAACTCCCCTTGCGGGGAGGCCAGGTTTAAGCGTTGACGGCAGCAGCGAACTGCATCAGGTAGCTGTCGGTGATGCGCTGGCGTAGGGTGAGGTCTTCCAAAGGCGGAACTGGCGTGTAGTCGTAATCGATCGTCAGCTTGCCGGCCTTGAGGGTGTCCTTGTCGTTGACATCTTCCGGGTACCAGGCGCTGCCGCCGATCAGGTAGCCCTGGGAAACTAACTCGCGGAACTTGGCGTTGATCCCGTTGATGATGTCTCTGACCAGGGAAGCGTGCATGGGCTTGTCCACGGCCCACATGTGCGCCTCGGCCATGGTGTCGGCTAGGATCTGCGCGGTACGGGTGTAGTTTTCAAAGGCGAACAGTGGGTCGTCGCTGCACGTACGGCTACCCCAGAAGCGGAAGCCGCCCTCGTTGATCAGGGTGGTGACCTCGTTGCTGTTGAGGTAGTTGGCATCGGTAGCGGGGTTTTGCAGATCCCAGAACACGTCGGCGCTGATGCCGGTAACACCGTTGACGGCGACGTTGGAAAGGGTCTTGTGCCAGCCGGTTTCCTGATCGATTTTCGCCCGCAGGCCCAGGGCACGGGCCACTGCCGAAGCTGTAACCGTTTTGTTGGTGACGGTGTCCCAACTTTGGAACTCCGGCCAGATCACCATGACTTCGCGGGCGCCGAAGTTCGCGCGGTAAGCGACCACCTCTTCCTTAGTTTTGCAGCCCCAGGCACTGACGTACGTAAAGGCGCGCAGGTCTTGGGCGACAGACACCAGGGCGGTGGCCACCGGCAAACTGTCGAGGCCTGGCACCCCGAGAAGGCGCGGCGTCATGCCCACTCGGGCCTTGGCGGCGAGCAGAGCCTTCATGCCGGTGTACTTACCGTCAGGGGTAGTGGTGCCGATCAAGGCACTGGTAGTGGTCGCTTCGTCGGCGCCTTCCTTGACCCGCACCACGATGGTGTAGGGCTTGGTCTGGTCGCCGATGGCTTTCAGGCTGGATGCCAGGGTGCCTTTGACGCCAGCTTTGCCGATGGCGGCTTGCACGCTAGTAAGCAGGACGGGCGTGTCCAGTGGGAACATAAGCGGGTCCGCATCCTCAGCCGTACAAACCAGGCCGATGACTGCGGTAGCAATGGTGCGAATGGGGCGGGTGCCATCGTTGAGTTCGATGACCCGCACGCCGTGGAGATAGTCTGAACCGGCCATGGGTGGTTGCCTGCGCTGTGATGGAATGACAGTGCACAGGCTGCCGCGCGCGCGGCAGTTCGGCGAGTGGTGGGCGTTGTAGGTGGACACGCTACAAGGCGCGCCACCGTTCAACGGTTCTTACTGAGCCTGCTCCTCAATCCAGGTGGGCGCGATAGGGCGATGTGTGCTATCCGGGAATTCCGGCGATTGCGGCCAGTCGCGCAGAGCTTGCATGAATATCAACAGCCCTTCGAATTGCTCGGCGGTGAGCGTTGTCGGCGCGCCAATTTCAAGCTGGTCGCGGTGCCGCTCACGCAGCCAGGCCGCCGACGTCAGTACTGCATCACGCCAAGCGCGTTCAGCCAGGGCCACGGCAGCGGGATCAACCGTCGGTTCGACCAGCTCCAGCGAACCATCCTCGGACACTTGCGCGAGCAGACCGCGCGATATCCCTGCCACAAGCTCCCGGCGCTGCGACTCGTTGACCGCAATCGCATCGGCGGGAATCTGCTTTTTACTATTGAGCGCAGTGTCGAAAAAACCGCGCTCTGAAGGGCTGTAAAACATTGCCATAGGTGTACCTCTTTATCGGCCAAGCGCCCACCAAGCGATGTCGCCTGTTGACTGGGTGTAGTTGTTCTGAACGCGGATCACAGACCTGGATACGTACCCTGCTCCAGGCGCAAAAGCTGCCCCGGTGATCATCGTCGTAAAGGCCATGCAGGCGCCCACCCACATGATTTCGGTCGGGAACGTCACGGAAAGAGACACGTCACGGCCTGGGCCTTGGGAGGTACCGCTGTTAGTCGCCTGCCCAACCCCGGCCGCTAGCCCCCATTGCAGAATCCAGCCGCCCAGCCAGGTTGGCATTGCGATGTAGCCATTGGCGCCAAGCACCCATGAAACACCAGCGCGCAGCTTTTTGGGCGTCACGGCTTTTGTGTCGTCGGTCCCGGCATTGACCTCCGGTTGCGTGGCAAGTTGTACAACGCCCAGTACGCCTTCTTTGGCGGCTTGCCACAACTCATCCAAGCGTGTGGCAAGAGTCAAAGGGCTGACTATCGTCGATGGGTCAGTACCGTTTTTGACTGCCGTCTGCGAAGCGAAACGAGCGATACCTGCAATGCTTGTTGTCGCCTGCACAACTTTGGCAGCGATTGCCTGCCAGACCCGCAGCGCCGTCATTGGTTTGGTTGTGTCAGAGCCCTGCTCGGCTTCCGTTTGGCTCGCAGCGATGATGCCGTAGCCAGATAATGTCGTCGGCAGGCCTGTCAATCCGGTAAAAGGTATGGAGCTCAGGCCTGCGCCGTTGCCGTAGATAGTGCCGGTGATTTGTACAGTGCCTTCCGATGTGACCCGGATACCCGGCCCGCTGGACCATGGATCAGTTCCAAGCCCCAGAAATGCAGTCTTGAACACACCATCAGCTCCGCCCCAAAAGCCAACGCCCCCCTTAATCGATCCAGGAGCCCCGGCGAACATTCCCAATCCCCATGAGGGCGAATTTCCCGGGGAAATGTAGAATCTGCTGTTCTCCGTCAGTTGGACATTGCCTTTAAGGGTACCTCCATCAATCGACAGTGCGTCTGTGATCCCGGCCGCAGCAAGCGTTGTCGGGGTGTCGGTGAGGCCATTCCAGGGAATGCCGCTCAACCCTGCGCCGTTACCAGTAATCGGTCCCGAGATGTACACGCCTTCCGCTTTTATCCTAATACCGTAGCCATATTCCCAAGGCGCGCTGCTGAGCCCCATGTAGACCGTATGTACAGCATCCCTTGTGCCCCAGGCGCCGAAGCCCGACAGGATCGCTCTCGATTCCCGGGATACCGCATGCAGACCTCCCGCCCAGCTGTCCGAGTCCGTCGCGACGGTTGTGATGCTGCGCGAATTAATCATATTGATCGTCCCGGTGACATCGCCGCCGGTATTACTCAGTGCGTCTGTGATGCTGTACCCGGCCAACGTTGTCGGGTTTGAACCCGCAACAACTATGCCCCGGCTGTTTATCTGTACCTTGGTGTATGTGCCAGGGGCTTTATTGGGGGGGAATATCGTGGTGATAGTGGAGTCGACATAGGCGCGAGTAGCCAACACGACGCTCGGGTCAATTTTCAACTCGATGTTGGCGGTGTTGCTTACGATCAGGTTCATACGGATGACCTGGGTCCGTCCGGAGCCCTGAGTCAGTAGGGGTTTGAAGCTCGGCGCACAGTTCGCCACAGCGACCAGATCACCCGCAGCATCGTAGAGCCCGATTTCTCGAATCCACCAGCCTCCGACATTTTCAGGAATAACCTGCTCGGCGATGATGATGTTGGCGTTTGCGGGGTCCACCTTCACCTGATTCAGCGGAGCCCGGCGGTTCTCGTGGATCAGTTTTGTTTGTTGCTCGCTAGGGATTGGATCGGCGCCGTTAGCATCGCCGACGCCCATCTGCGCGAAGGTCCAAGGAATACCCAAGGCGCTGGCATTGGCCTGTTTGGCTTTACCAACGGCAGTAAGAATGGCGAAAAACTGGCTGTTTTGGTCTGTCATGGGTAAATGTCCATGGTGTCGATATTGTGTTCACGACCACCCAGGCGGACGTAGCCGCTAACCTCGATGTCGCGTTGCGTTGGCGGGTACACGTCAATTTCATCGCCGTCGGTGACACAAGCGCCGACATAGACGCGGCCGGTGGTTTCTAAACTGATTGCTAAGCCGATCAGGTGACGGCTGACCGGCCGCGCGTCATCGATCAGCCAGGTCAGCTCCAGGTACATTTCTTCGGTGATACCGGTGTCCAGCACGCCGACCTTCAAGGCAAAGGTGCCGGGTACGCCCTCTGGCAAGGTCTGCCACCACTCCACCACCTCGATCAGGTAACCCAGCGGCTCAACCACCCGGCGCAGAGCGCCGATGGTCCCCTTGTGAGCGTGGATGTAGCGGGATGAACGAATGGCCGCGCGTTTGGTGGCCTCGGTCCAATTGCTGTCCCAGCGGTCGACGGAAAAGGCCCAGGCCAGGTAAGGCAGCAACGGCACCGGGCAGGTGTTCGGGTTGCACAGCTGTCGCAGTGGGATGGGTACCCGCTGAATTTGCGCGAGTGCCTGCGCAGCTTGGCGCTCAAGCGGTGTGGAGTTTCCGGGTAGCAGGTGCTGAGCGCCCATTATTCGGCACCCCGGGTGACGGTGACGCCAGTGCAGTAGGGCGCCTGGGCTTTGGTCGCGACGATGTCGACCCAGTTTTCCAGTTCAACCTTGCGCACGCCTTCGACATGCAACGCGGCGTGAACAGCCGACTCCGACACTTCCATTCCCAGGCGCCGACGTTGGCTGACATAGGTCAGCAAGCGCTGCTCAGCTGCCGCCAGAATCGGCTCAGACTCGGGACCACTGGTTAACAGGTACAGCTTGGCTTTGACCTGGTAGCGGATGATCTGCGCGCCCTGAACGGTGATGCGGTCAGCCACTGGGCGGCGGTCATCGTCGCTCAGGTGCGTCTTGACGATGGCGAGCAGGTCGGCCGGCGCCGTGCCATCACCCAAGAGCGATAGCACGGTGATCACCGCCACGGCAGGGGACGGGCTTTCAGCTGTGGCGTCTGCAACCCGGCCGTCCGCGCCTCGGGCATGGAAGATGTAACTGTTGCGTGGCCCGGCGGTGCTCAGCCCTTCCCAGGACATTTGTGCCCGCTCACGCAGACTGTCGTCACTCTCCATCAACCGCGCTAAGGGCGGGTTCGCCTGCGGATTGGCTTCCTGGACAACCAGACGCTTGACGTTGAAGTTGCCCGCCAGTTGGTCCAGATCGGCGTCTTTCGCCAGGGCCAGCAGGTTGGCAATCGACGCCTCGTTGACCCTCTGGCGCCAGATGGTTTCGCGGTAGACATTTTCTTGCAGCAGCTTGGTCAGTGGCTCCGATTCCATTTCGAGGCGTGCGGCAATCTCGGCCTGTTCCTCAATCGGCCACAGGCTGATCATGTAGGCCTTGCGTTCCGCCAGGATCAGTTCGTAGTCGATCTGCTCGACGATCTGCGGCGCCGGGAGCTGGCTGAGATCAATCGCGGCAAAGGAGTTCATACACTGCCTCCCAGTTGCAGCGGGATGCTCAGGCTGAACGACTCGTTGCTGTCGACGACACTGCCTTCCACGTCCAGCACGGACTGGCCTTGCAGATTGGCGCCGACGAACTGAATGCGGCTGAGGCTGATCCGTGGTTCCCAGCGCATCAACGCCATGACTGCGCCCGAGTACACCCGCAAGCGGGTGACGTCGTTGAATGGATGGTCCACCAGCTCGGGTAGCAGGCTGCCGTATTCGCGGCGCATCACGCGGGTGCCGATGCGGGTGGTGAGAATGTCGGTCATGCACTGGGCTATGTGGTCCAGCTCATCAATGGCAGCGCCGGTTTGTCGGTTCATTCTGGTTTCCCCGTCTTGCCGCTGCCTGGCATCACACCGCCGTGGGGGTGGTTCACCAAGCTGATGCCAGCGGCGACCACGTCTTCGGAGACGTCCACACGGCCGACCACATTCTGGTTGCCGGTTTGGTTGTAGTTGCCCTGGTGATTGATGGGGCCGATGATGTTGATCCCGCCCTTGCTGACCAGGCTGGTGGTGCCGCTGTCGGGCAATGTGGCATTCAGGTGGTGGGTGATACTGTCGTATTCAATCACCGCACCGTCGGCGTAGGTGCGGCGGTGCAGGCCGGCACGGTCGCCATTGGCCGGGATGTTGTCGCTGGGAATCCCGGCGATGACGAAGCCGTTGGCGAGCTGGCCGGATGGACTGAACAGGACCACTTGTTCGTCGACTGTGGGCGGGTCCCATTCCTGATCAGCGCCGGCGCGCAGGGTGACCCACGGCAGCCAGGCGGTGATCAATGTTCCGGTTTTAACCTGCACGCGTGGGGGCACCATCTGCACGGCGGCGATTACGCCGAAGCGGATGAGGTTTTCGAGCATGCGGGCGAGGGCGGCGAGATCGTTCATGGCGCCGATGGTGGCGCCACGCGCGTGGGAGTGCAGCACACTCGGATTGTAGGCGGGCTTTTTACAGGGGGCGGATTCAGTGGATAGGGCGTTTAGATTACATTGAATCGAGTGGACGTCCTTTAAACTCCCCTGAGCTGATCCATGCTTTAGTTTGATGCCCGCTTTCTGGGTCGACGTACCATGTTTCTCCCCAGATGTTTGTCAAATCCCACTCCAACGTTAAGTTCTGGCCTTTTTCGTAGTCTTCACACATCGTTGGAAGGATATGTTGGCGTTTTCTTATTTTGCCTGGCCCCATAAATTCAATGATTACCCCGGTGCCGATTACTTGGCAGTTGCATTGTTCATCAGCGTAAAGAGGAATTCCATGATGAAGTACAGTGAGTGTTTCATAGGGCAGCGCTTTAAGGGTGCGTAATAAGGTAATTCCCGAGTCGAGTGCGCTAATAATGTCTTCGTCGGTTGCCTCTCTGGTATGAACAATTTTATTTCTCACATCCATGAAAATTCTCATAGCATTTACAACATCGCCAGGCAGTCCGCCATACTGATGATTGAGTCTATCTACTGCCTCAACCGCCGAGATTTTTCGGAGAGGTTTCATCGCAGTCCCTATGCTGGCTAATGCTCGTCGTGCTGCGATTTCGATATATCCACCTAAAGTTATGAGCGCAACTCTAGGTGATCTAGATGCTTCATCTAGTACCTCCTTGATCTCGTCATGTTCAACGTTGTTGAGAACGTTGTTAATCGGTGGGGTATCAGTAGTAGCAAGTTTTGGCGTCGTTTCTTTTACGGTTTCAACAGAAACTCTTAAAGTTTCAATGGAGTCCGAGAGTTCTATCTCTTGACCGAGCATTTTGCCTTTTTTTATCCTTCGCAGTATCTCGGCGATCTCTTTTCTGAAAAGAAAAAGAGTTGTGAATCCAAGAATAGGCCAAAGAATTTGGGCTAAGGCTGAAATTAGTTTGATCACTGACTCCATGTGCAGCTCCTAGTGGGTAATTCCATTTTTGGGATTGTATAGGAGCCGAGTCTATGGTTGCCACGGATTCTCCGTTGTCAGATGGCCTAGTAAACGGTCTCGTATAAGATCGAGGTCAAATTCGGTGAACCCTAGCGTTTCACGCTGCGCATAGCGCACTTCGGGGGCGCCACGTTCTGCACGGTCTTTCAAACCATATTGGTGAACCCTGGCGATCCGGGCGACACGTCCGGTGAAGCCCACCGTCACAGTATTGCTATCACCACGGGCCTTCAGGTATTTCGTGTTTCTCAGTTTCTGAAACATCGCCAACTTCCGACGAACCCTTCCCTGTTTCCCTCTCAGGTCTCGGTGTTTGCGAGGGGAATACTTGCTCCCGTCTGGGTTTTCTTGCGCCATCACTCGCTTCTGCTGGCTGCGGCGAAGCTCTTGCCCGATGCTCCGTGCAAGTTTGCTTCGCTCCCCAGGCTCCAGCCGTGCCAGCAGCACCGCCGCCCAGGTCTCCAGTGCTTCCAGGTTACTGGCCATCAGGCACTATCCATTCACTGGCGTTGCCCTGTGCCCCAGGCTTCCAGTTCGGATCGAGATAGCCAGCCACTCGCTGCGGTTCATTCGGGTGTTTGACTGTGGTGTGGCCTTGGTCGTCGCTGCCCACGACCACCCGCTCTGTCAGCAGCAGGGTAATGCTGAGGTCCACTTTGTCCTTGTCGAGGATGTCGGCCTCGAACTGGATGCCGTCTTTGACCTTGTCGAGGTTTTCCAGCAGCTCGGACTGGTTGACGCTGAGCCAGCCCAGGATCGGTAGGATCACGCTGTCGGGGTGGCCGGCGAACTCGGTAAGTATGATCTGCAGGTCAAAGCTGTATTCAAATGACAGGGTACGAGCAGCGGTGCAACGAACCCTGCCGTTGTCGATGAAGATCAGCAGGCGGTCGGGGTTGTGCTTTAACTCCGCAACGGTGGCCAGCAGATGGGCGCGAAGGCTTTCGGGCTTATTCATGGATGGGCCTGCTGGTGCTTGTAGACCATGTCTACCTGGGCGGCGCAATCGGCCCATGCAGCTTCTGCGCGGTCCTCATCGGTCAACTGGTCACCGTTATTGCGCGGGCTGGTCGCCGGTAGTTGGCACGGCACCACGGCCGGACAGCCAGTCACGGTAAGCTGCGGCGCCGGTGAGGGCGGGGCGCTCGCGCAACCGGCGAGCAGCGTCAGGCAAAGGCTGAGCAGCCCAGTCGCGTAGTTCGGAGTTTTCACGTTTCAGGTCCTCTATGGTTCGCTCGCGTTTTGCCAGGCCTTGGCGCAGTTGATCCTGTTGGATGCGCAGGGTGCTCTGGGTGTCGCGCTCCTGTTTCAAAGTGGCGGTGAGAGTATTGGCGGTCGCCAGGTTGCGGTCGGCGTCTGCGCGTGCGGTCTTGGCCGCATCTCTCGCCAGCTCGGCTTTGCCTTCAGCGACATTAATGCGCTGTTGCTGACCCCAGATCAGCAGCGCCAGTGCACCGAGCAGGGCGAAGCCGTATAGGGCCTGGCGCAGGGTGCTCACGCGCGGTACCAGCCGAGTTTGTTCATCGCGTCGATGTTGAGCTGCTTGATGGGGCCGCGCACGATCACCGCTCTGGCACCGTTCATTATCTGAATGGACTCGGCCAGGAGCTGCATGTCCTCATGTTCGGACGACGCAGGCACCACCAGCACGTCACCGTCCTGCACCCGTAGTTTTTCTACCGCGTCGAAGTCGATCATGCCGCCACCCCTTGTCCGCACCCACAGCCGGCGTGCCGCTCGTAGGCACGCTGGAGCTTGGTGTCATAGAGATTTCGCAGATAGTCTGGTCCGTTGTAGAGCTTGGCGAACTCGGCCCATTTGCGCGCTTTCAGGGCCTTGTGTAGCGTCGGGTCGGTCTCGATGAAGCGGGTGAAAGCGTCGAACTGCTGTGATTCGCCGGCACTCATTGCCGCCACAAAGTCCTGCACACTGGCATAGCCGAGACGCTTCCAGTGGAACCCCATGATCTGGAAGGCGCCCCAGGAAGCCGACTCTAGGGCGGCGGTGTCGTCGATCAGTCGGGCCATGGCTAGGCGCTGGTGCTCGGCGGTACCACCGATGTATCCGCCGGGCTTCGGGTTGACCAGGGCGGGGTTGGCCGTGGCGAGCTGGTCGGCGTGCCGCTTGAGTTCGGCCGGGTCATCACTTGCGTTTCGAGCCTTGGCGAGCTGGCGGTACATGATGTGGCGTTCGAACAGAATTACCGGCTTGCCGTTGTCGAGGAAGCCCTTGCCCTTGGATTCCACTTCATTGACCGCGTAGATGCTCGCCAGCGGCACTCCGAGCCGTTCGGCAGCGGTCACCAGGTCATTGTTGCACAGCAGCTGGGCGCAGTCGCCGCCGGCAAGGCTGGTTTGCGTCTTGTTACCGGCTACACCATCTGCGACCAGACCGACTTTGACCTGGTAAGCGCGGACGGCGGCCTCGGTGGCGTCGCCGTAGTCACCATCCGGCACCAGGTTGGCACCGTGCTTGTTCAGGTTCTTTTGTAGCATCAGCACCGCTTGCGAGCGGTTACCGTGGCGAAGGGTGGTCATAGTTGCTCTACCTTTCGGTTGAAAAACCTCTTGGCCGCAGCGCGGGTGCCTTCAACGCCGAGCAGGCCGATTACCCCGCCGAAAAATGGCGCGGTGGAGGTCGGGATGCCCAGCAGCGCCAAGCCGTGGCTGGCGGCCAGTGCCAAAGATCCGCACAGCGGAGCCTCGACCACCATGCGGCGCAGGGTGCCGCCGCCGTACATGATCCGCAGGGCGGCGATGATCAGGGCGAGGACTCCGGCGTAAAGAGTCGGCCAGTTCTGTTCGAGCCAGGCGGCGAGCCAGGCCCAGGTGTCGGGACGGTCAGGCATGCGCTTCATTCCGTTGTCCAGGGTTGGTGGGTTCAAGGGCTTGGTGCTGCGGTGTCAGTCCCATAGGTTCACCATCTGCCGCTGGGGCGCGCTGGTTTGGACTTCGGGCATGTTGACGACAAGGCCTTGCGGCAGGATTGGGCCGTGGTCGGCCAGGCCTGGGTTCGCTTCAAGTACTGCCTCTGTGACGCCTGCAGTGCGGCCGTAGTGGCGCCAGCAGAGGGCGTCGACGGTGTCGTTCTGATTGGCGCGGACGGCGACAGGCATCAGATCAGCTCCACGGTGGTGCGGCTGATGCCGAGAAAGTCACGGACTGCCCAACGCAGATCGCGGCGGTAGTCGTCGATGGTCGAGGCTTTTTCTTCGGCTTTATCGTTGCCGGTGTTGGTCGCGCTGTAGTCGCGGTACCGCTCGCAAACTTCTGCGCCGGTACCGGCCTCGATCGCACGCCGGTACAGGTGGGCCTGGACCGATACATCGTTGATCTTGTCGTCAGGGACGTCGGCCAGCGTGGTGTAACCGGCAGCCAGTTGTTGGGCCTTCCACAACTTCAGCTCGCGATTGAGATTGATCGCTGCAGCGATGACGGCCGTTTCCAGGCGAGCGGGGGTGACGCTGTTGTCGATGCGTAGAGTGGCGCGGAGCTGCTCAAGGTCGATTGAGGGCCAGAACGGGTCGGTGTTGATGTGACCGCCGGTGACTGGGCCGCTGGCTACAAATGCGCTCATGGAACAGCACTCAAAAATGGGTCGCCGGTGGTCGGGGCTTCACGTTCAGGAGGAGCGGCCTGGCCGATCCGCCCCGAGCCGGCGGGGTGCGTGGGGACGCTCGGTTAGCTGCTGGGAGCAGCGAATTTCTTGAGGAGGCGCTCAACGCGCTCCAGATCCTTCTTGCCGCCGCAGCTGGTGTTCAGCTCGATGGCGCGGGCTAAGTGAGTTTTGGCGGACTCCAGAGTGCCGAGGGCGATCAGGCGGTTTTCTGCTGGATCCTCGTCGGAAATTTTCTCGGCATATGCCTTACCCAGTGCCAGGTGCAGCTTGGCCTTGGCCTGGTCAGGCATGTCCTCGTCACCTGCGATCTGCTCAGTGCGTAGCAGCAGGCCCAGATCAAAGGTTCCACCGGCCTTCTGCGCTTTCAGTGCCACTTCGGCGATTTCTTCTGCGACGATGGTGCCGGTGGTGCGTTCGAAGCGGTCAGGCATCAGCAGCGCGTGGTGGATCACGTATTCCGCAATGTCCAGGGCGCCAGCAAAGTCCGCGGCGTCCATGCGCCAGACCATCAATGTGGTCAGCACCTGGTCCTGGGCGCCTTTGCCTTCGGCGAGAACACCTTCCACATAGGGGACATACTCCGGCAGCAATTGCCGTTTCAGTTCCGCCTTGCCTTCGGTCGACTGCACCTGTTTCAGGCGCAGATAGTCCTGCTGGAGCTTCGCGAGGTGCAGCTCATAAACGGATGCGCCTTCCATAGTCATGGCTGGGCCTGCCACTGCAGCCGCTGCAACGGCTGCTGTGATGCGTTGGAAGTGACGGCGGCAAGGGTTGGTCATGATCGCCGGCCTCAGCTCAGGGTGATGTTTTCGGCCATGGCAGCGCAGCCCAGGTCTTCAATCACATAGCTTTCGTTGACTGATTCGAAGTTTTCGATGCGGTCGCGTTTGGCGTTGTCGACGACGGTGCGGCGGCGGGTGCCTTCCTGCCAGTACAGCGACAGGTTATCCAGGCGGGTCACCAGCAGGCCGTTGGCCGGGAAATGCGGTACACGAACGGCCGGCAGATTGCCGATACGCTTCTGGCTGGTGACGATATCCGCCGCGAGCATTTCGGTCGGTGCCTGGGTTTTGTTGATGATCGGGAAGTACTTGTCGGCCAACAACTGGCGACCGCAGATCACCACCAGGTCGGTGTCTTCCTGATACCAGGGCTCGATGAACTCGTTGACCATGCTCACGACCAGGGCGTCGATGTTTTCGAAGTCTTTGCCGTCGCCGATCTGGATCTTTCCGCTGCCGTCGACTACTTCGTGCAGTACGCGAGCCGCGTTCTCCTGACGCATTTTCTCCAGCCAGCCGATGTTGACGTCCTGCAAGAGTTGGTTGAGCGTCGGGTTGGAGGTCGCGGCACGACTGGTGCCGTTCCAACCGATCATGATCCGGTTGAGGGCCTGAGCCTTGATGATGGCGTCGCGAATGCGTGCCTGGAAGTCCTTGAACTTGGCCCACTGATCCAGCTTCTGGTAACGGATGCCGGTGTCGAAGTTGGTCTGGGTGCAGACGTACCCACGGTTGTCCAGTCCGCTCGGGTCGCGCGGCTCACGATCCTTCAGGGTGGTGTCGGTGGTGCTGGCGATGGTGCCGTCGATACCGATGCCGATTTTTTCACCGGACTGCTCGGACACGCCAAACACATTGATGGCGCTGAGGAAGGCGCTGGACTCCTGGATTCGGGTTTCCAGGGTCTGGGCCACGCTCGGTGCGGCGGTAAATTTGGTGGTGACGTCGCTCACGCCGTGCAGTTGCGCGAGTTGTTGCAGGTAGGCGTTGTACAGGACGCGGGTATCGTTACGCATGGTGTTCTCCGATGTTCCTTGGCGGGGTGTTGTCCGTGTGGTGGATCAGCAGTCGGTGACGAGCGCGCCGTCACCGCCCGTAGCCGGCGGGCGAACGGAGTACTGCGGTTTTTGGCCGGTGGTGTCCGGGGTTTTTTCGAGCTGGGTAACCAGTGCCGTGAAGTCGGCGGACAGCTTGTCGTGGGAGATCTGCAACTTTTCGCGGGCGGACTTTTCGGCGGCGAAGGTTTCGCCCTGGCTGGCGACATGCTCGGCCATGGCCTCGACGGCCTCGCCGAGTTCAGTGAATAGAGCGGCGTCCTTGCCTTCCTTGTCCTTGCTCTTGCCGAGAAGTTCGAGAACGCGGGTGAACAGGCCCGTGACTTTTCCGCTTTCGTCCTCAACTTCTTCGAATTCAAGTTCGATCTCGACAGCCTCGGAAAACAGGTTGCCAGGATCGCGCTTACGGGCTGCCAGTGGGTTCATATCCGGGTGTTGAGCGCTGAACGTCAGCATCTCGGTGCCCAGGCTCGCCGGGGTGTCGGTGACCGCGATGCCGTCCAGATAGGCCCGCCCAGTGTCGGCGAACTTCGGACGAATCTCGATGCTGGTGTACATTTTTTGCCGGGCCTTGTTCATCGTGATCAGGTCGGCGGTCGGTTCAATCCGTGCAAACAGGGCGAGCTTTTTGGCGCCGGCAATATCGACTTCTTCGGTCTTCAGTGCGACCACATCGCCGTAAGCACGGAATGGGCTATCGGGCAGCAGGCTGCGCATATGCTCGATCCACACCCGCGCACCGTAGGTGTTCTGGCTGTAGGTCTCGGCGGCATCGACCAGCCATTGCCGTTCGATCTGGCGACCGTCAGTGGTGGCGCCTTCGACGGCGACGCGGAAGAACTTGGAAAGCTGTTTTTTGCCTGGGTTGTCGGTTTTGCCGGCCATGCGTGAATCCTCAGAGCGGTGGCTGTGTGCCTTGGCGATGAGCGCATGTTGTTGAGCGCGAGCGCGACGAGCAACGAGGCGCTGTTGTAGATCGAGGGACTACAAGGACCGGAGCGAGAACTGTACGCGCGCGGGCGGCAGCATCTGCGCCATGAATGCCATCGTCGAATTGCCTACTGATCACCGCCGCCATGCCAAGCACCTGTATTGGCAGGGCTATCGCGTTTGCGAGATCGCCGAGCTGATAGGGGAGAAGGAAAAGACCCTGCACAGCTGGAAGGCCCGCGACGAATGGGACCGGGCGACACCTCTGGAGCGTATCCAGGCGGCGACCGAGGCCCGCCTGGTGCAGTTGATCCTCAAGGACCCCAAATCAGGATCGGACTACAAGGAAATTGACCTGCTGCACCGGCAGCTGGAGCGGCAGGCCCGCATTCAGCGCTTCAGCGACGGCGGTACTGAAACCGAGCTGAATCCTAATCTGGCCAAGCGCAACGAGGGGCCGAAGAAGGCGCCGAAGCGCAACGAGTTCGACGAAGAACATATCGAAAAGCTGACTGAGGCGTTCATTGATGGCTGTTTTGGTTATCAGCTGGATTGGTACAAGGCGGGTAACCAGCGGACCCGGGCGATCCTCAAGTCACGGCAGATCGGCGCGACATACTACTTCGCCCGCGAAGCGCTGATCGATGCGCTGACGACTGGTCGAAACCAGATCTTCCTGTCGGCCTCGAAAAACCAGGCGCATATCTTCAAGGCCTACATCCAGGCCTTTACCCGCGAGGTGGTGGGTGTAGAGCTGACGGGCGATCCGATCATTCTGGGGAATGGTGCGGAGCTGCACTTCCTAGGCACCAACGCCCGGACCGCGCAGGGCTACCATGGCAATTTCTACTTCGACGAATTCTTCTGGACGTTCAAGTTCAAGGAACTGAACAAGGTCGCCAGCGGCATGGCGATGCAGAAGCAGTACCGCCGGACCTATTTTTCGACGCCTTCCAGCATGGCGCACGAGGCCTACACGTTCTGGACGGGCGAGCGGTTCAACAAGGGCAAGCCGGCGGCGCAAAGGGTAAAAATCGACGTGTCCCACGACGCTCTGCAACAGGGGCGGCTTTGTGAAGACCGGGTCTGGCGGCAGATCGTCACCATCCTCGACGCGGAAGACCGTGGCTGCGACCTGTTCGACCTCGACGAGCTGCGCCAGGAGTACGACGCCGAGGCATTCCAGAACCTGCTGATGTGCCAGTTCATCGACGACGGGGCGAGCATTTTCCCGCTTGCGATGTTGCAGCCGTGCATGGTGGACAGTTGGGACCTTTGGGCCGAGGACTACAAGCCATTTGCCGCGCGGCCGTTCGGGGATAGGCAGGTCTGGGTTGGTTACGACCCTGCAGAGAATGGTGATAGCGCAGGGTTGGTGGTGATCGGCCCGCCCATGGTGCCTGGCGGCAAGTTCAGGTTGCTGGAGAAACACCAGTTCCGCGGCATGGACTTTGCCGCCCAGGCCGAAGCGATTCGCCAGGTCACCCGACGCTACTGGGTGACCTACATCGGGATCGATATCACCGGCATGGGTTCCGGCGTGGCGCAGCTGGTGAAGCAGTTCTTCCCGAACATCACCACGTTCAGCTACTCGCCCGAAGTCAAAACCCGCTTGGTGCTGAAGGCATACGACGTCATCAAAAACGGCCGGCTGGAGTTCGATGCAGGCTGGACGGATATGGCGCAGTCATTGATGGCTATCCGCAAAACAATCACCGCCTCCGGGCGCATGTTCACTTACACGGCCGGTCGCACAGACGAGACGGGCCATGCCGACCTGGCGTGGGCGCTGTTCCACGCACTGCACAACGAACCCCTTGAAGGGCAGACCACGGCGAATACCGGATTTATGGAGTCCTACTGATGAGCAGACGTAAGCGCGGAACCCAGCTGGCCACCGCTCAGCCACCCGTTGAAGGGGACTTGCTGCCGCCTGAGTCCGGGCCGGTTGAAGCGTTCACTTTCGGTGATCCCGCTCCCGTGCTGGATAGCCGGGAGATCCTCGACTACCTGGAGTGCTGGGCCAATGGGCGTTGGTTTGAAACACCGATGTCCATGGACGGCCTGGCGAAAACGACCCGTGCCAGCGTGTACCTACAGTCGGGGCTGAACTTCAAGCGCAACATGCTCGCCCGAACGTTCGTTCCTCACCGGCTGCTAAGCCGCCAGGCCTTTGAGCAGTTCGCCCTGGACTGGCTCTGGTGTGGCAACTGCTACCTGGAAAAGCGCAACAACATGCTCCGCAACACCATGGGCCTGTTGCCCCCACTGGCGAAGTACATGCGCCGGGGTGTGGACATGGAAACCTATTACCAGGTGCGTGGCTGGAAGGATGAGCACGAGTTTGCCCCCGGCTCGATCTGCCACCTGCGTGAGGCTGATATCAACCAAGAGATCTACGGCCTGCCGGAGTGGCTGGCAGCGCTGCAAAGTGCGCTGCTCAACGAGAGCGCCACGCTGTTCCGACGCAAGTACTACAACAACGGCAGCCACGCCGGTTTCATCCTGTACATGACCGACGCGGCGCAGAAGGAGGAGGACATCGACTCACTGCGCACCGCGCTGAAGAACTCGAAAGGGCCAGGCAACTTTCGCAACCTGTTCGTGTACGCGCCGGCCGGGAAGAAGGACGGCATTCAGCTCATCCCGGTGAGTGAGGTCGCTGCCAAGGACGAATTCAGCTCGATCAAGAACATCAGCCGCGACGACTTGCTCGCGGCGTTGCGCATTCCACCGCAGTTGATGGGCATCGTGCCGCAGAACGCGGGCGGTTTTGGATCGTTGCGGGAGGCTGCTGAGGTTTGGGCCGTTAACGAGCTGGAGCCGCTGCAGGCAAGGCTGGCCCAGGTAAACGAGTGGCTGGGTGAAGAGGTTGTCAGCTTCAAGGAGTTTGAGCTTCCAACGGGGGGGAAGTAGTACCCCCGCGCAGTAAACGAGGCGACGAGCTGGTGCGCTAACACCCGCTCGACGCTGAATCACTCGAACACGCCGAGTGCTCCAACCAAGGCCTCGCCCCACTGCGCAGGGGGTGCGAAGCCTAAGCGAATCCAATTGTCGAAACAAGGATCACTTATGAGCACACCAATAATCCCGTGGATGGGCGGCAAGCGTCGCCTGGCAGATCGTCTTATTCCGCTATTTCCGCCGCATGAATGTTACGTCGAGGTCTTTGCCGGCGGCGCCGCGCTTTACTTTATGCGGCCCCAGGCCGCGCCGGTCGAAGTCCTCAATGACATCAACGGCGATCTGGTGACGCTGTACCGCGTGGTGCAGAACCACCTGGAGGAGTTTGTGCGCCAGTTCAAGTGGGCGCTCAGCTCCCGCCAGGTGTTCGAATGGCAGAAGATGACCAGACCGGAAACGCTCACCGACATCCAGCGGGCTGCGCGGTTTTTCTACCTGCAGCACCATGCCTTCGCCGGCAAGGTCAGCGGGCAGACCTTCGGTACCGCAACCACTGGCCCTGCCATCAACTTGCTGCGGATCGAGGAGAACCTGTCTGCTGCTTGGCAGCGGTTGTCTGGCACCTATGTCGAGAACCTGAGCTGGCTTGAATGTGCTGAGCGCTACGACCGGCCGCACACCTTCCATTACATGGACCCGCCTTACTGGCAGACCGCCGGCTATGGCGTGGACTTCCCCTTTGAAAACTACGAGCGGATGGCCGAGTTTATGCGGCGTTGCAAGGGCAAGGTGATGGTGAGTATCAACGACCACCCTGATATTCGACGGGTGTTTGAGGGGTTTCACTTTGAAACTGTGGACATTCGGTACAGCACTACCAATCAGAGGCAGGGGAAGGCCGAGTTCAGCGGAGAGCTAGTGATCATGAATTGGGAGCCGAATGCTTTCGGGGGATTATTCTAAGCAACCATGAGGAAGCTCGGGCCTGCCTGCTGGGGGTTTGTCGAATTTCCTAATAGTCGTCTAGCGACTTTTGTGGCTATATGCGCTTAGAGATGGAAGGGAAGTATGCGGTGAGCGCCCCTGAATTTTACGCCAAAAGTCCTACTGATTTATCATATGGAAGGAACGAGTTTATGAAGCTTTTCGGGTTTAGCGCTCCAGATTATGCGAAATTTTGTGATCCGAAATACAATATTAAGTCAGGTTGCAATACAGTGCGGCTCGGGACTTTATATGGGTATAGAACGATTGAGAATGAAAAGCTCAGGGATGAGGGAGAGGGGACGTTTTCATATTCGCTAAATTTTCCCGATTATGTTGCGCCATCTCCTCAGTGGCTATCCGCTTTTGAGGTGGAGGGAGGAGGTGTTGCTGAGATAGGCGATATACGGATTGTTAACGGGCGTGTGGAAGTTAAAAGCGTCAGCTTAAGTGGTTCGACGCATAACTGCTGGATTTATTGTATTTCTAAAAGTAGCGAAAGTGCGGGAAGCGTTACTGATACTCATGAAGATAAATGGACTATAGCGGCTGAAAAGCTGGCCGCCTTTGCAAATCATCTTGGGGCCATATTGTGGAGTGAGTTAACTGTTCGGGATCTACCCGATGATTTGACAGGTAAGTATGGTCTTCAAGAGATTCAGCAACGATTAGGCTTGTTTATTGAGACGAGAGATATTGAGTATGTTGACCGGTTTGTTGTTATTGGGGGGGAGGAAGAATTACAGGTTTCACACGTTGAGACGCTAAGGGATAGAGTTGCATTTATAAAGCCTGAAGTATTCAAGGATGAGCAGGAAGTCCGTATTGCTTATTGGCTAACCTTTGATGGCAAGAAAATATCAATCGTTGACAATCCTAAGTATATTAGCCTTCGCCCCATAGATAAGTTACTTTAAATACTTCCGTACTCCGGGTAAGTGATCAATGTGCTGCCGATGGCGGAGAACCTCTTTGCGGATTGCCGGTGACTTTCCGCGATAGGTTGTCCAGAGGTAAGTTTGGTGGACGTCGGCACTGGGCGGGCAGTCTTAGGGTATTGGTTGAATCAAATCGGGCTCCTTGTTTCTCACGTTGCCCACGGCGGCGCTGACCTTGAACCATTCAAAGGCCTCGGCCGGCTCGCCCTGGTGCAGCACCATCTGCTCGGCACGCTCTTTCGGCGTTGCCGGGTCAAGCCATTCACGAGCAAGATCCGGCGCCAGTACCACGGGCCTTCGGTCGTGGATGTCCACCATGCCGCCGGCACTGTCGGCAGTGATGATCACAAAGCCTTCATGCTCGTCCGGCCCTTCATCGGCGTCAGGTAGTTGGCCGATGGCCGCGCACAGCACTGGCGCGCCATCCCGCCGCCGGATCAGGTAGGGCTGCTTCTTCGGTCCGGCTTCGTCGACCCACTCAAACCAGTTGTCGATGGGCGTGATTGCCCGGTGCGGCCAGATCGCGCGGAAGAAGGGGCCGTGGGCCACCTTCTCGACGCGGGCATTGATCGGCGCGGCGCGATCCTTGGCCCAGTGCGGCCGCCATCCCCAGCGCACCAGGTCGGCGCGCAGCATGTCGCCCTGCAGGTGGAGCAGGGCGACTTGGGTTGTCGGGGCGACGTTGTAGCGCTCGAGTGGCAATTCACCGACCGAGTTCGCGAGGGCGTTGGGCATGCTCAGCGCCGCAACGAAGTCGTGGATGCCGCTGTACTGGGAAAGTCTTCCGCACATGGTTGGGCCCTCAATCTGAAACCTGAGCTTAGACGATGGTTTTTGGTCGAGTGACGAGGCTATCGAGCAGCTCTTTCAGCTGATCCGCGCGTTTCTTGTCAGCTCTTGATGAGGTCGTCAGATCGTTGATCTGTTTGCGCATGGCGGCGGCTTCAGTACTTCTCTCGGTGAGGTATCCCCGGAACTGCGTCTTGACTGCCTCGGCCTCAGCCAGCATCTGCACCAAGCCATGAATGTCCTCCCTCGCTTTGCGCAGCTGCAGGTTCAGTTCCTGGATCTCATTCTCCAGTAGGCGGGCGTGCTGTTTGTGCATTTCGAGAGGCGTGGGGATGCCAAGCCACCCGCAGGTTTCTTCGTCGATGTTCATGGGGTGTAGCTCCGAATGCTGTATGTGCATACAGTAATCGAGGTTGACAGGTTGTGGGACTTTGGGCGACGAGCTGTAGGAGGTTGGGCCAGTGGCGCAATTCGGGGAGTTGACGTGCTACATGTGGGGCTGTGACGTGCTTCATCACCTGGCGCGCGCCGTCGTCCCCCCACCACGCCTGCGGGCTAAATGGGTGGTTTTTTCTGCGGCCCTGCGGACATCTCAACGCGGCACCGACTGGGGGGCTGCTCGGGGTTGTAGGGTGGTCAAAAGCCTGCGGAACCCTGCACCGAGAGGGTATTTCGTTGAAGGCGTCTAGAGGCTCTGCTGTTGAGGGGGAGGGGGGAGGTATCAAAAAGAGTAATTTCAGTAATCTCCCCACAGAAACGGTCTGGAGGCCACTTATTCCGTGGGGGTTGAGATTACAAAAAGGAGTAACAGAGAAGTAATGGAAAAGGTAATTTTCTGTCAACCTATTGATTTTAAAGGTTTTTATAAAAGTAGGGAATTACATTTATAAAGAGTAATCAGATTACTTCAATATTACTTAAAAATTACCTTTTGCTCTAAAAATAAAATCATTTGATTTCAACGGCTTGAGCGTAAAAAACGGTCAAGATTACTTATGTTACTCTTTTTTTTGCCCCCCTCCAGACCCCAAACGTCAGGTCCCTATACGCGTGATGCGCACGCGTATAGAGGTGCACGCAGATGCTTGTGGGGATTGCCGTGAGAATTCTTCTCGCGACTGGTACCGCTGGATCGCTGGTATTCGTGAGTCTCTGCTAAGAGATCTAGGGGGGACTATCGAATTCATGATTCTGGCTTTGTTTTGTTGTCTATTTCAAAATTGACGCTGTGCTGTAGCGAATATCACTCGTTCAGCAAAGAATTTAACAATAGGTATATACCTAACTACTAAATCCTCAGATTCGGAAAGCGGTAGGAAGCAATCTTCTCTCGAGTATCTATCACTCGAGTGTACGAGCGCGTTTCGAATGTGTTTTATTATTGCGGAAGCACTATTTAAAGCATGCCCCTTTTCTAGGTTGAATGAGAATTTTTCGCCAAAAATTGGCTGTTTAAATTTTGTGAAGATATTGTCACCGGCAGATTTTTCTACGCTCGTCACGAATTCGACAAACTCTTCTTCTGCAACATACTTTCTTAACACTGCAAGAAGCATCTCCTTTTCACTCGACGTGTTGTCGTTTCGCTTGATTGCCGCTAATAGACGAGTAACATTTTCGTAAGTGGATCGAAAATCAGGATTGTTTAACTGGGTGCAAACAGCGTTGAATAATGACTCGTCAGCTACTCTAAGGAAGTGGAATTCAAGAATATGGTAATAGGCAATGAAAGCCTGACTTGGAAATTGACTGCTTTTCGCTACCTTATAGAAGGTCACCGCGGCATCATCATAGCTAGCTCGCGGTATCTCTAAGGGCTCATCACTCTTATCGCCTGCCTGAGGATAATTCAATCTTTTTGATTTTATTTCATGGCTTAATTCCCAGCTCTCGTCTTTTTTATAGACTAAGGAGAATAAGCAGGCTTTGATAGGTTGTATTGAAATATCGTAAATGCTTTGATTGGTTGGCTTTCGCTTTGCAGAATATTTTATAGTGTGAAGTCTAAATAGTAGTTCATCAAATCTAATGGGAAGTTGTTTTCTTACTCCCGCTCTTCTTGATAAGCGACCAGTCAATCTTTGCTTTATTATGTCAAATGCATCTTCGTATCGCTTTGATTCGAAGTAGGCAAGTAAATAATTTTGAGTGGCTAGACTAAGTTCTACTGTATTCCCTTTGATGTCATTGAATTTATGTTCAACCTGGTAGTAAAAACCAGGATCAAGCCTTGCGACAAGAAGCTCTACCGATCGATTGGATGTTAGCATTCTCCGTTCAACGTCAAAATTAAACTGTCTTGCTTTGTAAAAGGACGTGATGGAGTTTTCCCATTCCTCATCGAATTTTATTGTTGTCTCCGTGTCATCTAGCTTTAACACTATGCATTTTTTATCGATTTCGGCCGAACAGCCCAGACTAATTAATCGATTAGCGATATTTTCGAGACTCATGCAGGTCATCCTTGGGTAAAGCGGTCAAGCATAGCAGTGTGCCACTGGCGCCGGCTATTAAAGGCCGGGCCTTCGTTTCTGGAAGAGTAGTGGTACGAAAAAGGTACGAGGTTTTCTGAGTAGCTCTAGAAAGCTTGATCTACAAGGGCTGTAGGATTAGTAGTTCCAATCCATCACCGAAAAGGCTGATGTTTTTCGCTCATGACCGGCAGCAGTCGACCCAAAGCGGACAAATGGGATCGGCACTATGGGACGGGATAAAACCTGTGCAACGGCCGGACGCAGAGCGTCCAGAGCGGCATACCCACGCAGAGCGTGGGAGCGATCATCAAGGCTTGACCACAGGAATCTCGGGAAACAGAAATCCGTCGTCCACTCTTTTTTGGGTGAAGTCGTTGCCGCTGTCTTGCGCCTTGCTGCGGTACGTAGTGGCGGTTAATTCAATGATTTCGTACGCATCATTAAGGTAAGGGTTTCCTGGAGTGGCGAAAGTGGTCTGCCCCCCCACGTGCCTCCCGGTGGTGATGGTGAAGAAGATCTTGCCTGACACTCCCCATAGGCCGAATTCCTTTTGCTCAATCCATTGGCCGGATTTGTCGGTCACGCGAAACTTCACAGCGAAGACGCCATCAGCGCGAAGCTCAGCCAGTTGCTGTGTACGTTTACCGTCGAGGGTTGTAGCTTCGCCGTACCACTTACCGATCAACAGGGCGTGTTGCTGTCCCTGAAGTGTCGCGAGGGGTTTTACGCTATGGACAAGCGGTTGTTGAGCGCAGCCGAACAGACATGCGAGGGCAAGCGCTAAAGCTAAAGTTTTGAACACGTAAACTCCTTGGCTCATAAGCCCACTGCCTGTCGATCCCGCTCAACAGGGAGTGAGCGGCATACCCACGCAGAGCGTGGGAGCGATCATCAAGGCTTGACCACAGGAATCTCGGGAAACAGAAACCCGTCGTCCACTCTCTTTTGCGTGAATTCGTCGCCGAAGTCTTGTGCCTTGCTGCGGTACGTAGTGGGGGTGAGCTCAATGATTTCATACGCGTCATTAAGGTAAGGGTCTCCTGGGTTGGCGAAAGTGGTCTGCCCCCCCACATGCCTCCCGGTTGTGATGGTGAAGTAGATCTTGCCAGACACTCCCCATAGGCCGAATTCCTTTTGCTCAATCGATTGGCCAGATTTGTCGGTCACGCGAAACTTCACAGCGAAGACGCCGTCAGCGCGGCGCTCAGTCAGTTGCTGTGTACGTTTACCGTCGAGGGTTGTAGCTTCGCCGTACCACTTACCGATCAACAGGGCGTGTTGCTGTCCCTGAAGTGTCGCGAGGGGTTTTACGCTATGGACAAGGGGTTGTTGAGCGCAGCCGAACAGACACGCGAGGGTAAGCGCTAAAGCGAAAGTTTTGAACACGTAAACTCCTTGGCTCATAAGCCCACTGCCTGTCGATCCCGCTCAACGGGGAGACTCGGCGATTTCCCTGGTAGGCAGATAGTGAAGGTCAATAATAGTCAGCGTGATGACAAATGGCCATCTGTCTTTTCGGCGCGCAGCAATGCACCACGACAGTAAGCGTCTGACGCACCTCGTTGTGCAAAAAATGTAAATTTCATCCGCGGGGCCAATGTTCAAATAAGTACGTTGTATAACTGGAGCGATATGGACGAGCTAAAGGTTTTTGGGAATGAATCGTCCCAGATTTCTTAGATAGCGAGCGGCCGCTTTTGGCCGGTAGCTGACGCTCATGAACGACCCCTTTAGGCCCGAAGCGGCCGCTCATGAGTGGCTTCTGCCGTCCAAAAAACGGACTCCAAAAACGTCTACGAAACCCGGGGCAATTCACCGATACTGCTGTGTGCGATATCAGGAGGAACAGCATTGATAAAAGGCATCAATTTGCAGGTACTTATCACAGTGGACGAAGCCCGACTGCTCGGTACACCAGCAGATTTCAACACCGTTTCGCGAGCTATTCGAAAATGTAAGGTGGGTACGAGCATCCACCTACCGCTGAGAGGTAGCCAGTCTCAAAGTAATTCATTGGAAATCAGGTGTACCAACGATTCCTTTGCTATTGGCCACAGGGAGGGTGCGCTGTTCATTGCTTACCCGGAAAAGCTACGAGGTCGACTGTCTCCGTGTTTCGCAATGCCTGCCGAAACCTTCTCGGGATCGATTTTTTTCATCAATGCCTCAGAAATTGAATTTCTTCATGACTTGACTGAAGGGTCATTGAAAATGGTTCTGCAAGTCGGGGATCCTGATCAATGTTGACCCTATGTTCGGATAGTCGCTTTGAGCCGTAAGTGGATGAGGTCAAACGGCAGCTACTGGCCGTTTTCTGCCTGATGCCTATGGCGGCTCTTCAGGTCGGAGGTATGGACCGATTGGGGTCCAATGGTACATAAATGGTACGAGATAAAGAGAAATCAGCTGTAGGCCTTTGTTTTAAAGGCTCTTTCGTTCAGTAGTTCCAATCCATCATGGGTGCAACGCTGAAGCGACGGGACAGGGCTTGCGGTGGCGCTATGTCTGAGGGCATTGGGATCTGGGACGGAGATTGCGAAGGTTTAGCAGTTTATCAGGAATGGGTTAGAGGGGCTGGGGTAGATCGTGCGAGGCTAGATCAATATTAAATAAATCTGTCCCCTTTTCTTCGTAGAAGCGACGGGAGTACGTTTGAGGCACAGCTGTGATCAAGGGCGTTGTGAAAGTCTGAATGGGTGAGGCAGAAGTGTAGGGCTTATCAAAACGGGGAAATCGGCTAGCTTGGCGCCTAAATCGCTGAGGAAGTTAAGTCACCCATCAGCGTGCTGATTCCGTCACAGCAGCCTCTATGATTGCATCTAGCCGCAGGGATAAATGCTGGTCGCTGTGTTGCTTCTGCAGACCGTTCGTGGGGCCGCTGATTAAACGTGGCTCCTTATTTCCAGCAGTTAGTAGCGTTGGATTTGTGTCCCCCGAAGTGCATTGCTCAGAGTGGTTACTGAAAAGTTTAAGCGTAAGTATTTACCGCCTCGGACTTTAATTTTGTGGAGGAATCTCTGACCTCTAAATACTTAGATAAGGCGGTCAGCTTGTCGTGGGGAGTCAGTGTAGGCTTATAGGTTAGGGCCAGCTCTCGAAGCTGGCCTAACTCTTTGCTGGCAATTCCTTCTCAATTATAAAAGTGTTATTGCTTATGGTTAGTCTCAAATCAACAGAATCTTTGCTGGCAGAAATTATTTCAATAGAAACTTTGTCACAGAAATTCGAAGATCCATGAGTTGGGTTTGACGGGAAATTATTTATGATAATCCTGTCCCCAAGCGCGGCCGAAAGGATCTTATTAAAAGAATAGTCTTTTACTATTTTTGGCCTTAACTGTCGAGTATTCAAATCAAGGATTTGCTGTTGGTGATCCTTTGATAAAGGATCGTATTCGATAAACTCGCTGGCGTCGTTAATGTCTGATCTATAATGCAAGGTCGTGGCTCCACGGTCATATGTCGTGAATTTGCCGTTTGCTTGGTGTGCAGTCAAATTATTGATAAATTATTAATTATTTTTCAATAATTGAGGGCGGTTTGTGTGGGGGTGGGTAGGCAGTGCGTGCTTCGTACTACAGTGTCGTTTATATTGGCGTTATTCCGATCTAAAGTGAGGGGGGGATATGCCTGATACAAAGTTAGGTGTCGAGGTCGAAATCTATTATGTTTACATGGTCTCTGGGAGTAGGGGGTGGGCTCGGTTGTTTTTTGATTGTCCAAGCTGGAGACTTCAGGTGAGCGATCGTGACGAGCGCCCTATAGTCTGTCATTTGGGGGGCGCCGAGATTAGAGTGTTATATAAACTTATCTCCAGTCCGGGAGAAATTCTCAGTAAGGAACAGTTAATTTCATTTGGTTGGCCTGGGCGCGTGGTGACGGTTGGTAGCTTAAATCAAGCTATTTTTAATGTAAGATCTTTTTTTGGTGTGGATGGGCATAGCGTCATAGTTACCAGTCCTAAAGCGGGCTACATGTTTAACACTGATTATTTAGCTAGTCCTCTAGATGGTGATGAACAGCCGCTTAAGGATGTGAACGAATTAATCGATAGTACAAGTCTTTTTTCTCCAGCTAATGAGGGGTTTATCGAGCCCGTTATAAAAGGGTTTAAGCGGAAAACGATTATTGCTTTTGCGTATAAGTTGTTGGGCGTATTGGTGCTTATAGTTGCTTTAACTTATTTTTTTCAGCCAGAGATTGAGATTTTAACGGATGATCCTCTACAGGTTAAGAGTTTTAAAGTGGGTGGCCTAGATATTGAATTCATTACATCGGTAAAAAAAGATGTCGCAGCGACTTTGGTGTCACAGTTAAAGAATATTCCTGTGAATCTCCATGGAAGAATAATGATTAGAGTTCAAGATGAAAGATATAGAGTTGTATGCTATACCCCCGTAGGGTCGAGTTCTTATGCTGTGCCAATAAATGTCCCATTGCACTTTCTTGTTGTGCGCTGTATTTCGAGCGCGGGAGGGATGGCTGGTGGTAATTAAGAGAGCTTTAGTTTTGAGTGTGGTGATCTGTAGCTTGATATTGATTGTGCTCGTCGCTTATTTGCGAGAGTGGGGGCTGGAGAAAAACGTCGAATACAGAATGATTACCTCATTATATATCGAAAAAGATGCTGCTATGAAAGAGGGTCGTGTGATAAATAATATTGAGACGATGACGCTTGGACACCGTTCGTTTCAATATACGTCAACGTGGCAGGATTCAGGGAGAACTGAATATCTATATGTGACCGGAGATATTACTCCTATCTGGGGCGCCTATGCTTTTATGAGCATAGAAAAGGAAGTTGTCACAAAAGGATTGGACGATCTATTAAGCGAGTTTGGTGTTCCTGTTATATTGGACAGGCAGCTTGAGCTTGCGGAAGGTAGCTCTTCATATGTTCGTCTACTAAAGAACGACTCCTCAGGAATGTGTTTTTATCACTACGATAATAACGGCTTGTTCTGTTTTGGTCTCAGGTAGGGCCGCGAACAGTGTTGAGATGTCGCACGGCCTACGGGCCGGGCGTTTTTATAGTGCGCATGAAGAAATGTGTTGGGATCGTCCGCAGTCGGGATCTGCTTACGCTTGACGTCAAACACAAAAGACCGATAGCTCGCTAGGTTCAAAGCTTACAATTGATTTGGGCTTATTCAAAAGCGGGGCATATAACTATAGGTGGTGCAAAAGTGGTACGGGTTTTTCCGGAAAGCGTTGGAGGCCGCGTATTTCATAGCCTGTAGAGTTAATAGCTCCAATCCATCACCGAAAAGGCTTATGTTTTTCGCTCATGACCGGCAGCAGTCGACCCAAAGCGGGCGTCCACTCGTGACTTTTGGGATCATGCGCCCACGTCATTTATCAGTTCGGGTAAATGGGGCAGATTTATTTGACGCCTAATAATCTAGTTTCAATTTTAAATAAAACCGTCCCGTTTATTCAAACTGTAGGATTTGTACGACGTCTTTCACGGTGATCATGCGGTGGAAGACCATGGGAGTCTCCAATATTCCTTGAGAAATTTCCCACGCTTTTCTCAGCTTGTCCCTCAGACCTCGCATCGCTAACCTCCTCAAACCGCTGGAAAACCAGCGGCCGGATGTGGAAGTCCGTACCAGCTAAGACGCAATCGCCTATAAACACCTGCCGGCGTTTTTTTACGCCTGTATCATGTGTTATGGCGGCTGTGCGCGGGGCACTTCGGTGCGCCGGGTCCTTAGCCCTGGTCTTCCACACCTGCGTACAGCTGCCACCCTCATGTGGAAGTGAGATTGGCAGTTCCTGAATAGTTAAGGAGCTTCGCCATGTACAAAGTCACGCCGAATCCGCCTCATGCCTCAACTGCTGCACCCACTGACGCCAAGCTTCAAGCTGCGGCTCAGCGTGCTATCCATCATTACTTGCCGTCATCTGATGAAGATGCACCCGCCGACCAGTCAAGCAACAACCTATTCCTCGTCAGCCCTGACATAGACACCGAAACTCTCCTAGCCAACGCCGCTGAAAACCTGGAATCCGCTAACCAAATGGCCGCGACCTTGGCTTTCGACCTCGATGAGCCCCATCGCGCCATAGTCTTGGGCATCCAGCAGCTAATCGACCTGAGTGCTCTACTCGTTGACCGAGCCTTGGAGCAAGTCGCGCCTGTAGGTAGTACGGCCACCGCCTGACGCCGAACCCTGCCGCCTTACCCCAAGGCGGCAACCTGAACCCATCCTGTCATCCAGCAAAGTTTCATAATTCCCTGCGCTTTTGAGGTCTACGATCCTCCTTAAGAGAGGACCTATACGCCTCCAGCCCAAAGGGAACTGAAAAATGATCTCCAATCTCGTCAAAGTCGTGATGGTCGCGGGCACGTTGCTGTTGGCCGCTTGTTCGACGGGTTCGTCTGACGTGAGTAGCGACCCGTGTTTTTCAGGGGGATGCCAGGCCTTTGGGGACCATAGCCCCAGCAAGGCCGCCAAGATGAATTTTGGGGGCAATGCGCTGGGGAGTAGTTACGGGGAGTATGGTTCGGGGTTGATGCATGATGATTGAGTGAGCGGGTGGGGCAGCCAGTTACTCAGTGACTGACCCACCGCTTTCGCGAGCAAGCCAGCTCCCACATTGGATCGCGGGAGGGCGTTAGTGACCGCCTTTCATACGTCGGGCGATCAGGTAGATGCCCAGGCCCACCAGTGCCGTGGCAGCGCCAATGTAGCCCGTGCTAGTCCAACCATACCCGGCTGTAATCGCCATCCCGCCAAACCATGGCCCCAGGGCATTCGCCAGGTTGAACGCCGCGTGGTTGGACGCCGCCGCGAGGCTCGGTGCTTCATGCGCAATGTCCATCAAGCGGATTTGCAGCGGCGCGGCCATGGCGATCATGGTGCCGACCAGGCCGATGCCCAGCAGTACGCTCCACAGCGAACTCGCGGCGAAGGTGAAGAAGATCAGCACGGCCATCGACCACACCATAATCCAGCCCACTGCGCGAAATTGCAGGCGGTCAAACAGCTTGCCGCCGGCGATGTTGCCGATGATGCCGCCTACGCCAAACGCGGCCAGACCGAAGGGAATCCACTGCGGCGAGACTTTGGTCACTTCGAGCATGGTCGGCGCCAGGTAGCTGAATACGCAGAACATCCCGGCAAAACCAATAGCGCCAATGGACAGCGCCATCCACACCTGCGGTTTGGTGAAGGCGCGCAGTTCTTTGCGCGGGTCGCTGCGGGGTTCGTCGTGGCGGTCCGGTACGAATTGCCAGACCAGCGCGATGGTGCACAGGGCGATAGCGCTGACCAGTGCGAACGCCGAGCGCCAGCCCAGGTGTTGACCGAGGAAGGTGGCGATGGGGTTGCCGAGCAGCATGGCCAGGGTCAGGCCCATCATCACTCGTGCGACGGCGCCGGCACGTTTGTTGTTGGGCACCATGCTGGAGGCGACCACGGCGGCGATGCCGAAGTAGGCGCCGTGGGGCAGGCCGCTGATAAAGCGGAAGGCCACCAGCGAGCCGAAGGTTGGGGTAAACGCCGTGGCCAGGTTGCCCAGGGCATACAGCCCCATCAGCAGCAGGAGCATGTGTTTACGCAGCAACTTGGCGCCGAGGATCGCCAGCAGCGGGGCGCCGACCATCACGCCCAATGCGTAGGCGCTGATGGCGTGGCCCACTTGCGGCTCACTGAGGTTGAGGTTGTGGGCGATGTCGGGCATCAGGCCCATGATGGCGAATTCGCCGGTGCCGATAGCGAACGCGCCCACGGCCATGGCCGCTTCCATTTTGGCGGCGCTGCGCGCGGGCAACACGTGCCCGGGTGTTTGGTGGATAGACATGGATCGCTCTGTTTGGATGGATGACACGGTGGAGAGCCGCCGATGCTACGCAAGCAGCGGCGAAGGTGTCTAGAACAGCGTGTTGCGCGAGAGTTCCATCGGCGTAAGCAGTGCGAGGCTTTGAGATCCGTCTTATTCAACTACCCTCTCGCCACGCTTACTCTTTTGGTGATGAAGCTCAAACATTTCCTGCAACCACTCGACTCTTCTTTTTCGACGCCCAAGGCCGCGCGCAAGTTGTTGCGGCTGTTCGCCCTGGCATTGGTGCTCGGCGTGTATGTGGGTGCCTATAGCTACTTACGTGCGGCGTTGAATGAGGAAATTTCGCTACGGCGCAGTTATATGAATGAGGCGATTTCCGATGCGCAGAGTTTTTTTGTCAGCCGCCAGACGCTGCTCAAAAGCCTCGGCCTGTCGACGGTTCGCCATGTCACGCCACCCGTGGGCAACCTCAATAATGTGCCGGCCGAAGAGGTGCACATCACCTTGGGCGAGGCGGGCAATATGTGGAGCCTTTGGCTGACTAGGCGCCTGCTTGATTACCTGCAGGTCAATCAGGTCAACCTGATCTACGTCGCCCAGCGTGCCGAGCCGGTGGTGGAGCGCCTGTTTACTGTTGGGGCGGCCCCGGAGAATGTGCCGCAGCCAGTATTGCAGCGGTTGATGGCGGTGGACACCGGCAAGGTCTCGGTCAGCGATGAGTTGTGGCTGACTGAGCAGAGCCGCCTGGATTCACCGCTATACATCTTCACCCGCCTCGACGACCGTAGCCCCACGTCGGGTTGGCTCGGGCTGGAGGTGGACGGCCCGGACCTGATCAACGCCCTGCAGCATGAAAAAGCCGGGGACTTCATGTTGCTTGATGGTGCCGGGCAGCTGATTTTCAGCAGCACGCCTCATCAACCGTCGGCTGCGCAGGTGCTGCGCCAGTATCACGCCACGGCCAGCTTTGGTTGGGAAGGCAGCCGCTGGCTGCCGGATCGCTTGGCCATTCGCAAGCACCTGGGTTACTCCCAGTGGCAGATCGTCTACAGCCTGGAGCTGAGTTCACTGTTGCCCAGCCTGGCCATGCCGTTGCTGCTGTGCCTGCTGTTGTGCGCAGTGGCCAGCTTGTTGATGGTGCGGTTGGTGCGGCGCATCGATCAGCGTTTGATTATCCCGGCAGCCAATCGCATCGAAGCGCTGGTGGAGAGTGAGGCATTCAGCAGTGCGGTGATTCGCATCGCGCCAGTGGCCTTGTGCGTGCTGCGCCGCAGCGACGGCGAGGTAGTGCTGGAAAACCCCCTGTCCCGGCAATGGCTGGGCAACGGCCACGAGCGCCAGCAACTGTGCCACGGCTGGATTCGCCGCGCGTTCGATGAGTCGGAACAAAGCAGCACCGACGAGCTGCAAATGGCCGACGGTCGTCACCTGTACCTGAGTTTCGCGCCAACCCGTTACCAGCGTGAGGAGGTGCTGATCTGCGCCTTCAGCGACATCACCGAACGCAAGCAGGTGGAGTTGGCCTTGCAGCAGGCGCGCACGCTGGCGGACGCGGCGAATGAGGCCAAGACCCTGTTCCTTGCAACCATGAGCCATGAGATCCGCACGCCGTTGTATGGCGTGCTGGGCACACTGGAATTGCTTGCGCGCACCGACCTTAACAGCCAGCAGCGCGGCTACCTGAATGCCATCGAAGGCTCGTCGGCGAACTTGCTGCAAATGATCTGCGATGTGCTGGACGTGTCGAAAATCGAGGCGGGGCAACTGTCCCTTGAGTTCAGCACGTTCTCACCGATCGAGTTGGTGCAGGAAGTGATCCAGGGCTACGCAGGCGCCGCCCAAAGCAAGGGCCTGCAGTTGTTCGCCTGCCTCGACCCGCAGTTGCCCGACCGCGTGCGCGGGGATGTCACACGCATCCGCCAGATCCTGAATAACCTGCTGAACAACGCGCTGAAATTCACCGAAAGCGGCCGGATTGTCTTGCGTCTGCGCCTGGAAAGCCGTGAAGGCGAGCGCACGATGTTGCAGTGGCAGGTAGTCGACACCGGCAAGGGCATCGCCGAGGAAGACCAGCGGTACCTGTTCGAGCCGTTCTTCCAGGCCAGCGGCAATGCGAATGTGGTCGCCGGCAGTGGCCTTGGCCTGTCGATCTGCAAGCGCCTGATGCACTTGATGAACGGCACCTTGCGGGTGGTCAGCGAGCCAGGCCTGGGCAGCAGCTTTTCCTTCACCTTGCCGCTGGAGCAAGTCAACGACGACGACCGGGCTCCTTGGGCGCAACCGCTGCTCGGCGAGCGGGTGTATGTGGTGTCGCCGGTGCGTGAGCTGGCAGAAAGTGTCGGCGGCTGGTTGCGCCGCTGGGGCGCGCGGGCGCAGCTCGGTGCGCCGGAGTCTGCCGAGGCCGATCCCGGCGCGGTGCTGGTCGAGCTGTATCCGGGCCCGACCGAGCCCGACCAGTTGCTGCATTGGTCCGGGCCGCGGGTGATGGCCGCGGTCGACGAGCATGGCGCTTATCCCTGGCAGATCGGCCTGAACAACCTGCAGGCGCTCAACCGTGCGGTCAGCCGCGCCCAGGGCAGCGAAGAGTTGTTGTCGCCGAGGATCTGCGAGAAGCCCACTGAGTTCAGCCTCAACCTGCGCCTGCTGGTGGCCGAAGACAACCTGATCAACCAGTTGATCCTGCGCGACCAGTTGGAAGAGCTCGGCTGCAGCGTGGTGCTGGCCGGCGACGGCATTGAAGCGCTGTCACTGTGGGGCGATACCGCGTTCGACATGATTCTCACCGACGTCAACATGCCGCGCATGAACGGCTATGAGCTCACCGAGCAACTGCGTCGCCTGGGTTGCTCACTGCCGATCATCGGGGCCACCGCCAACGCGATGCTCGACGAAGCCGAGCGCTGCCTGAACGCTGGCATGGATCATTGCCTGGTCAAGCCGTTCACCCTGCGCGCCCTCTACCAGTGCCTGCACCGCTATCAGAGGAGGGTGCTTTGAGCGCCTATCGCGTACTCATCGTGGAAGACCATCCTTTCCAGCATGAGTACTTGATCAACGTCTTCCAGGCCATCGGCGGGTTTGACGTCGATGTGGTCTGGGATGGCGCCGCCGCGCTGCAACGCCTGGCCCGCCAGCGCTACGATCTGCTGCTCAGCGACTTGATGATGCCGGGAATGGACGGCGTGCAACTCATCCAGCAACTGGCGCGGATGCACGCGCCGCCCGCGTTGGCGCTGATGAGCGTGGCCTCGCGGCGCATGCTGGTGGGCGCCGGGCAGGTGGCCGGGAATCTTGGCTTGACCGTCGCCGGGCTGATCTCCAAGCCGGTGCGCGAACGCGAGGTGCGCACCCTGCGCGATTGCCTCGACAAACTCGCCGAGCGGGCGCGTACGCCGTGTTGCCACCGGGGCGTCAGTCACGCTCGCGAGAACCTGGTGCGCGCCTTGGCCAACGGTGAGATCCAGGCCTGGTTCCAGCCGAAAAAATCCCTGCATGACGGGCGGATCGTCGGCGCCGAAGCCCTGGCGCGCTGGGTACACCCGGAGGAAGGATTATTGATGCCCGGCGTGTTTCTCGACGAAATCGAGCGCCTTGGCCTGGAAACCCGGCTGCTCACCTGCATCCTGGGCCAGGCTCTCAGCGCCCAGGCGCAGTGGGCGCAACTGGGTTACCGGCTGCCGGTGTCGATCAACCTGCCCACGCATTTGCTCGACCAGAGCGACCTGGTCGACCGCCTGCTCGCCCAAGTGCAAAGTCGCGACGCCGAACCCCGGCAAATCACCTTCGAATTGATGGAAAGCTCCACCACACAGTTGCCCAGTAACTACTACGCTGGAGCATGTCGCTTGCGCATGATGGGCTTTGGGTTGGCGCAGGATGACTTCGGCAAGGGGTTCAGTTCCTACTTCAACCTGGTGTCGACGCCGTTTAACGAGGTCAAGATCGACCGGTCACTGGTGCATGGCTGTGCCGAGAACGAAAGCCTGGCGTCGGCCTTGCAAAGCATTGTCGAGCTGGGCCGCAAACTCGGGCTGACCACCATCGCCGAGGGCGCCGAGACCCAGGCGGAGCTGGCGGTGTTGCGGCGTATCCGCTGCGATCAGGTGCAGGGTTTCTTGATCTCCCACGCCGTGGCGGCGGAAAAATTCAGCGCCCTGTTAATCGAGGATGGCCCTGCGCCAGCACTTATGTGAGTGGCCAGGGTCACACAGTCAAGAAGCCCGAAGGAAGGGTCGCCCGGTCAGCCGGGCGTTATTGGCCAATGCCGGGATCAAGCATAGGCCCAACGTCCTGATTCAGGCTTCTGCGGTACTGACGATGAAACATGCAAGTCTGCGCCTGGACAAGCTGGCGCAAAGCTCTCAACGCCTGAACAAAGCCCTGTTATTGCTCACGGGGCTCGCTTTGTTGCTGTCCAGCAGTTGCTATTGGGCGGTATCGCGGTTGCTCGACGCCGAGCAGGAAAAGGTCGAGTTCCACTTCGCCCGCGTGGTGGAGATTATCCATGAGCACGAGGCGTTCCTGCGCAACGTGGCCAGCGGCTACAACCGCAGCAACGCACCGCCGCTGCCGTCGGTGCTGTCGACCTCGGTGATGGAGTTGCAGCACGATGCCGGGCAAGTGGTAGTGCAGGCCAAGGGGTTTGCCTTGTCGCTGCCGTTTACCTTGTCCCACGCCGAGACGTTCTCTGCGGATGACACGCGCCGGGCGCTGGCATTTGGCGTGCAACTGACCGACTACTATGGCGGCTATTGGGCGAGCTCGTTTTACGCCTCGCCGCAAATGTTCGTGTTCACCCCCAATGATGTCGCTAGCCTGGCCGTGCCCGGTGTGGGCGGTCTGCGCCAGCATCAACCGTTGCTGCGCGAACAGTACCGCGACGTGGTGAGCCGCTTGCACCAACTGCAACAGAGTCAACGCCCGTTGCTGAACGACAGTCGCGTGCGCTGGATGCGTGCGCCACCGAAGCTGTATCAGAACAGTCGTAGTGTGGTCGCGATGATCGGCCTCGACGCGCCCGCGGCCGTGTTACCGGCCAATCAGCCCCAGGGCCTGCTGACCCTGGCGGTGGTGGTGGACACCTCGCAGGTCGATGAATTCGAGCGGGTGCTCAGGCTCTCGGTCTACAACCAGTTCACCCTGATCTCGCCCCTGGGCGATGTGTTGCTCGGCAGCCTCGGCGATGAACAGATGGCGCCGCTGGGCCTGAGCTTCAACAGCCAGGGCTTGCGTTTCAAGATGCTCAGCGAGGGCGGCGAGCACTGGACCGGCCTGTACGCCATCAGCTATCAGGACTTTCTGCGCTATGCCAAATGGCCGCTGCTGGGCCTCGGCCTGACGTTTTTGGCGGCCGTGCTGCTGGGCTGGTGGATCAACCATTGGTACAAGACCCGCATCGTCAGCCCCGCGCAGCGCGCCCAGGAACGCTTGTTCGAGAGCGAGGCGTTCAACCGCATCATGCTGCACAACGCCCCGGTGGGCTTGTGCGTGGTGCGCCGCAGCGATCACCAGTTGCTCCTCGAAAACCAGCGTGCCTTGCAACTGCGCGGCACCGCACCCTTGCTCGCCGTGCTCAAGACCAACGATGGCCCGCAGACGCCAGGCGAGATGTGCCTGGCGGTCGAAGGGCGTTATTTGCAAGTCGTGGTGGTGGCGGCACGTTACGAGGGCGAGGACGTGTTCCTCTGCGGCTGCAACGACATCACCCGGCACGTGGACGAAGCCCAGTTGCTGACCCAGGCGCGCCAGGAAGCGACCGAAGCGAATGAGGCCAAGACTGTGTTCCTGGCAACCATGAGCCATGAAATACGCACCCCGTTGTACGGCGTGCTCGGCAACCTGGAACTGATGGCCCTGACCGACATGAGTGAGCGTCAGCGCCACTACCTGGAGATTATCCAGGGCTCGTCTACCGTGCTGTTCCAGTTGATCAGCAACGTACTGGATGTATCGAAAATCGAATCCGGGCAAATGGCCGTGGAAGCGGCGCCGTTCAGCCCGAGCCAGTTGGTGGAAGAATCGGTGTTGGCATTCAGCGCGACCGCGCGCAACAAAGGCTTGCAGATTGATGCCGAAATCGACTCGCAGTTGCCGCCGCAACTGCTCGGCGACGCTGGCCGCATCCGGCAGATCCTGCATAACCTGCTGGGGAATGCGATCAAGTTCACCGATTCGGGGCGCGTGCGTTTGCGCCTGACGGTGCAGCAACTGCTTGAGGATGAGGTGACCCTGCAATGGCAGGTCACCGATACCGGCGTGGGCATTCCGGAAAAAGCGCTGGACCAGTTGTTCAAGCCGTTTTATCAGGTGGCGGGTGGGCAGGATGGTAATGGCGCCGGCCTTGGCCTGTCGATCTGCTCGCGCTTGAGTGAGTTGATGGGCGGCAGCATGCGCGTGGTCAGCGAACCGGGGTTGGGCAGCAGTTTTTCGTTGTTCATCACCTTGCCGATACTCGAGGAAACCTTGCCCTACGCGGTGCAACCGTCAATGCCCCTGTGCCTGGACGCCCCGTGTTTGAACGTGCGCGTACTGGTAGCCGAAGACAACCCGGTCAGCCAGGCCGTGCTGCAAGAGCAGCTCGAAGCCCTCGGTGCCCATCCCACCGTAGCGCGTGACGGTGAGCACGCCCTGCAAATCTGGGGCTCGCAGCCATTCGATTTGGTGATCACCGACATCAACATGCCGCGCCTCAACGGCTACGACCTGGCCCGCGCGCTGCGTGAACAAGGTGTGCAGGTGCCGATTATCGGCGTCACCGCCAATGCCCTGCGCGAGGAGGGCGAGCGCTGCCTGGCGGTGGGCATGAACGCGTGGGTGGTCAAGCCGCTGAGCCTGAGCATGCTGCGCCAGGCGTTGATGGCGCACTGCCGGCGGGCCACGGCCTTGCCGGTGGTGCAGGTGGACCGGGATCGCGAAGGCTGGATCGAGCTGTCCGCGGCCATGCGCCAATTGATGGCCGATACGTTGCTGGTGGATGTGCAGCAGATCGAACGAGGCCTGTCGACCGGTGATGCCACCCTCGTGCGTGAGCGCCTGCACAGCCTTAACGGCGCGCTGGCCAGCGTGCGTGCCGGAGAACTGTCCAGCGCCTGCCAGGAATGGGAGAACGCGCTGTACGACGCGCCGCTGGATACCCACGCCACCACTCGGATCCGGGGCTTGTGCGCACGGTTGACGGCGGTGGCGCAGTGCTTGCTCGCAGAGTCGCAAACCTGATGAATGCCCACTACAAGGAAGATAAAAAATGCGAGAAATGAACGTTGTGATCGCCGATGACCACCCGATCGTGCTGGTGGGCGTACGCGAAATCGTACAGCGTGATTCGCGCTACAGCCTGGTGGGCGAAGCGGTCAGTTCCAGTCAACTGATCGAGCAGTTGCGCAAGCACCGGCCGCAAGTCCTGATCACCGATTTCAACATGCCGGGTGACGACACCTATGGCGATGGGTTGAAGCTGATCGAGTACATCCTGCGTCACTTTCCCGCGACCCAGGTGCTGGTGCTGACCATGATTTCCAACAGCCTGATTCTCACGCGTTTGCAGGAGCTGGGCGTGGCCGGGGTGATCCAGAAAAACCACCTGCACGGCGAGATCGAAAAAGCCCTCGGCGCGATCAGTGCCCAGCGCAGTTACCGCGCACCGGAGCCCGCCGCGACTTCGGTCTTGGCCAATGTGACCCAGGTGCAGGCGCGCTTCCAGAGTCTGTCGCCACGGGAGATGGAAGTGCTGCGTTTATTCGTGACGGGCATGAGCGTGAGCGATATCGCGCGGCAGTTGAGCCGCAGCAACAAGACCGTCAGCGCGCAGAAGATTTCGGCCATGCGCAAGCTGGAGGTGGACAGTGACCAGGCGCTGCTGACCTATTGCATCGAAGCCCGGCAGTTTCAGTAATCAGCGGTACGTCATCTGCATCAACAGGGTGGCTTTGTAGCTACCCGCTTCGGGCAGCTCGCCCAGGGACACGGGCTTGACGCGCAGGGTCAGCGCCAACGGTTCGTCTTCTACCGGCCAGGTGCTGGTTTGGCCCAGGCCGATCCCCGGCTTGTCGGTCTTGTCACGCAATTGCACCTGCAACCCCAGGGATGGGAGAGTGGTGAGCAACACCGGGTTGACGGTGATAGCCCGGGCCATGTTCGCCGACAAACTCAGCTCGACCTGGACGCCCGCCTGACAGTCGAAGACCAGCGGCACGTCGGTGGCGACGGCGCTGTCGTCGGCCAACTGGCTCAGGTTGGCCTTGCCCAGGTCCACCTGTTGCGTATTCGGAAACCTCGCGGTGCACGGCGGCGCGGTCAGCTTGCCGCTGATGTCGATCTGCGCTTCATCCGCCGCTTGCGCGAGGGCGGTGCCGGCCATGGCCAGCAGTATCCAGGCGAGCGCTTTCATAGGTAATTGAGGGTCATGACCATCGACGAGGTGAACGCGCCGGGCGCCAGCGTGCCGCGTTCGACCAGTTGCGCCTTGAGGCTGATATCCACGTCGCCGCTGAGGTTGGTGTATTTCTTGACGGTGCCATTGAGGTTTGCCGCCGTGTTGTCCGCCCACAGCAACGACACACCGAGGTTATCCGCCGTGGTCTTGGCCACGGTGGAGGTGTAGGTGCCGTAATTGGACGTGAAGCTGACGTTGAGCGAAGAACCCGACGAGCACTTCAAGCGTACCGGCACTTCCACAGTGCCGGTGGTCGCCACCTGGTCAGTACGCACGTCGCCAAATGCGGCGGTCAGGGTGGTGCCGGTACTCAGCACGCACGGTGGGCGGGTGAGGGTGCCGCTGACGGTGATATTCACCACGTCGGCAGCGTGAGCGGTGCTGCTGAGCAGCACCAGGGCGAGCAGCGGAGTTTTCATGGCAAGGCCCTCATTGATAGTCGATGTTCAGCGTGTATTGGCTCTGAAACGCACCCGTCGGCGATTGCCCGGCCGCCAGTTGTGGCTTGAAGCTCAGGTTTACGTCATTGCTGCCCACGCCTAACTGCATAAAGCGCGGGGTAGTGAAGTTCACCGGGTTCAGGGTGTCGGTCCACAGCGCCTGCATGTTCAAACCTGCCAGTGAGGTGCGTGTCACGCCGGTGGTGGCGTTGACTACCGCCTGGTTGGGCAGCAGGTAGACGTTGGCGCGCATCGCGGACTTGCAGTTGATCGACACAGTGGTCGATTGCATCTGGTTGCTGAGGTCGGCGTTACTGATGGAGCCAAAGCGCAGGTCGACGCTGCCGGGTGAACTCAGGCTGCACGCCGGTGGAACGACGGTGTATTGAAATAGTGTTTGCATGAACCACTCGCCATAACCCAGCCAGTTTTGCGAGGTCACGCCCAGCGCTACAGCTACAAATCGTGTACCTGCTGTTCGGGGCGCAGTGCCCACCAGAATGTAGCGGTAAGGCACCACGGTATTCAGGGGCAGAGGCCGGCAATAGCCACCCAGGCAATTGTTACTGTATTGGCCAATGGGCAGATTGGATAAGTAGATGTTGTGATACGGGTCGGTCAATCTCAACGGGGCTTGATCCGGGCCGCTCAGGTAATTGACTTGCGAATTTAAGCCGGCGGAATAGGGGAATGCACGGCGAACGGTGCACGTACCCTCGTAGACGATTCTGATCGCCTGACCGGGCGTAAAAGTGTAACCGCCGCTCGGAAAACCCGGCACTGTGCAGTTGAGATTCCCTTCGACCAACGCGTGCGCCTGTTGTGACAGGCAGCTCAATACTGCGCACAACAGCGCAAGCATCAGCCGTCCACGTACCTTATGTGTTGCTTTAACGATCATGTCAGGAATCCTTGGCACCCGACCCACCGGCCGCGCGCTCACATTGAATATTCATTTGGGTGATGCCGCCCTCGGCAGGCTCTGTTTCGTCCAGCTTCAATTCGCGGCTGCACCACGGCTGGCCGTCGACGCTGACCAACAACCGCGCCTCGGGCGGCACGCCGGTCAGGAACGCGCGGCCTTTGTCGGCTACCAGGGTGTTGCCCAAGGCACGGCCGTCCGGCGCGAACAGTTCGGCGCGGGCGGCAAAGGGCGCTGCTTCGCCCCGCGTGTCGCTGATGCGAAACAGGATGCGTTGGCCGCGCCGGGTGTCGAAGTCCGCCAGCACAAAGGCACCACGGTTTGGCGTGACTTCCTGCACCGGCTCGGCAATGTCGACGTCAGACGGCATTGACTGGGTGTCCAGCGACACGCGGTTTTTGCGATAGGGCAGGGCCTGTGGCACCACGGTGTAGCCATTGCTGTTGGTGCGCACACCGCGCTTGTTGCTGATGCCCACGTCGGCGGCGCCCGGTGTGGCGACGATCACATTGGTTTCGCCCAATGGCTGGCTGAACATCAGGTTGGTGTCATACGCCACCACCGAACCTTCGACGCCCATGTCCAGTTGGCGGCTGCCACTGGTCTCGTTATAGGCGCCGCGCACAATTGCGTTGGGCGCGTCGTATTGCGCGGCGAAGGTGCCGCCGGTCTGGCGTTGCGCGCCGCTGACTTGCTGCGACACGCCCGCGCTGTAGGCCAGCGTATCGTCCTCGAACGCGTTGCCGCTCAGGGTCGCGGTGCGTGATGCCGAGCCACGCGCGCTCTGGTTCATGTTGGCCGTAACGCGCTGGCTGCGCGTGCCGCCCAGGGGCATGCTGATGCTCAGAGACAGGCTGCGATCGTCGCTGTTGGCGCCTTTGTTCAGGCCCAGCCCAAGGGAGTAGGAAATGTCCCCGACGCTCGCGCTGTATCCCAGTTGGATCGAGGTGTCGGCCTTGCTCTTGTCCCAGTAGGCGGTTTTCGACACGTTGGCGTACACCCCGCCGTAGCCGCCCAATTGCTGCGACACGTTGGCGGTAAAGTTGCTTTTCATGTGGCCGCTGCGGTACGTGTCCAGGGTTTGCTCGGTGCTGCGGCTGTTCAGCGCTTCGTTGAACGAGTAGTAGCCGCCGGTGGAGTAGCGGTAGCCGATCAGGCTGAAGTTGGTGTCGGTGGCCGCCAGGGACTTGGAATAGCGAAAGCGAAACGACTGGCCGCTGGACGTGGTTTTCTCCCGGCCCATGGCGTCGCTGCGGGCGTGGGTCACGTCCACCGAGATCGCGCCAAAGCCGGCAAAGTCGTGGGCAAAACCTAGCAGGCCGGCGTTGTATTGGTCGCTGATCAGGCTGCCGCCAAACAGCGTGGTGCCACCGCTCAAACCACGCCGCAGGGAGGCCTGGATAAAGGTGGGCGTGTCCTGCGCAAAAGACGATTGCGCCGGGCGGTACTGGCCGGCGAACACCGAATAGCTTTGCTGGCCTTCTCGCAGCATGTAGGGCACCGCCGAGAACGATTGGGTGTAGACCTGGCGCTGGCCATCCGGGCCTTCCACCGTGACTTCGATGTCGCCGTTGCTGGCGGTGGGGTACAGGTCGGTCAAGGCGAACGGCCCGGACGGCACCCATTGCTCATGGATCACATAACCACGCTGGCGGATGATCACCCGCGAGCGGCCATTGGCAATACCGCGAATCACCGGGGCGAATTCGCGGGCCTGGTCGGGCAGCATGTCCAGGTCCGAGGCGATGCCCAGCCCGCGATAGGGGATGGCGTCAAACAGGTCGCCTTCGGTGGTGGAATCGCCCAGGGTGGCGATCGCCATCATGTTGCCCATGTCGCGCTGGGCATAGGTTTCCAGCGACTCCCAGCGCCCGGGCGTGGTGCTGCCTTTTTGCCAGGTGGAAAAATTGCGCAGGCGCCAGGCCCCGGCATTCACGCCGCTGCGCAGGCTGCCGAACTGGTCCTGGCGGCGGCCGGTATCGGACTCCACGGTGCTGCCGGTGAAGGTGTAGTTGGTGAAGGCCACCTGTTCGCCGTTACTCCATTGCCGACGGCGCACTTCAAAAGGGATGCTGCCCAGGTAGGCCTGTGGGATTTCAATCGACAGGATCTGGCGGTTGAAGTCGTAGTCGTAGCTCACGCCGGCCAGGCCCTGATCGAACGCAATGCAGGTGGGGTCGGCGTCGGTGCGGTTTTGCAGGGCCGTGTCGGCCACGCCCTGGGCGCGGAAGAACTCGACATCCAGGCAGGGGAACAGGCCGGTGCTCGAGCGTTCCTGGGTGCCAGTGGCGCGGATGAAGCGCACATCACGCTGTTCGATCGAGCGCTGGTTGAGCTGGATATCCACCCGGTAAATCCCCGGCAACTGGCCGTCGCTCATGGCGCTGACCTGTTGTTTCACAGCGGCCGAACTCTGCCCGCCGCCGATTTCGAGAAACGACGCATCGAACTCGTAGCCGGCGTGTGCGGGGGCCAAGTGCAAGGCGGCGGCGGCCACGAGCGGGCAGCCGAAAGCCTTCACGGCGCAACGGCGCATGAATGGGAATGAACGGAGCATGGTCGTTCCTGAAAAGGCGTTCCGGGGTTGTCGCGTGGGTATCAGTGAATGCGGATGACGGGGGCGGTCACGATGCTGCCGTAGTCATCGATGTAGCTCAGTTGCACTTCATCGCCGGCCTTTGCCTGGATCGGCAGCTCACGCGCTTCGCCTGGGCGCAGCACATCCGGCGCCTGGGTGATCGGCAGGCCGTTGAGCTTCAGTTCGCTGACCACCACGTGCAGCTTGGAGGCGTTATTGACGGCCAATGCACCCGCTTGGGCCTTCCAGTTCACTTGCGCCACCGCGTCCTTGAGCGAACCTTTGAGGCCGGCCGGGCGGTAGAACAGTTTGATCGTGGTCTTGAGCGCGATCTGCAGCACGTTCTTGCCTTTTTGATCGTCGCTCATGGCCGGGATTGCCTTGACGTTCATCAGGAACAGGCTTTCGCGGTCCTGGGGCACCTCGGGGCCACCGGTAAAAATGATGCGCAGGATGTTTTCCTTGTCGGCATCCAGGCGGAACAGCGGCGGCGTGACGATAAAATTATCGACGCTTTCCTCGTTGCCACTGCCGAAGTGGCTGACCCAGGACTGCACGAGGTAAGGCGAGGTGTCGTCGCGGTTGCTGACGGTCAGGTTGGCTTCGTTGGAAGCGCCGTCGTAGATCAGCCGCGTGGCGCCGACGGTGACGGCGGCATTGGCGGCGCTGTGCCAGAGCGGCAGCAGGGCGAGCAGAAGATAGACTTTCAAACGCATGACAGGGGACCTCCGAAAGCCCGCGGGCCGGCGCGCAAACGCCAGGCCCACGGTGTTGACGAGCAATTACTTGTAGGTAACGTCGAAGCTGGCCAGCGCGTGCACCTGACCGGTGCTGATGCCGGAGGTGGTCACCGCGTCGTCGCCTTCACCGGTGGTGGTGTCGGCGACGGTGCGCACGTAGGCAGCGGTGAAGTCGAAGGTATTGGACTGTGCACGCAGGTCGTAATCGGCGGTCGGCGTGTTCAGTGGCAGCTTGTTGCCGTTACGGGAGTCGGTGATCTGGATCGCGATACCGCGCACCTGGTTTTCACCGGTCAGGCCCAGCAATGTCGGGTCGCTGGCGTCTTGCTGGCCGCTGAAGGTGATCGCGACGTTTTTACGGGTCGCGGTGCTGCAGTTATCCAGGCTGATGGAAAACGGCTTGGCTTTATCGGTGAGCACCGAACCCACGGTGGGCGCGAAGTCAGCGATGCGCACCGGGTCCAGGGTCACCGACTTGTTCACGTCGCCGGTGGTGATGGTGCAGGCGTTATCGGTGACGGAACCGGTGAATTCGATCTGCCCGTCCGCCGCCTGTGCGGTGCCGGCCAGCAACCAGCAAGCGCCGCAGGCGAGGGTGAGTTGGCTCAGTTTGTTCAGCATTGCAGTGCCTCTTTTAAGAGAAGGAAGGTTGTCTGCCTACCCGTCAGGTAAGCCAATCCATAGTGCAATGCTGTGATTTAGAGGCACATGAGACGGATCTTAAAAACTGGCGAACTGATGGCCGCCCGACCGGTGAGTCCATATAAGGCGCCGAGCATGATATTCTGCGCGCCATCTTGGTCTAGTCTCTATCGGGTACGTACATCCGTATACGTCCCGGCGGTTGGCTGTCGCCCAGGTAGCTGAAGCCAATAATGATAAGAAGTCAGCGCAGAAGGGACATAAAAGTGAGGTCGATACGTCGGCCTTGTGTGCCCACCCTGCGGTCCCCGAATGAATGTGCAAACCCCGCGGTGCGTTGCCTGGCGCAGCGTGATTGAGGGTTGCCCATGATCAGGGGCGGTGGGGCGGATGGCGTTTTATCATAGGTGCTACTGATGTTTAAAAAAGTAAACACTGCCCTGCTGGGGCTGGCTTTGTCGATGGGGATCACTTCCGTTCACGCGGAAGAGGCAAAGAAAGTCGATGTGCTGCTGATCGGCGGCGGCATCATGAGTGCAACCCTGGGTGTGTGGCTTAATGAGCTGCAACCGGATTGGTCGATGGAGATGGTCGAGCGCCTCGATGGCGTGGCCGAAGAAAGCTCCAACGGCTGGAACAACGCCGGTACCGGTCACTCGGCTTTGGCTGAGCTGAACTACACCCCGGAAGACAAGAACGGCAACGTGGAAATCCCGAAAGCGGTCGAGATCAACGAAGCGTTCCAGATCTCCCGTCAGTTCTGGTCCTGGCAGGTTCAGCAGGGCGTCCTGAAGAACCCGCGTTCGTTCATCAACTCCACTCCGCACATGAGCTTCGTGTGGGGCGATGACAACATCAAGTTCCTGAAGAAGCGTTACGAAGCGCTGCAAGCGAGCCCGCTGTTCGCCGGCATGCAGTACTCCGAAGACCCGGTTCAGATCAAGAAGTGGGTCCCGCTGATGATGGAAGGGCGTGACCCGAACCAGAAAATCGCGGCCACCTGGACCCCGATCGGTACGGACGTGAACTTCGGCGAGATCACCCGCCAGTTCGTCGCTCACCTGCAAACCACGCCGAAGTTCGACCTGAAACTGTCGAGCGAAGTGCAGGACATCACCAAGAACGCCGACGGTTCGTGGCGCGTCAGCTACAAGAACCTGAAAGACGGCACCAAGACTGAAACCGACGCCAAGTTCGTATTCATCGGCGCGGGCGGCGGTGCACTGCACCTGCTGCAGAAGTCGGGCATTCCTGAAGCCAAGGAATACGCGGGCTTCCCTGTTGGCGGTTCGTTCCTGGTGACCGATAACGCAACGATTGCCGAGCAGCACCTGGCCAAGGCCTACGGTAAAGCTTCCGTTGGCGCACCGCCGATGTCGGTTCCGCACCTGGACACCCGCGTGCTGGATGGCAAGCGCGTGATTCTGTTTGGCCCATTCGCGACCTTCTCGACCAAGTTCCTGAAAGAAGGCTCGTACCTGGACCTGCTGACCAGCACCACCACCCACAACATCTGGCCAATGACCAAAGTCGGTATCCGCGAATACCCACTGGTCGAGTACCTCGCTGGCCAACTGATGCTGTCGGATGACGACCGCTTCAAGGCGCTGCAAGAGTACTTCCCGAACGCCAAGAAAGAAGACTGGCGCCTGTGGCAAGCCGGTCAGCGTGTGCAGATCATCAAGCGTGACGAAGAGCAGGGCGGCGTCCTGAAACTCGGTACCGAAGTGGTCAGCTCGGCTGACAACACCATTGCAGGCCTGTTGGGTGCATCGCCAGGCGCTTCCACCGCGGCTCCGATCATGCTGACCGTGCTGCAGAAAGTGTTCAAGGAACAGGTTGCTTCGCCGGCCTGGCAGGAAAAGCTGCACCAGATCGTGCCTAGCTACGGCACCAAGCTGAACGACAGCCCGGAAGCTGTGGCTAAAGAATGGGCCTACACCGCCAACATTCTGCAGCTGACGCCTCCGCCAGCGATTCCGCAACTGACTGCTCCAAAAGCCACCGAGGCTGCCAAGCCTGCGGCTGAGCCGAGCAAGCCAGCTTCTGACATCGCGCTGTAAGACGTTGGCGAGGTCCTGATTCAGGATCAACCCGATGTAAAAAAAGCCCGCTGAACCGGTAACGGTCAGCGGGCTTTTTGCAGGTGTTACCAGCGCGCGGGCAACTCGACCTGGCGCTCTGCAGCTGCCAACGCTGCCTTCAGTCCCGCTTTATCCAGAGGTATGCAGTACGCCGGCTTGGCGCGTTCAAACCGCCAGCTCTCATCCAGCCCACCGGCATCTACGGCGTCGAAGCCGATCTCGTCCAGCAGGGCGATGACTTGTGCCTTGGCTGCCGGGTCATCCGCTGCGACCGGGAGCGCACGTCGGTCCGGCGCACCGCGGGTGCGGGCGTCCTGAGTCAGGTCCGGCGCCAGGATGGCATTGAACACTTTCACTACATTCGACTGCGACAGATGCTCGGCCACCAATCGGCTGGTAGTGGTTTCGAAACGGTCGAGCACGGGAATATGGCCGTCGCGATTCGGGTAGTAGTTATTGGCATCCATCACGGTTTTGCCCTCCAGCCATTGCGCCGGCACGCTGCGGTAATGCTCGAACGGAATGGCCAGCAGCACCAATTCGCCAAATTGCGCCGCCTCTTGCGCGGTGCCCACTTGAACCCCACGAATGCCACTCAGCACGCTGCTCATGGACTGCGGGCCACGGGAGTTGCTCAACATCACTTCATGGCCGGCGGCCAACGCCAATTGCGCAACAGCGCGTCCGATAAAGCCTGCTCCGATGATGCCAATTTTCATGTCGGTGCTCCTTGGTTGAGAGAGTCGTTATGATGATTGGCTACTGGATGAGGATAAATGGCCGTTCTGGTCTGAGTGTTGTTACTGGGAGTGGTGAATGATGGATCGCCTTTCAAGCATGAGTGCCTTTGTGATGGCTGCCGAGCTGGGGTCCTACGCCCGGGCCGCCGAGCGCCTGGAAATGTCGCCACAGATGGTGGCCAAGCATGTGGCGGCCCTGGAGCAGCGCCTGGGCGCACGCTTGCTCAACCGCACCACGCGCCGGCAAAGCCTGACGGAGCTGGGAAGCGCGTACTACGAGCGTTGCAAACATATCCTGACGGAAGCAGAGGCGGCGGACTCCCTCGCGCAGATCATGAACGACACGCCACGGGGCAAGCTCAAGGTCAGCGCTCCCGTGACCTTTGGCTCCTACAGCCTGATGCCACTGGTGACCGAATTTTTACGCGACAACCCCGAGGTGGAAATCGACCTGCACCTGACCGACCGGTTTGTCGACCTGGTGGAGGAGGGCTACGAGGTGGCGTTTCGCATCGGCCCGCTGGCGAACAGCAGCCTTACCGCCAGGCCGCTGCAGCCCTACCGCCTGGTGGTCTGCGCGTCCCCGGAATACCTGGCCGAGCGAGGCACGCCACTCACGCCCGCAGACCTTGAACACCACGAGTGCCTGGGATACGCCTACTGGTCACGCCCGGCTGATCGCGAATGGTCGTTCTACCAAGGCTCCACCCTGCACAAGGCCCCGGTTGCCAGCCGCCTGCACGTGAATGAAAGCCGGGCGTTGATGACTGCGGCGCTGGATGGTTTTGGGATTGTCCTGGGGCCAGAAGATTTTTTACGTTCGGCCCTGAAGCGTGGCGAACTGGTGCGCTTGCTGCCAGAGTTTGAAGCGCCCAGCCGGCAGATGCATCTGTTGTACACCGCGAACCGCCAGCGCACCGCCAAGCTGCGGAAATTTGTCGACGCGGTGCTACTGCGTTTCGGTCCGCCTTGATCCAAGGTCAGTTTTTCTTTACCTACCGTCCACCCGTGGGTTCAGCAAGCTGACAGTTGGCACCTGCTAAAAAGTCTTATAGCCAAGCAGGAGCGCGGCTGGAACAAGGGGGCATTTTTTTACCGATATAAACGCTGGGCGGTGACGCCCGAGGATTCTGTATGTTGTTACGTTATGCGGCATTGGCGGCTCTGGTCGTCGCGGCTTCCGGGTGTGTAGAGGAGCGGGTCGTGCATGATCGACGACCGGTGCAGCGTGAATATGTAGAAGTCGTCGCACCGCAACCGCCGCCGGTGCAGGTCATCGAGGTCGAGCCGGAAGGGCGGCCAGGTTATTTGTGGTCGCGCGGTTACTGGCGTTGGGAAGGCGGACGCTATGTGGCAGTCCGCGGCCACTGGGAGCCGGTGCGACCGGGTTATCGTTACGTTCACCCGCATTGGGAGCAGCGTAATGATGGCTATCACTGGCAAGGCGGCGGTTGGGTTCGCTGACCGTTTTCCAATGGCTTAAATCGGCTTCTGTGTACCCAGAAGCCGAACTTCCCTGAGCAGCGCCGCGCCTAACTGGCCGGTGCCAAGCTCTTTGTAACCTACAGCTTTAACATCGCCATTCTCTTCCGCCTGGATGAGGATCACCGGTGTTTCCTTGCCGGTGCCTTCGTCGATATGCATGGCGTACTGCGGGATATCCAGCTTGATCGGCGTGCCTGCCGCCTTGCCCTTCACATTGATCAGAAACGCCGCACAACCGCTGTCCACATCCTGACTGGTAGCGGAACGGCCGCTGACGAAGCAGGTGTCGGGCAGGTCGGGCCAGGTGATGGCTTCGGCGAGGGCGAGGGAGGGCATCAGCGTCAGGAAAAGTAGCGGAAGTTTGCGCACTTTGGTTCTTCCAGATTTGGGTCAGTCGTCATGCATATGACGGGGATAGGCCAAAGGTTTTTTGTTCATTGACCAGGTGCCTTGGGCAAACTTTTGGATGCGCTGAGTAGCGCCAGGCGGTAAAAAGATAGCCCAACCGCTTTCTTCCCGGCATCGAATACTGCTGCTCAAAGAGATACAACATATGACCGACCGCCACCTCATCATCCCTACCTCCATGCACCCCATCGTCGAACGCGCCGGCTACGTCCCGGCCGTAAAAGTCGGCAAGACCCTGTACTGCGCCGGGCAGGTCGGTCGCACGGAGAACCTGGAAGTCATCACCGACCCCGAGGCGCAATTCATCGCAGCCTGGGAGAGCCTGCGGCTGGTGTTGGAGGAGGGTGGGTGCACCTTCGAAGACGTGGTCGACATGACCACCTACCACGTGAACCTGAGTGAACACATGGCGGTTTTCCGTGAAGTGAAAAACCGCGTGTTCCCCCGAGGGTTGTGCGCCTGGACGGTCATTGGCGTATCAGAACTGGCCAATCCAGGCTTGCTGCTGGAGATCAAGTGCGTAGCGGTTCAGCGCTGACTCACTGCACCACGCGGTAGCACGGTACGTAGGCGGCGCCGCCTGGCAGTTTCATCCGGTGCTGCTCCACAAACGCCTTCAGCAACTCGTCCAGCGGCTTCATGATCGCCGGGTCGCCATGGATCTCATACGGCCCGTTCTGTTCGATCAGGCGGATGCCCTTGTCCTTGACGTTGCCCGCCACAATCCCCGAGAACGCTCGGCGCAGGTTGGCCGCCAGTTCATGGGGCGGCAGGGCGTGGCTCAGTTGCAGGCTGGCCATGTTGGCGTGGGTCGGGTCGAACGGGCGCTGGAAGCCTTCGTCGATCTTCAGCAGCCAGTTGAAGTGGAACGCGTCATTGCGCTCGCGGCGGAACTGTTTGACCGCTTTCAAGCCGGCGGTCATTTGCCGCGCCACTTCAGCCGGGTCGTCGATGATGATTTGGTAGTGGGCCTGAGCCGCTTCGCCGAGGGTTGCGCCGACAAACGCGTGCAGCTGTTGCAGGTACGGCGCGGCGTGTTTCGGCCCGGTGAGGATCACCGGGAATGGCACGTCGTGGTTGTCCGGGTGCATCAGGATGCCCAGCAGGTACAGGAACTCTTCGGCAGTGCCGGCGCCGCCCGGGAAGATGATGATGCCATGGCCGACGCGCACGAAGGCTTCCAGGCGCTTTTCGATGTCCGGCAAAATCACCAGCTCATTGACGATAGGGTTCGGCGCCTCGGCGGCGATGATCCCAGGCTCGGTCAGGCCCAGGTAGCGCCCGCCGGTAATGCGTTGCTTGGCGTGGGAAATGGTCGCGCCCTTCATCGGGCCTTTCATCACGCCGGGGCCGCAGCCGGTGCACACGTCGAGGCTGCGCAGGCCGAGTTCGTGGCCGACTTTCTTGGTGTATTTGTATTCTTCGGTATTGATCGAGTGCCCGCCCCAGCACACCACGATCTTCGGCTCCACGCCCGGGCGCAGGGTGCGGGCGTTGCGCAGCAGGTGGAACACGTAGTCGGTGATGCCCTGGGAGCTGCTCAGGTCGATGCGCTGGCTGTCCAGTTCGTTTTCGGTGTAGACGATGTCACGCAGGGCGCTGAACAGCATTTCCCGGGTGCTGGCAATCATTTCGCCATCGACGAAAGCGTCAGCCGGAGCGTTCAACAGTTCCAGGCGCACGCCACGGTCCTGCTGGTGGATGCGCACTTCGAAATCTTTATAGGCGTCGAGGATGGTCTTGGCGTTGTCGATGTGCGCGCCGGTGTTGAGAATGGCCAGGGCGCATTGACGGAAGAGGGTATAGATGCTGCCGGTACCGGCTTCGCTCAGTTGCTGGACTTCACGTTGCGACAGCGTTTCAAGGCTGCCTTTAGGGCTTACGGAGGCATTGATGACTTGTCTTTGGGGCATTCTGATTCCCTGAAAGCACGGCCACCGGACCATGCAGGGCCAGTGGCTTGAGGATAGTGCGCGCCGTGTTCGGTCGCATTGGACTGGCATTTTCCCCGGCACTGGAGCCGAGCGCAAACACCGTCGCGCACCATCATGCCGCAGAAGTTACTGAATCAGCTTCCAGTTTTTGTAGAAAAACCGCCGCAAGGTAAAGACCGCTCCGGCAAAGCCCGCGATCAGGCCGTTGAGCAACGACGGCACCAGGGTTGGCCGCACGATATCGATGAACAGGCAGTAGCGCTTGGCGTCGTTCTTGTTGAAGGAGGCGTGCATCAGCGTGTCATCGAAGATAAACAGCGGGTCATCGTGCCAGTAGTGCTTGTGCTTGCCGACCTGGATGTACACGCCGTCGTGATGGGGCGCCGGTGCCATGTTGTAGAGGACGCGGAACATCATGCGCAGCGGGCCGAAGTGAAACGAGGTGGAGCGGTTTTCGTTGAACACCGACACGCCGATGGTTTTCACGTAGGGCAGTTTTTCCCGCAGTTGAGGGATATCCAGGGTGGTCTCGATCGGGCGGCCGTACCATTGGAAAAACAGCATGCCGCGTTTTTTCTCGGCCATGCGCTCATCCAGGTACTGGATGATCTCGTCTTTGTTGGCCATGGCGTCGTCGATCACCTTTTGCAGGTCTTCACGCCAGGCCGGCGGCAGGTCGTTCATTTTATAAACGTGGCGATTACGCTGGCTCAACAAATCGAACAGCGTGTTGAACGGCGCCAGCAGCCAGGTATTGCGGCCGTTGCCGATGAAATACTTCTTGATGGTCGCGCTGTCATACAGGCCATTGCGCAGGAAGTCATACAGCCCACAGAACACCACAAGAAGCAGAAACACCAGGGTGGTCTTCGGGAAGCAATAAATGAACAGCAATACGCCAAGGACCCAAGCGGCGGATGCCAGGCGTTTGCGGATGACACTCTTACTCATGAAACTGGGCTCCATCGGACGGTTTTCGATTGCTTCAAAACCGTCCGCGGTTGACTGGCAGGCCAGGTAAAGGCATCAGTCAACCCGTGGGCATCATGCCCGAGCCGAAACATATCGAAATAATATGGTCATGATAGGGTGTTATCGCCCTCACGTGGCGTTTTAAATGCTGGAAATTTGTGAAGTTGCTGCACAGATTTTTACCGTTGTCCCCCTAAAATGCCTCGGCGGATGGTCAGGTCGGCGGTGTTGCGGATAGCATTTTGTGAACAGAAGATTTGCGACTATCGTGACGCTTCGGTTTTCCGGGCGTCATAGACCGGTACGATTGACGCTGTAATGGCCACCATTGGCCTTCGGCACCTTGGAAGAGGCAGAAATTTTATGATCATCAAACCGCGGGTTCGTGGCTTTATCTGTGTGACCGCTCACCCGGTTGGCTGTGAAGCGAATGTCAAAGAGCAGATCGACTACGTGACCGAACACGGTGCCATTGAAGGCGGCCCGAAAAAGGTGCTGGTCCTCGGGGCTTCCACCGGCTATGGCCTGGCTGCGCGCATCAGCGCTGCCTTTGGCTGCGGCGCCGACACCCTGGGCGTGTTTTTTGAGAAAGAAGGCGAAGAAGGCAAGCTCAGCTCCGCCGGCTGGTACAACAGCGCCGCCTTCGAGAAGTTTGCGCTGGAAAAAGGCCTGTACGCCAAGAGCATCAACGGCGATGCGTTCTCTGACGAGATCAAGCGCCTGACCATCGAAACCATCAAGAAAGACCTGGGCAAGATCGACCTGGTGGTCTACAGCCTGGCCGCGCCACGCCGTACCGACCCGCAAGGCGTGGTGCACAACTCCACCCTGAAACCGATCGGCAAGGCCGTGACCCTGCGCGGCATCAACACCGACAAGGGCGTCGTGGTCGACACCACCCTTGAGCCGGCCACCCAGGAAGAAATCGACGGTACCGTGAAAGTCATGGGCGGCGAAGACTGGCAGTTGTGGATCGACGCCCTGCGCGACGCCGACGTGTTGGCCGAAGGCGCCAAGACCACCGCGTTCACCTACCTCGGCGAGAAGCTGACCCAGGATATCTACTGGAACGGTTCCATCGGCGAAGCCAAGAAGGACCTCGACAAGAAAGTCCTGACCCTGCGCGAAAACCTGGCGGCACTGAAGGGCGACGCCCGTGTGTCGGTACTCAAGGCCGTGGTGACCCAGGCCAGTTCGGCGATCCCGATCATGCCGTTGTACCTGTCGCTGCTGTTTAAAGTGATGAAAGAGCAGGGCACCCACGAAGGTTGCATCGAGCAGGTCTACGGCCTGTTCAAGGACAGCCTGTATGGCAAAGAGCCCAAGCTCGACGCCGACGGCCGCCTGCGTGCGGACCTCGCGGAACTTGAGCCGAAGGTTCAGGACGCAGTAGCGGCCCTGTGGAATCAGGTCTCCGACGACAACGTCAACGAGATCAGCGATTTTGCCGGCTACAAGGCGGAATTCCTGCGCCTGTTCGGTTTCGAGATCGACGGCGTGGACTACGATGCTGACGTCAATCCGACCGTGAAGATCAAGGGCCTGGTTCAGGCTTAAGCGCTTCGGGTAATGAAAAAGCGGCCTCCAGGGGCCGCTTTTTTGTGCGCGTCATGCCAGACTGCGGCCGTTATCACACCCACGCTAACGGAGGATCTTCATGACGATTCGTGCAGTCGTTTTTGATTTCGGCGGTGTCCTGTTCGACTGGAACCCGCACCATCTCTACCGCCAACTGATTGCCGACGACCATGAGCGCCAGCAGTTTCTGGACACGGTCTGCACCCAGGCCTGGAACACCGAGCAGGACGCCGGGCGCAGCCTGGCCGAGGCGACCCGCACGCTGATTGCCGAGCATCCACAGCACGAACCATTGATCCAGGCGTATTACGACCGCTGGCACGAGATGCTGCGGGGCGCATTGCCGGAGGGTGTGGCGATCCTCGAAGCCTTGCATGAGGCGAAGATGCCGCTGTTCGGCCTCACCAACTGGTCCGCCGAAACCTTTCCCTATGCCCGCGCCAACTATCCCTTCCTGCAATATTTTCGCGACATCGTGGTGTCCGGCGAAATCAAGTTGATCAAGCCCGATCCCGCGATCTACCACGCCAGCCTGGCTCAGGTGCGCGCCCATCTGCCGGATATCCAGCCGGCTGAAGTGGTGTTTATTGACGACGTAGCCGGCAATATCGAGGCGGCCATTGCGCTTGGTTGGCAAGGGATTCACCACGTATCTGCCGCGCAGACCCGTGAGCGCTTGCGCGAACTCGGTGTGGACCTCTAGCGCGCCCACTTCTCCATGACGAAATCCACGAATGCCCGCAGCTTGGGCAGGCGATAGCGGTCCTGGGCGTACAGCAAATGCATGGGCCGGCTGGGCAGTTGGTAGTCCGTCAGTAATGCCACCAGTTTCCCGGCCCGCAGGTCTGGCTCGACCAGGGCGTCAGGCAACATCACGATGCCCATGCCTTCCAGGGCAGCCTGGCGCAAGGCCTGCGAACTGTTGATGGTCAATGAGCCGGAAACCGGAATTTCCACTTCGCCTTCTGCGCCGCGCATTCGCCACAACTTGTCGGCGTTGCGCCAATCGTCGGTCGCCGGGTAAGCGAACGCCAGGCAGTCATGTTGCTGCAGATCATCGGGGCGTTGAGGTGTGCCACGGCGCGCCAGGTACTCCGCAGAGGCGCAGAGGGTGATGGTGTAATCCTGCATGGGGCGGGCAATCAGGCTTGGAGCGTCCAGCTCGCCCAAGCGGATGGCCACGTCGAAGCCGCTGTCGACCATGTCCATCCGCTGGTTGCTCAGCACCACGTACAGCTTGATCTGTGGGTAGCGCCGGGAAAATTCGCTGAGCGCCGGTGCCAGGCGTTCGGTGCCAAAGGCCGGTGGTGCGGTGATCCGCAGCAGGCCCTTGGGCACGTCACTGTTGGCTTGTTCGGCCATCTGCTCGGAGTCGGCCACCAGGCCCAGCACCTCCAGGCAACGCTGGTAATAAATCCCGCCAAACTCGGTCAGGCTTTGCTTGCGGGTGGTGCGCTTGAGCAGGCTGACCCCCAGGCGTTGTTCCAGGGCGCGCAGGTGATTGCCGACCATGGTGGTGGACATGCCGCACGCCTGCGCCGCCGCCGTCATGCTGCCGGCTTCCACCACTTTCACGTACACCGTCATCGCCTGGAACAGATCCATTATCAAGCCCTGATTTAAAGTGATTGCAGTGTTGTGCAGTTTATCCAGCTCAGGTGGCTAACGATACTGGTGCCATCACTACGATGCACTGGAGCCTGACGCCATGACCGCCGCCTGCCTGATGACCACTTATCAACCGTCGCCCCTGAGCTTTACCCGTGGCCTTGGCACGCGCCTGTGGGACCAGCAGGGCCGTGAATACCTGGACGCGGTGGCCGGTGTGGCGGTGACCAACGTCGGTCATTCCCACCCACGGCTGGTGGCGGCCATCAGTGAGCAGGCGGGTTTACTGCTGCACACCTCCAACCTTTACAGCATCGACTGGCAGCAGCGGCTGGCCCAACGACTGACCCAGCTTTCTGGTCTGGACCAGGCGTTCTTCAACAACTCCGGTGCCGAAGCCAACGAGACGGCACTGAAACTGGCCCGGCTGTATGGCTGGAAAAAGGGCATCGAACAGCCGCTGGTGGTGGTGATGGAGAATGCCTTTCACGGGCGCACCCTGGGCACCATGTCCGCCAGCGACGGGCCTTCCGTGCGGCTGGGGTTTCAAAAGTTGCCGGGGGATTTTATCAAGATTGGCTTTGGGGACTTGAAGGCGTTGGAAGCCGTGACCCAGAAGTTTGGTGCGCGGATTGTGGCGGTGCTGCTGGAGCCGATCCAGGGCGAAAGCGGTGTGCAGGTTGCGCCGCCGGGTTATCTGAAAGCCTTGCGCGAGCACTGCACCCGGCAAGGCTGGTTGTTGATGCTTGATGAGATCCAGACCGGGATCGGCCGCACGGGCCGCTGGTTTGCTTTCCAGCATGAAGGCATCGTGCCGGATGTGATGACTTTGGCCAAAGGCCTGGGCAACGGCGTGCCGATTGGCGCGTGCCTGGCTCGGGCCTCCGTTGCGCAGTTGTTCACCCCCGGCAGCCACGGCAGCACCTTTGGCGGCAACCCGCTGGCCTGCCGCGTGGGGTGTACGGTGCTGGAGATCATTGAAGAGCAAGGCTTGCTGGACAACGCGGCGCAACAGGGCGAGCGGTTGCTGGCGCGCCTGCGGGTGGAATTGAGCGAACATCCCCAGGTGCTGGCGATCCGCGGGCAAGGGCTGATGATCGGCATCGAGCTGGCAAGCCCGCATCGCGACCTGGCCCAGCGTGCGGCGCAAGAGCATGGCCTGCTGATCAACGTCACGCGGGGCAAGATCATTCGCCTGCTGCCGCCGCTGACCCTCGATGCCAAGGAAGTGGAAATGATCGTGCGCGCACTTTCCCGGTTGCTGGACTAGACATGGATGAGGCTGACGCGGAGCGTCACTGGCTGCATTCCCACGCAGAGCGTGGGAACGATCCTCAAACGGGGTAGCCGGAGCCCACCTGCACCCCGTTCAGCCATTCCTGGTTCAGGGTCTCGGTATCCCCCAGGTAGTCCAGCAACCAGGCCATGGCCGGCGACAGTTTGTTCTGCGCCCACGCCACGCAAGACGGGCTGGCGGGGAAGGGCCGGGACAGTTGCAGGGCACTCAGCTCGCCGCGGTCGATCCATGGCTGCACCAGGTGCGCCGGTGCCATGCCGACGCACAGGCCGTCCCGCAGGCAATCAATCGCCGAAGCCCAGTGCGGCACCACCAAGCGACGCTGGTTATCCAGGGTCCAGGTGTCGCGCTTGGGCAGGTTGCGCGAGGTGTCGGTCATGCACAGGGAGGCGAAGGGCCGCAATTGGTCATCGCTGAGCAGGCCTTCTTCCGCCGCCAGCGGATGCCGGCTGCTGACCACGCACAGCCAGTTCAGCAGGCCCATGTCGCGAAACGTGAATTGACTGGCCACCGGCACCGCGCTGGTGGCGCCGATCACGATGTCGGTGCGGTCATCGGCCAGGGCATCCCACACACCGTTGTACACCTCGTATTCCATCAGCAATTCCACCTCCGGGAACTGCCGATAGAAATCCAGCACCAGTTGCCGACAGCGCTGCTGTTTAACGATGGAATCCACCGCGACCTTCAACTGGCCACTCCAGCCATTGGCCACTTGCTGGCACAGCCGGCGGGTGCCGAGCATTTTTTTCATGACGCCACGGGTTTCGTCGACGAACAATTTACCGGCGGGCGTCAGCTCCACGTCCCGATGACGTCGGACAAACAGCGGCACTGCCAGCCACTCTTCGATTTGCCGCACGGTGTAGCTGATGGCCGATGGCACGCGGTGCAGTTCCTGGGCGGCGGCGCTGAAGCTGCCGTGGCGGGCCACCGCATCCACGACATCCAGGGAGTATTCAGACCACATGGGGTTTGCCTTCAAAAATATTGATAAGAGTGTTCAATTATTATCGCTTCACAGGGAAATGCTCAGCTTCATAATAGGTGCCAGTCAGCAAATAGTTTGATGGCAGTTTATACAAGGCTTCAATGAAAAATTCTTTTGGATTCACCTGGTACCTGGCGGGGCTGAGCATGCTCGGCTATCTGGCCATGGATATGTACTTGCCGGCGTTTGGCGCCATGGGCGAGCAACTGCAGATTTCCCCCGGCGCGGTGGGCGCAAGCCTGAGTATTTTCCTCGCCGGCTTTGCCGTAGGGCAGTTGCTGTGGGGGCCGCTGTCCGACCGCATGGGACGCAAGCCGGTCCTGCTCACCGGCCTTTCCCTTTTTGTGCTCGGTTGCCTGGGCATGTTCTGGGTCGAGACTGCACCGCAACTGTTGGCCTTGCGTTTTGTCCAGGCGATTGGCGTGTGTTCCGCCGCTGTCAGTTGGCAGGCGCTGGTGATCGACCGCTACCCGGCGGACAAGGCGCATCGGGTGTTCGCCGGCATCATGCCGCTGATGTCTCTATCACCGGCCCTGGCGCCGCTGCTGGGGGCGCTGATGTTGAATCACTGGGGCTGGCAGGCGATCTTCGGTGTGTTGTTGGTGGTGTCGTTGCTCCTGCTGCTGCCTACGTTGTTTCTCAGACCGCTGCCGAAACGCCTGACAACTGATGCCGAACCTTCCCGGCTCGGCTATGGGCAATTGCTCAAGTCGCGGGTGTTCACCGGCAACGTGATGATCTTTGCCGCGTGCTCGGCCAGTTTCTTCGCCTGGCTTACCGCTTCGCCGTTCATCCTCGGCGGCATGGGCTACAGCCCCAATGACATCGGCTTGAGTTACGTGCTGCCGACGCTGTCGTTCCTGATTGGTGGCTACAGTTGCCGCAGCGCGTTGCAGCGGTTCCAGGGCAAGACTTTGTTGCCGTGGTTGCTGCTGGCGTACTGCGTCAGCATGGTCGCGTTGTATCTGGTCGCGACCTTGACGGTGCCGACGCTCGCGACCTTGCTGATTCCGTTCTGCCTGATGGCGCTGGTCAATGGCGCCAGCTACCCGATCGTGGTGGCGAATGCGCTGATGCCGTTTGCAGAAAATTCCGGCAAAGCGGCAGCCTTGCAGAACACCTTGCAGTTGGGCCTGTGCTTTCTCGGGAGCCTGATTGTGTCGTCGATGATCGACCAGCCGCTGTTGATCACCGCGATCGTGATGCTGGCGACCGCGCCATTGGCCGTGTTGGGCTATTGGTTGGCGCGGCCGAAGGTTGACGATGCGGATGCCGACCTGGTGCGCGCCCGCTAGAACGTCACTTCCATGTTCACCGTCGGCGTTGATGTGCGGCTGCCCCGGCCGCCGTCCACGCCGAACTTGTTATGCCAATACTCGTAACCCACCCCCAGATACAGGTTCGGCTTGACGCTCTTTCCCGGGCGCACCGCCACCATCAGCGCGGTGCGCATCAGGGTTTCCGGCGCCGTATCGCGGCCATGGAAGTCCTCGCCCTTTTCCCCGACGTGATTGATAAACCCCTGAAACTTCGCCCCATGGTTGCCGATCTCGAAAGGCCGCATCCAGGTCAGGTTGAGCATGTAGGTATCGTCGAAGGTGTGATCGGGTTCTTTCGCGCCAGGAATGCCGGAATGGTTCTTTTCCTTGTAGTACATCAGGCTCAGGTCCAGCACGCCGACGCTGTTGAACTTCAAGGTCGGGCCAATCACCAGTGCACGTTTTTTCGCCGAGGCCAGGTTGTTGTTGCGGTTGGCGTCAAAGCCGAAGGTGAGGGCGTAATCCTTGATCACCCCGGTGCCCAGCGGCACATCGAGTACCCGTGAGGCATACAGCTGATGCCGGTACACGGCATACACTTCGCTGCCGCCGTGGTCGGTGCCCTTGCGTGGGTCGCGGCTGTCGGACAGGAACACATCGAGGTTCAGGTAGTTGCTGCCGTATTGGTAGCCGCTGGCGTGGGTGAAGCTGTAGATACGCTTTCTGAATTCATCCGGGTTGTTCGGATTGGTGAACTGTTGCCCGTAGCGAAATCCTACGCTGTTGTTCATCCATTCCAGCGCGACAGCCTCCCCGCCGCCGAACAGTGTGAGTAATACGGTTGCGCCGTGCAGTGCCTTTTTCATTGTTTTAATTCCTTTGGCGTTTTGGCTCATGGCGACCGCGCAAGGGTCGCCGGGCGCAGTATCGGCACATCCGTTATGGGTTCCAAAGAACAGAATCTCGCCTGGGCCGATGCCGAAACGGCAGCACTGAAGCTGGCCTGAGAGTCAGGAAATACGCGGTGCGGAGGGCGTTTCCTGATGTTCGCGCAAGTTGATTTCTTCACTGAGCAGATGGGCCATCGCTTGTACCGCCATCGGCAAGTCCCGATCTTTGCGGGCGTACAAGCCGAGGTCGCTGAAGATCCCGCCCTGGTCGCTGAGTGGGATGTGCAAGAGTTCGCCACGGGCCAAATCGGCCTCCACGCCAATGCGCGTCTGGAACGCGATGCCCAGTTGCTGGCGCGCCAGTTGCCGGGCCAGTTCCATGGAGTTGCTCTGCAGCAGTGGCTTGTTCGCCGCCGCCGCACGCTTGTGCAGCGGCGCGATCAGGTGATGAACCGAGAGTTCGCTCTTGGCCTGGATCACCCCGTGCTCACAGCAGCGTGCATAACTCACGCTGGCCTCGCCAGCCAAGGGGTGCCCCGGCGCCATCAGTGCACCCAGGCGGAAATGGCCGACACACACCTGGATGGTTTCGCTGCTGCGCGGTAAGGCAAAGGCCAACCCCAGGTCAGCCTGGCCGTTGACCACCGCGCCGGGAATCGACTGCGAACCTTGCACCGTGACGCCAACGGTCACTTTCGGATAGCGCTCACGCATGCGCTTGAGGGCGGCGGGCAGCAGTTCCACGGTGGCGCCTTCCACCGTGGCGATTTCCACATGGCCGGTCTGCACGCCGTTCAAGCCATCCAGTTCGCCGCGCACACGCTCCACATCCTGCAACAGGACACTCACATGACGGGTCAGGATTTCCCCGGCAGCGGTCAGGCGCAGGCCGCCGGGCAGGCGCTCGAACAGTGCCGCGCCCACTTCGTCCTCCAGCTTGAGGATCTGCCGGTTCACCGCCGAAGACGCCACGTTCAAGCGGCGCGCGGCTTCGCGGATCGAGTGGCAACGGCGAACCATGTCGAAGTAGTAAATCGCCGGAGCGTGGATGCGCAGCTTGCGGTTGAGCAATTTTTTCAAGTCCTTGTGCGCAGCACTTCGAGCCACGGGGCAGGGCGGCTGAATGGATTTTTGTAACGCCGTTTGTGGCCTCTTTGTGAAACTGATTGTATACAACTCTATGGACATCCAATCTTTCTATTGCATACAGTGAGCGCACAACAAAAACAGAGAACCCCTCACCATGACTATCCCGAAGGCGTCACCGCAGCGGCCAGAAGACGAGAATCTCGGCGTCGCGGCCAACATGGCTTACGGCCTGCAGCATGTGCTCACCATGTACGGCGGCATCGTGGCCGTGCCGTTGATTGTCGGCCAGGCGGCCGGGTTGTCCCCCGCCGATATCGGCCTGCTGATCGCCGCGTCGCTGTTTGCCGGTGGCTTGGCCACGCTCCTGCAAACCCTGGGGTTGCCGTTCTTCGGCTGCCAGTTGCCGCTGGTGCAAGGGGTGTCCTTTGCCGGGGTGGCGACCATGGTGGCGATCGTCGGCAGCGACGGCGCGGGCGGTATCCCGGCGATACTCGGGGCGGTGATGGCCGCGTCCTTGATCGGCTTGCTGATCACCCCGGTGTTCTCACGAATAACCAAATTCTTCCCGCCGCTGGTCACTGGCATTGTGATCACCACCATCGGCCTGACCCTGATGCCCGTCGCCGCCCGCTGGGCCATGGGCGGCAACAGCCGCGCCGCGGATTTCGGCAGCATGCCGAACATCGGTCTGGCGGCGTTGACCCTGGTGCTGGTGCTGCTGCTGAGCAAAATCGGCAGCGCGACCATCTCGCGGCTGTCGATCCTGCTGGCAATGGTGATCGGCACAGTGATCGCGGTGTTCCTCGGCATGGCTGACTTCTCCAGCGTGACCCAGGGCCCGATGTTCGGCTTTCCCACGCCCTTCCATTTCGGCATGCCAACCTTTCATCTGGCGGCGATCATTTCGATGTGCATCGTGGTCATGGTGACCCTGGTGGAAACCTCGGCGGACATTCTCGCGGTAGGTGAAATCATCGACACCAAGGTCGACTCCAAGCGCCTCGGCAATGGCCTGCGCGCGGATATGCTGTCGAGCATGTTTGCGCCGATCTTCGGCTCGTTTACCCAAAGTGCCTTTGCCCAGAACGTCGGGCTGGTGGCGGTGACCGGGGTCAAGAGCCGCTACGTGGTCGCTACCGGCGGGATATTCCTGGTGATCCTCGGCCTGCTGCCGTTTATGGGGCGGGTGATTGCGGCAGTGCCGACTTCAGTGCTGGGCGGTGCCGGGATCGTGCTGTTCGGCACCGTGGCTGCCAGTGGTATCCGGACCTTGTCCAAGGTGGATTACCGCAACAACATGAACCTGATCATCGTCGCCACTTCCATCGGTTTTGGCATGATCCCGATTGCGGCACCGAGTTTCTATGACCACTTCCCAAGCTGGTTCGCGACCATTTTCCATTCAGGGATCAGTTCGTCGGCGATCATGGCGATCCTGTTGAACCTGGCGTTCAACCACTTCACCACCGGCAACTCGGACCAGCAGTCGGTGTTTGTTGCGGGGACTGAGCGCAGCCTGTGCTTCCAGGATGTGGCGGCGTTGCGGGATGGGGATTACTTCAGCGGCGGCAAGTTGTTTGATGCCGAGGGCAAGGAAATTCCGTTGCTGGCAGAGGTGCCGAAGAAAGCGGCGGTGCACGGCAGGGCGCAGACCAGCGAGGTGTAACAGCCACAAAGAGTCCAATGTGGGAGCGGGCTTGCTCGCGAAGGCGGTGTGTCAGTCGCTAAATATGCTGACTGATCCACCGCCTTCGCGAGCAAGCCCGCTCCCACATTTTGATCTCAGCCAGTCTTGAGCGTTTTGTGGGGCACCGAGCAAGCCTCATCCAAAAACTGCACCACCGTCCCCATGCATGCCTGCCGCTCTTCAACATGGGGCATGTGGCTGGAGTCTTCGAACAGCGCCCAGCGCACGTCGGCAATCTCATCCAGGAACGGCTTGACCACCAGCGGCGTGGCCTCGTCATGGCGACCGGAAATCACCAGGGTCGGCACATTGACCTTCGACAGCCGGCCGATCACGTTCCAGTCTTTCAAGCTGCCAATCACATGGAATTCCGTCGGGCCGCTCATGGCGTGGTACACCGTCGGGTCCGAATCCACCTGGGCGAAGGTGCGCGCGACTTCTTCGGGCCATGGATTGACCCGGCACACGTGCTGGTCATAGAAAATTCGTGAGGCGGCCAGGTATTCAGGGTCTTGGTAGGTGCCGGCCTGTTCGTGCTTGAGCAGGGTCTCGTGCACCCCTTCTGGCAGTAACTTGCGCAGGCGGTTGGCCTCGGCGACCCAGGTCCGCATGCAGGTTGGCGAGTTGGCCGGGATAAACGCGCGCAGGCCGTTGGGTTGCAGGATGGCGTGTTCGCTGCCAAGCATGCCGCCCCAGGATTGTCCCAGGATTGCGTAGTTGTTGCTGATCTGCAGGTGGTCCAGCAGGTTGTCCAGTTCTTCCAGGAACAAGCCGACGGTCCAGAAGGAAGGGGCTTTGTCGGGCAGGTGCGTGGAGCGGCCATTGCCCAGTTGGTCGTAGTGAATGACCGCGTGGCCACTGGCAGCCACGTCCTTGTAGGCGTCGACATAATCATGGGTACAGCCCGGGCCGCCATGGAGGATGACCAGTGGCGTGAGGCCGCTGTCCAGGTCGCCGGTGATTCGGTACCAGGTCTGGTAGTCGCGAAAAGCCGCATAGCCTTCGCGGATGGTGTCGATGAATTCCATTTCGTGCCCTGCCATGAGAAAAAGTGATCAGGTACACGATAGTCGGCACGCAAAGTTTAAGTAACTAGCAAAACAGCTAGGTTTTTCCTTCGGATCAGTCTTCCAGCAACCGGTAATGGGTGGCCCGTACTACCGCTTGCACACGGTTCTTGGCCCCCAGTTTGTGCATGGCCGACGCCAGGTGCAGGGTGACGACTGCCAGGGAGCGGCTCAATTGCGTGGCGATTTCGGCGGCGGTCAGGCCGTCGGCGGCCCATTTCAGGCATTCGCGCTCACGCTTGGTCAGGCGGATATGCGGGTAGGAGCGCAGTTCCTTGCTGAACAGCGGGTAGGCCGCTTCCTGCAACGCGTGGGTAATCAGGCTGAATTCCGACAGGGTCTGGCGGGCGTCCTCCAGCACCGTGCTGGCCTTGCCGGTGCGCAGGCCGGTCAGCGAGGCGAAACCGCCCCGGGGCAAATGGATCGGCACACTGACGCCGCAGGTCATCTGTCGGTCGTGCAGGTAGCTGGAAACGGGGGCGTGGCAGGCGTCGATGACCTTTTGCAGTGCGGTGTCGGCCTTGGCCTCGTAGGACCAGACAAAGGGTGAAACCGTCGACAGCGCCAGGTGTTGCACCGGATCGATCTGATAAAACCCGGAACTGCACCACAAGCTGTACCAGTCTGGCGGCGTATTGCGCAGTTGCAGCACTGACGGGGTGATCAGTGCACCATTATGGTCAATGGGCACGGGGGTGTAGTCGTAGACCAACGCATCAAAACCCAGGTCCTGGGCCAATACGAGGGTGTTGTCCATCTGTTCATCCAGGCTCCTGCCGGGGATGAGACGGTCATTAAAGGCAGTTAACCTGGCCAGCATCCGTTCTGCTCCCGAATTCGTTTGAATCTCGTCTTGCTGCAAGTAGAATGCCACGCCCCGGCGAAGGACTGCCAGACCAAACCTATAAGAATTACCAGGTTATGGATGCGCGGCATCCTCGGTAGTGTTGGCCTTTAAACGGCCACTCTCTGCAGGGCCGACACACAACAAGGAATGTATGCATGTGGCGTGAAATTGCCCCCGACCAGCAGTACAACGTGCAAGTCGATGGCCACAACCTCGTGGCCTACAGCTTTGGCGAAGGCGACGAGGTGTTGCTGTGCCTCAATGGCGGCCCTGGCCTGCCTTGCGACTACTTACGCGACGCCCATGGCTGGCTCAAGGACAACGGCCTGCGAGTGGTTGCATTCGACCAGCTTGGCACGGGCGCATCAGCCAGACCGACCGATGTTTCGCTGTGGGAAATCAGCCGTTATGTCGAAGAAGTCGAGACCGTGCGCCAGGCCCTCGGCCTGGGGCGCGTGCACCTGCTGGGACATTCCTGGGGCGGATGGCTGGGCATCGAGTACGCCATTCACTATCCCGACGCGCTGAAAAGCCTGATCCTGGAAAACACCGTCGGCGATATTCCGCACCTGTCACTGGAACTGGAACGCCTGCGCGGCGCCCTCGGTAGCGAGACCGTGGCGATGATGCAACGCCATGAAGCCATGGGCACCCTCGACCATCCGCAGTACCAGGCCGCTATTACCTTGCTCAACTATCGCCATGTCTGCCGCCTGGACGAGTGGCCGGCGCCGGTCCAGCGTTCCCTCGGCGACTGGAACATGGGGCCCTACGAAACCATGCAGGGCCCCAACGAATTCCTCTACATCGGTAACCTCAAGGACTGGAACCGCATCCCCGAGATGGCCGAATTCAAGATGCCGATACTGATCACCACCGGCCAGCACGATGAACTGACCCCGGCCTGCGCCATGCGTATGAAAAGTGCGGCCAGGCACGCTGAATTGCACGTGTTTCCCAACAGCAGCCATATGCCGTTTTACGAAGAGCCCCAGGCTTACTTCCCGGTGCTGCTGGACTTCCTTGCTCGTCACCGAGGCTGACGGATGAACCTGGCGCGTTACCGTTTTGTGCTGTCCCGGCCGCTGCAATTACTGCCGGTGCTGTTTGGCATCAGCCTGATCACCTTTGTACTGGTGCGCTCGATTCCCGGCGACCCGGCGCGGGCGCTGCTGGGTTCGCGCAGCACCCCGGACGCCTTGCTGAAGATCCGCGCCCAGTACGGCCTCGACCAGCCACTGTGGCTGCAATATTTCTACTTCCTGAAGAACCTGCTCAAGGGCGACCTCGGCCAGTCCCTGCTGTACAAGGTCGACGCGCTGAAACTGATAGTCACCCGCATCGAGCCGACCCTGTTCCTGGTACTCGGCAGCGTGCTGCTGGCGCTGTTGATCGCTGTGCCGCTGGCCACCGTGGCCGCGCGTAATAAAGGTGGATGGGCGGATAACCTGATCCGGCTGTTTACCACGGTCGGCCTGGGCATGCCGGCGTTCTGGCTGGGCTTGATGTTGATCCTGTTGCTCAGCGTGCAATGGGGCCTGTTCCCGGTCTCCGGGTATGGGCGCACCTGGCTGGACAAGGCGCACCACATGGTTCTGCCGTGCCTGACTATCGCCCTGGCGCTGTCGGCGGTGCTGGTGCGCAACCTGCGGGCGAGCATGTTGATGGAATTGCAGGCCGATCACGTCACCGCCGCCCGGGCGCGCGGTTTGTCGGAGGCGGCGGTGTTTCGTCGCCACGTACTGCCCAATTCCCTGGTGCCGGCGGTCAACCTGCTGGCGGTGAACATTGGCTGGCTGATCAGCGGTACGGTGGTGATCGAAAGCCTGTTCGCGATTCCCGGCATTGGCCAGTTGCTGGTGCGCGGGATTTTCACCCGCGACTACATGGTGGTGCAGGGCGTGGCGATGGTGCTGGCCTGTGCCACCGTGCTGGTCAACTTTGTTGCCGATGTGGTGACCGTCGCGCTGGACCCGCGAGTGAAGATGCAATGAGCAGCCGCCCATTGATTGCCCCGTGGCGCTTGCGCCTGCGCTTTGGTTTCCGCAATGGCCGGCTGACGGCGGCCTGGGGTCTGTTGATCCTCGTGACATGGCTGGCCCTGGCCGTGTTCGCCCCGTGGATCGCACCGTTCGATCCAATTGCGCAAAACACCGACATCAGTTTGCTGGGCCCCAGCCTCGCCCATCCATTTGGCACGGACAACTACGGTCGAGACATTCTTTCGAGGGTGATCTGGGGCGCGCGCATCGACCTGCAACTGGCGGTGGTCGGGGTGATCTTCCCGTTCCTGATCGGCACCTTTGTTGGCGCGGTGTCCGGCTATATCGGCGGGCGTTTTGACAGTTTCTGCATGCGGGTGATCGACGTCATCCTCGCCTTTCCGTTCCTGGTGCTGATGCTGGCGATCATGGCCATTCTCGGCCCGGGCTTGAAAAGCTTCTATATCGCCATGGCGCTGGTGGGCTGGGTGTCCTACGCGCGGCTGATCCGCTCACAGATCCTGGTGCTCAAGGAGAGCGACTTCGCCCTGGCCGCCAAAAGCCTGGGCTTTGGCCATGGGCGCATTCTGTTTCGGCATTTGTTGCCTAACGCGATGTTCGGCTCGATTGTGTTCTCGATGTCTGACGCGGTGCTGGTGCTGCTCAACGGCGCAGCGGTCAGCTACCTTGGCCTGGGCGTGCAACCGCCGACCGCCGAGTGGGGCACCATGGTTGCCGAAGGGCAGGCGTTTATTACCACCGCGTGGTGGATTTGCACCTTCCCGGGCCTGGCCATCGTGACATTGGCCATGGGGTTCAGCCTGCTGGCCGATGGTGTGGCGCAAGTGCTGGGGGATCGCTCATGAGTCTTCTGCAAGTGCGCGACCTGAGCGTGATCGCCAACAACACCGGGCGCGATGTGACCTTGGTGGACCGAGTCTCCTTCGACCTGGCCGAAGGTGAAATCCTCGGCCTGGTGGGCGAAAGCGGCTCAGGCAAGACCATGGCCTGTCGCGGGCTGATGCGCTTGCTCCCGTCCCCGAGCTTGCGGGTGCAGGGCGGCTCGGTACGTTTGGCCGGCCAGGAGTTGCTCACGCTGGATGATGCCGGGATACGTGCGGTGCGCGGCGGGCAACTGGGGATGATTTTCCAGAACCCCAGCAGTCACCTCGACCCGTTGATGCGCATCGGCGAGCAGATCGCCGAAGGCATCCGCCTGCATCAGGGCGCGTCGAAAAAAGACGCGCGCTTGCAGGCCATCGAGGTGCTGCGCCAGGTCGGCATTCCGGATCCTCAGGCGCGTATCGACAATTATCCCCACGAGTTTTCCGGCGGCATGCGCCAGCGGGCGATGATCGCCGTGGCCCTGGGCTGCAATCCCAAAGTGCTGATCGCCGACGAGCCGACCACCGCCCTCGACGTGACCGTGCAGGCCCAGATTCTGCGCTTGTTGTTGGACCTGCGGGACCAGCGCGGCCTGTCGATCATCATGATCACTCACGACCTGGGCGTGGTGGCGCAAACCTGCGACTCCATCGCCGTGATGTACGCCGGCCGCCTGTGCGAACACGGCAGCAAATACGAGCTGCTGGCGCACCCGCAACACCCGTACACCGCCGGCCTGATCGAATGCCAGCCCGCCACGAGCAGTGGGCACGCCCTGTTGCGCACCATCGCCGGGCAGCCGCCGTTGCTCGATGCCTTGCCCAAGGGCTGTCGGTTCAACCCGCGTTGCCCGCAAGTCGGGAGCTTGTGCACCGAGCTGTTGCCGGAAGGTGTGCGGGTTGCCTGCCACTACCCCTTGGGAGTTCGCCCATGACGCTTTTGCAGGTGAATGACCTTGAAGTGCGTTTTGCCGCCGCTGGCAGTGGCTTGTTTGGCCTGAATAAACAGTGGGTGAGGGCGGTCAACGGCGTGTCGTTGACCCTGGCGGCCGGCGAAACCCTTGGGTTGGTGGGCGAGTCCGGCAGCGGGAAAAGCACCCTCGGGCGGGCGATCCTGCACCTGAATCCCATCAGCGCCGGGCAGGTGGTGTTTGACGGCATCGACATGGCCCACGCCGGGCCTGTCGACATCGCGCGTTTGCGGCACGAGACGGCGATGATCTTCCAGGATCCCTACGCTGCCCTGAACCTGCGTCTGACGGTCGGCGAAACCATCGCCGAAGTCCTGCGGGTGCAGCGCAAGGTGGCGCCAGAAAACATTCCACGCCGGGTCGACGAATTACTCGACCTTGTAGGCCTGCGGCCCGAACTCGCCAGCCGCAAGCCCGGCTCTCTCAGCGGCGGCCAGTGCCAGCGCGTCGGCATCGCCCGGGCGCTGGCAGTGGAGCCACGGCTGATCATCGCCGACGAATGCGTGGCTGCCCTGGATGTGTCGATTCAGGGCCAGATCATCAACCTGCTGCTGGAACTGCAACAGCGCATGAACCTGGCGATCCTGTTTATCGCCCACGACCTGGCTATCGTCCGCCGCCTGTGCGATCGGGTGGCGGTGATGTACCTGGGGAAGATCGTCGAGGAAGGCCCGGTGGAAGCGGTGTTCACCACGCCGCGCCATCCCTACACCGCAGCGTTGATCCAGGCGATCCCGGAGATTGATCCGTACCGCCCGTTGCCCAGCGAACCGTTGCCGGGCGAGCCGCCGAGCCCGCTGAAATTGCCCGGTGGCTGCGCCTTTCACCCGCGTTGTCGGCATGCACGAGCCGTGTGTGCCGAGGTATTGCCGCCGACTCACGTTGTGCAAACGCATCGGTACAGTTGCGTGCTTGAAGAACCTTTGCTTTGAACCCTTCCTGCCGATCATGAACAACCGCCGTTATAGACAAGGAGTTATGACATGCAATCCCGTCACTTGAAGTTGCTCGCCGCCGCCACACTCACCGCGTGGTCGCTGACCGCCGGTATCGCCCACGCGGCCGGTGTACTCACCATCGGTTGCCGCGAAGACAGCACCACCTTTGACCCGATCAAAAGCGCGCAGAACCGCGACACCTGGGTGTTCGCCAACGTCTACGACACCCTGGTGCGCGTGGACAACCTGGGCACCAAGATGGAACCGGGGCTGGCCGAAAGCTGGGACATTTCCAAGGACGGCCTGACGTACACCTTCAAACTGCGGGCTGCGAAGTTCTCGGATGGCTCGCCGATCACTGCTGACGACGCCGCCTTCAGCCTGTTGCGCATTCGCGACAACAAGGCCTCGCTGTGGAGCGACCCGTTCAGCCTGATCAACACCGCCAAGGCTGCTGATCCGCAGACGCTGGTCGTGACCTTGAAAACCCCGGCGGTCGCCTTCCTCTCGCAACTCGCTTCGCCGACGGTGTCGATCCTGTCGGAAAAAGCCATGACCAAGATGGGAGAAGACGCCTACTCGGAAAACCCGGTGACCTCCGGCGCGTTTACCGTGGACGAGTGGCGCAAGGGCGATCGGGTGATCCTGAAGAAGAACCCGAACTTCTGGCAGGCCAGTCACGTGAGCCTGGATGGCGTGGAGTGGGTGTCGGTCACTGACGACAACACGCGCATGCGCATGGTGCAGAACAACGAGCTGGACACGGCGATCTTCGTCCCGTTTTCCCGGGTTGAAGAGCTGAAAAAAGACAAGAACGTGGTAGTCCACTCGGACCCGTCGACCCGTGAAGATCACCTGTTGATCAACCACGCCCACGGCCTGCTGGCCAAGCCGGAAGTGCGTCAGGCGCTGGACATGGCCATCGATAAACAATCGCTGGTGAAAACCGCCACCTTCGGCCAAGGCACCGTGGCTTATTCCTACATTCCCAAAGGCTCGCTGTACCACTACGCCAACAACCTGCAACGCCCGTATGACCCGACCGAAGCCAAGAAACTGCTGGCTGCTGCCGGCGCCCAGGACTTGAAGTTGAACTACGTGGTCAACGCCGGCAACGAAGCCGACGAGCAGATTGCGGTGATGATCAAGGATCAGTTGGCCAAGGTCGGCGTAACGGCCAACCTGCAAAAGGTCGACCCGACCCAAAGCTGGCAGATGCTGGTGGACGGTGATTACGATATTTCGGTGATGTACTGGACCAACGACATCCTCGACCCGGACCAGAAGACCACCTTCGTACTGGGCCACGACACCAACCAGAACTACATGACTCGCTACAAGAACGACAAGGTCAAGGACCTGGTGGCGGCCGCACGGATCGAGGCGGATCCGGTCAAGCGTGAGCAGATGTATGTGGACCTGCAGAAAATGGCGAAACAGGATGTGAACTGGATCGACCTGTACTACAGCCCGTACATCAACATCTCACGCAAGAATGTGAGCAACTTCCTGCAAAACCCGCTGGGGCGCTTCACCCTTGAGGAAGTGGTGAAGAACTAAATTCTAGAGAGCACCGCACTACAAATGTGGGAGCGGGCTTGCTCGCGAAGGCGGAGTGTCAGTCAACAGAGATATCGACTGATCCACCGCCTTCGCGAGCAAGCCCGCTCCCACATTAGGTTGCGCTGTGTTCCAGATAGTTATTGCGCGTCAAACGCCTGCCCATTGATGCCCGTACTGTCCGGCCCCATCAGGTACAGGTACACCGGCATGATTTCTTCCGGTGTCGGGTTATCGGTCGGGTTCTCCCCTGGATACGCCTGGGCCCGCATGCTGGTGCGGGTGGCGCCCGGGTTAATGCTGTTGGCACGCACCGGTGCGACGTTGTCCAGCTCGTCCGCCAGGGTTTGCATCAGGCCTTCGGTGGCAAACTTCGACACCCCGTACGCCCCCCAATAAGCCCGGCCCTTGCGGCCCACGCTGCTGGAAGTGAACACCACCGACGCATCCTGGGACAGCTTGAGCAGCGGCAACAGCGTGCTGGTCAGCATGAACATCGCGTTGACGTTCACGTGCATCACCCGCATGAAATTCTCACCGGACAACTGCTCGATGGGCGTACGCGGGCCGATGATCGAGGCGTTGTGCAGCAGGCCGTCGAGGTGGCCGAATTCCTTTTCGATCATAGCTGCCAGCTCATCGTATTGATGGGGCAGGGCGGTCTCCAGGTTGAACGGGATCACCACCGGCTGTGGCTGGCCGGCGGCTTCGATTTCGTCATACACCTGGGCCAGGTTGGCTTCGGTCTTGCCCAGCAGCAGCACGGTGGCGCCGTGGGCCGCATAGGTTTTTGCCGCTGCGGCACCGATTCCGCGACCGGCGCCGGTGACCAGGATGACCCGGCCCTTGAGCAGTTCTGGACGTGCGGAGTAATCAAACATAAACAACCTCGACAAAGTTCACAGAAAATCCATGTGATTGATTGCGGCTAAGGCTGGCTAAGGCTGGCTAAGGCTTCTGTGGCGAGGGAGCTTGCTCCCGTTGGGTTGCGAAGCAGCCCCAGCATTTTGCGACTGCTGCGCAGTCGAACGGGAGCAAGCTCCCTCGCCACAACGTTGCATCAACCTCAGGCAGTCCCGATCAGCAGCTGCACAGCGCGCTATCCAGCACTTTGCGCAATTCCAGCGGGTGATCCACCACCACGTCGGCGCCCCAGTTGCGCGGGTTGTCGTCCGGGTGGATATAGCCGTAGGTGACCGCCGCGGTGCGGGTGCCGGCGTCGCGGCCCGATTCGATGTCCCGCAGGTCATCACCTACAAACAGCACGCTGGCCGGGTCCAGGTTGAGCATCTTGCACGCCAGGATCAACGGCTCCGGGTCCGGCTTGCTGTTCTTTACATGGTCCGGGCAGATCAGCAGCGCCGAGCGCTCCGCCAGGCCCAGTTGCTGCATGATCGGTTCGGCAAAGCGCAGTGGCTTGTTGGTGACCACGCCCCAGATCAGCTTGGATTTCTCGATATCCACCAGCAGCTCTTCCATGCCCTCGAACAACTTGCTGTGGATCGCGCAGCCCTTGAGGTAACGCTCCAGGAATTCCTGGCGCAGCTCTTCAAAGCCTGGGGACTCGGGGTCCATGGAAAAGGTCACGGCGACCATCGCCCGGGCGCCGCCGGAGATTTCATCGCGGATGTGCTGGTCGTTCATCGGCGCCAGGCCGCGGTCAGCCCGCATGGCCTGGCAGATGGCGATAAAGTCCGGCGCGGTGTCCAGCAGGGTACCGTCCATGTCGAAAAGAACCGCTCGCAACTTCACAGGCTTACTCCTCGCGCAGGGTCTGGATCATGTAGTTGACGTCAACGTCGCTGGCCAGCTTGTAGTGCTTGGTCAGCGGGTTGTAGGTCAGGCCGATGATGTCCTTGACGGTCAGCCCGGCCTGGCGGCTCCAGGCCCCCAGCTCGGAAGGGCGGATGAATTTCTTGAAGTCATGGGTGCCGCGAGGCAGCAGCTTCATGATGTATTCGGCACCGATGATCGCGAACAGGTAGGCCTTCGGATTGCGGTTGATGGTGGAGAAGAACACCTGGCCACCGGGCTTGACCATGCGGAAGCAGGCGCGGATCACCGAGGATGGGTCCGGCACGTGCTCGAGCATTTCCAGGCAGGTGACCACGTCGAACTGCCCGGGCATCTCTTCGGCCAGCTCTTCGGCGGTGATCTGCCGGTATTCAACGCTCACGCCGGATTCCAGCTGATGCAACTGGGCCACGGCCAAGGGGGCTTCGCCCATGTCGATACCCATCACGGTGGCGCCGCGCTGGGCCATGGATTCGCTGAGAATGCCGCCGCCGCAACCCACATCCAGTACCTTCTTGCCGGCCAGGTTGACGCGTTCGTCAATCCAGTTGACCCGCAGCGGGTTGATGTCGTGCAGGGGTTTGAACTCGCTTTCGCGGTCCCACCAGCGATGGGCGAGGGCTTCGAATTTGGCGATTTCAGCGTGGTCGACGTTGCTCATGGGGAATCCTCTAAATCTGATAAAACGTTTTGCCGGCCCTGGCATGCGCCGCCAGGGTGGGCGTTATTCGCTGTGTCCGCTGATGCGCTGGCCCCAGGCGATGGCCGTGGCGCACACCTGTTGTTCATCCAGGCGGGTCAGTTGCCGGTCGTCGAGCAATTGCTTGCCGCCGACCCAAAGGTGTTTCACACAATCGCGCCCGGTGGCATATATAAGCTGTGAGACCGGATCGTAGATCGGTTGTTGCGCCAGGCCCGACAGGTCGAAGGCCACGATATCCGCGGCCTTGCCGACTTCCAGCGAGCCGATTTCACTTTCCAGGCCCATCGCCCGGGCGCCGTTGAGGGTGGCCATGCGCAAGGCGCGATGGGCATCCAGGGCGGTGGCCGAGCCGGCGACGGCCTTGGCCAGCAACGCGGCGGTGCGGGTTTCGCCCAGCAGGTCGAGGTCATTGTTACTGGCGGCGCCGTCGGTGCCTACTGCCACATTGACGCCGGCTTGCCACAGGCGTTCCACCGGGCAGAAGCCGCTGGCCAGTTTCAGGTTGGATTCCGGGCAGTGGATCACGCTGGTGTTACTTTCTACCAGCAAAGCCAGGTCGTCATCACTGATTTGGGTCATGTGCACGGCCTGGAAGCGCGGCCCCAGCAAACCCAGGCGGCCAAGCCGTGCCAGCGGGCGTTCACCGCGCTGTTCAACGGACTGCTGCACTTCGAAGGCGGTTTCATGCACGTGCATGTGGATCGAGGCGTCGAGCTCCTCGGCGATCATGCGGATTTTTTCCAGGTTTTCATCGCAGACGGTGTACGGCGCGTGGGGGCCGAAGGTGATTTTGATCCGTGGGTGATGCTTGAGGTCGCCGAACAGTTCGACGCCCTGGCGAATTGCCTCGTCGGCGTCAGCGGCACCGGGAATCGGGAAATCCAGGATCGGGATGGCGATTTGCGCACGGATGCCTGCGTTGTGCACGCGTTCACTGGCGACTTTCGGGAAGAAGTACATGTCCGAGAAACACGTGATGCCGCCTTTGATCTGCTCGGCGATCGCCAGGTCAGTGCCGTCGCGCACGAAGGCTTCGTCGACCCACTTGGCCTCGGCGGGCCAGATATGGTTTTCCAGCCAGGTCATCAGCGGCAGGTCGTCGGCCAGGCCGCGAAACAGCGTCATGGCCGCGTGGCCGTGGGCGTTGATCAGGCCAGGGCTGAGCAGCATGCCCGGCAGTTCGCGCACTTCGGTCGCGGCAAGCTTCAGGGCCGCGGCGCGTGGGCCGATAAACGCAATACGCCCGTCACGAATGCCCAGGCCGTGCTCCTTGAGCACTACGCCGGCAGGCTCGACAGGTACCAGCCAGGTGGGCAGCAGCAATAAGTCGAGCGGGGCGGCAGTCGGTGTCATCGAGGGCAGTTTCCCAAGCATCTATAAAGAACGGCGAAGTATACCCGAGCGTCCTGGCTGGCGGATCGCTATAATCGGCGGCTTTTGTTCATGAGTGCGGGGTGAGGGATGCGCGATCGACTGTTGGCTGCGGAGAAAGTGAAGGCCATCGACTGGCGTGATGGCGCACTGTACCTGCTCGATCAGCGTGTTTTGCCAGCTGCGCAAACCTGGGTCGCCTGTACCAGTGCGGCGCAAGTGGCCGAGGCCATTCGCTTGATGGTGGTGCGCGGTGCACCGGCCATTGGCATCAGTGCGGCATATGGCCTGGTGCTGGCCGCTCGCGCTCATATCGCCGAGGGCGACGACTGGCAGGCTGCCTGGGAGGAGGGCTACGCATTGCTGGCGGATACCCGTCCGACGGCGTCGAATCTTTTCTGGGCCATGAAGCGCATGCGTGACTGCCTCGATCGCCTCAAGAAACACGCCGATCCACTGGCGGTACTGGAAGCCGAGGCGGTAGCGATTCACCAAAGTGATCGCGAAGCCAACCTGACCATGGCGCAGCTGGGTGTTGAGCTGATCCGCAAGCACCAGGGCAACGTCCAGGCGATCCTGACCCATGGCAATGCAGGCGCGCTGGCTACGGGCGGCGTGGGTACGGCCCTCGGCGTGATTCGCGGGGCGTTCCTGGAAGGCATGGTGGAGCGGGTCTACGCCAACGAAACCCGGCCCTGGCTGCAAGGCTCGCGGCTGACGGCCTGGGAGTTGGCCAATGAGGGCATCCCTGTCACCGTGAATGCCGATTCGGCCGGCGCGCATATTCTCAAGACCAAGGGCGTGACCTGGGTGATCGTCGGTGCCGACTGTATTGCGGCCAATGGTGACGTGGTCAGCAAGATCGGCACCTATCAGCTGGCGGTGTGCGCCATGCACCACGGCGTGCGCTTCATGGTGGTGGCAGCCAGCTCCACCATCGACCTGATGGCGGCCAGTGGTGATGACGTGCCGCTTGAAGAGCGCGACGCCCGGGAGCTGCTGGAAGTCGGCGGCACCCGTGTAGCCGCCGATGTAGACGCCTTCAATCCGGTATTTGACGTGACGCCAGCGGACCTGATTGATGTGATCGTCACTGAAAAAGGCATCGTCGAACGCCCGGACACGGCGAAGATGGCGCAATTGATGTGTCGTAAACGCCTGCATTAAGGCAATTCGCCTCCAAAAAACATCCGGGATCCAGTTCTAAGCCCCTCTCGTCGCCGTCAAGCCTGTCATCCGTCAACTTACTATGCTCCATGCGCATCAGGGGGATAGGTGCGTGGCGGCGATTGTGATAACATCCGGCGGTTTCCAGGGTCACCCCAAGGGGTAACCTTTAATGCGCAGATCCGTGTCATAACTCGTTGATTTGTCGTAAGTCGTTGCCAGGCATCATGCCGGCAGCGGCGAGCTTCGTTCGTCCCATAGGATGTGACGAGGTTTCACCCGAAAAAGGAATCAGGCTTCTCATGGGCGAACTGGCCAAAGAAATCCTCCCGGTCAATATCGAAGACGAGCTGAAACAGTCCTACCTCGACTACGCGATGAGCGTAATTGTCGGTCGGGCACTGCCTGATGCGCGCGATGGCTTGAAGCCCGTGCACAGGCGTGTGCTGTTCGCGATGAGCGAGCTGGGTAACGACTGGAACAAGCCGTACAAGAAATCTGCCCGTGTTGTCGGTGACGTGATCGGTAAGTATCACCCTCACGGCGACACTGCGGTGTACGACACCATCGTTCGGATGGCCCAGCCGTTTTCCCTGCGCTACCTGCTGGTAGACGGCCAGGGCAACTTCGGTTCGGTCGACGGCGACAACGCTGCGGCCATGCGATACACCGAAGTGCGCATGACCAAGCTGGCGCACGAGCTGCTGGCTGACCTGCACAAGGAAACCGTGGACTGGGTGCCGAACTACGACGGCACCGAAATGATCCCTGCGGTCATGCCGACCCGTATTCCCAACCTGTTGGTCAACGGCTCCAGCGGTATCGCCGTGGGCATGGCCACCAACATCCCGCCACACAACCTCGGTGAAGTGATCGACGGTTGCCTGGCCCTCATCGACAACCCTGAGCTGACCGTCGATGAGCTTATGCAATACATCCCCGGTCCGGACTTCCCGACTGCCGCGATCATCAACGGTCGTGCCGGCATCATCGAAGCCTACCGCACCGGTCGTGGCCGCATTTACATGCGCGCTCGCTCGATCATTGAAGACATCGACAAGGTCGGTGGCCGTCAGCAGATCGTCATCACCGAACTGCCTTACCAGCTGAACAAGGCGCGTCTGATCGAGAAGATCGCCGAGCTGGTTAAAGAGAAGAAACTGGAAGGCATCACCGAACTGCGCGACGAGTCTGACAAAGACGGTATGCGCGTGGTGATCGAGCTGCGTCGTGGCGAAGTACCTGAGGTGATCCTCAACAACCTCTACGCCCAGACCCAGCTGCAAAGCGTGTTTGGTATCAACGTGGTTGCGCTGATCGACGGCCGCCCGCGCATCCTGAACCTCAAGGATCTGCTGGAAGCCTTCGTGCGTCACCGCCGCGAAGTGGTGACCCGCCGTACCGTGTTCGAACTGCGCAAGGCCCGTGAACGCGGCCACATCCTGGAAGGCCAGGCGGTTGCGTTGTCGAACATCGACCCGGTTATCGCCCTGATCAAGGCCTCGCCGACCCCGTCGGAAGCCAAGGAAGCCCTGATCAAGATGCCGTGGGAATCCAGCGCCGTAGTGGCGATGGTTGAACGTGCCGGTGCCGATTCGTGCCGTCCGGAGACCCTGGATCCACAGTACGGCCTGCGCGACGGCAAGTATTTCCTGTCCCCGGAACAGGCCCAGGCCATTCTGGAACTGCGTCTGCACCGTCTGACCGGCCTGGAGCACGAGAAGCTGCTGGCCGAGTACCAGGAGATTCTCAACCAGATCGGCGAGCTGATCCGCATCCTCAACAGCGCCGTGCGCCTGATGGAAGTGATCCGCGAAGAACTGGAAGTGATCCGCGCCGAATACGGCGATGTGCGCCGCACCGAGATTCTCGATGCCCGTCTCGACTTGACCCTGGGTGACATGATCCCGGAAGAAGATCGCGTCGTGACCATCTCCCACGGCGGCTATGCCAAGACCCAGCCGTTGGCTGCGTACCAGGCCCAGCGTCGTGGCGGTAAAGGCAAGTCGGCTACCGGCGTCAAGGATGAGGACTACATCGCTCACCTGCTGGTTGCCAACAGCCACACCACGCTGCTGCTGTTCTCCAGCAAGGGCAAGGTGTACTGGCTGAAAACCTACGAAATTCCGGAAGCGTCTCGCGCCGCCCGTGGTCGTCCGTTGGTCAACCTGCTGCCGCTGGACAGTGATGAATACATCACCACCATGTTGCCGGTGGACGAATACACCGAAGGTCACTTCATCTTCATGGCCACCGCCAAGGGCACCGTGAAGAAGACCCCGCTGGAATCCTTCAGCCGTCAACGCAGCGTGGGCCTGATCGCCCTCGAACTGGACGAAGGCGACGTATTGATCAGCGCGGCCATCACCGACGGCGAGCGTGAAGTCATGCTGTTCTCCGACGGCGGCAAGGTCACGCGCTTCAAGGAATCCGACGTTCGCGCCATGGGCCGTACCGCCCGCGGTGTGCGCGGCATGCGTCTGCCGGAAGGGCAGAAGCTGATTTCGATGCTGATTCCGGAAGAAGGCAGCGAGATCCTCACCGCTTCCGAGCGTGGTTATGGCAAGCGCACCGCTATCAGCGAGTTCCCGGAGTACAAGCGTGGTGGCCAGGGCGTTATCGCCATGGTCAGCAACGACCGCAATGGCCGCCTGGTCGGCGCGGTCCAGGTGCTCGACGGCGAGGAAATCATGCTGATTTCCGACCAGGGCACCCTGGTACGTACTCGGGTTGATGAAGTGTCGAGCCTGGGGCGTAACACCCAGGGCGTGACCTTGATCAAGCTGGCCAAGGACGAAAAACTGGTCGGCCTTGAGCGTGTCCAGGAGCCATCGGAAGTCGAAGGCGAGGAGCTGGAAGGCGAAGAGGGGATTGCGCTCGAGGGGCAAGTGATCGGCGATGCCGATGACGGCGTCGACGAGCCAACACTCGACGCTGCCGCAGACGAAGAAGAACCGCAGGAATAAGCGGACACACAGGGGGCGGATGAAGATTCGCCCCCTTGTTGTTTGTCCCTTTTGAAATATTGAAACCCCGATTTATTGCACCACCCCACCAGATCAGAGTGAGATTGGATGTGAGCAAGAGAGCCTATAACTTCTGTGCCGGTCCCGCGGCGCTTCCTGAAGCAGTCCTGCAGCGCGCGCAGGGTGAACTCCTCGACTGGCATGGAAAAGGCCTCTCCGTGATGGAAATGAGCCATCGCAGCGATGAGTTCGTGTCCATCGCCACCAAGGCCGAGCAGGATATGCGCGACTTGCTGGACATCCCGTCTGACTACAAAGTGTTGTTCCTGCAAGGCGGCGCGAGCCAGCAGTTCGCCCAGATCCCGCTGAACCTGCTGCCGGAAAGTGGCACTGCCGACTATATCGATACCGGTATCTGGGGGCAGAAGGCCATCGAAGAGGCCTCCCGTTACGGTCGCGTCAATGTGGCGGGCACTGCCAAGCCTTACGACTACTTCGCCATTCCTGGTCAGAACGAATGGAAGCTGTCGAAGGATGCGGCCTACGTTCACTACGTAGCGAACGAAACCATCGGCGGCCTGGAGTTCGACTGGGTGCCGGAAGTGGGTGATGTTCCGCTGGTGTGCGACATGTCCTCGGACATCCTCTCGCGCCCGATCGATGTGTCCAAGTACGGCATGATCTACGCCGGCGCGCAGAAGAACATCGGCCCGAGCGGCATCCTGGTCAACATCGTCCGTGAAGACCTGCTGGGTCGTGCACGTTCGCTGTGCCCGACCATGCTCAACTACAAGGTCGCGGCCGATAACGGCTCGATGTACAACACCCCGCCGGCCTTCGCCTGGTACCTGTCGGGCCTGGTGTTCGAATGGCTGAAAGAGCAGGGCGGCGTGGCTGCCATGGGCAAGCTCAACGAAGAGAAGAAACGTACCCTGTACGACTTCATCGACGCCAGCGACCTGTACAGCAACCCGATCAACCTGACCGACCGCTCGTGGATGAACGTACCGTTCCGTCTGGCTGACGACCGGCTGGACAAGCCATTCCTGGCCGGCGCCGACGAGCGCGGCCTGTTGAACCTCAAGGGCCACCGTTCGGTAGGTGGCATGCGCGCCTCCATCTATAACGCTGTCGATATCCACGCCGTCAAGGCGCTGGTGGCTTACATGGCAGAGTTCGAAAAGGAACACGGCTAATGTCTGAGCAAGAACTCAAGGCCCTGCGCGTACGCATTGACAGCCTGGACGAGAAAGTCCTGGAGCTGATCAGTGAGCGCGCGCGGTGCGCCCAGGAAGTTGCGCGGGTGAAAATGGCGTCCCTGGCTGAAGGCGAAGTGCCGGTTTTCTACCGTCCGGAGCGTGAAGCCCAGGTGCTCAAGCGCGTGATGGAACGCAACAAGGGCCCGTTGGGCAACGAAGAGATGGCGCGGTTGTTCCGTGAAATCATGTCTTCGTGCCTGGCGCTGGAACAGCCGCTGAAAGTGGCTTACCTGGGCCCTGAAGGCACCTTCACCCAAGCGGCAGCCATGAAGCATTTCGGCCACGCGGTGATCAGCAAGCCGATGGCGGCGATTGACGAAGTGTTCCGTGAAGTGGCTGCGGGGGCGGTGAATTTTGGCGTGGTGCCGGTGGAAAACTCCACCGAAGGTGCCGTCAACCACACCCTCGACAGCTTCCTTGAACACGACATGGTGATCTGCGGCGAAGTTGAGCTGCGTATCCACCACCACCTGTTGGTGGGCGAAAGCACCAAGACCGACAGCATCAGCCGCATCTATTCCCACGCCCAGTCCCTGGCCCAGTGCCGCAAGTGGCTGGACGCGCACTACCCGAATGTGGAGCGCGTGGCGGTGTCCAGCAACGCCGAAGCGGCGAAGCGGGTCAAGGGTGAGTGGAATTCGGCGGCCATTGCCGGCGACATGGCCGCTGGCCTGTATGGCCTGACGCGCCTGGCCGAGAAAATCGAGGACCGCCCGGATAACTCCACGCGCTTCCTGATGATCGGCAGCCAGGAAGTGCCGCCGACCGGCGACGACAAGACGTCGATCATCGTTTCCATGAGCAACAAGCCTGGCGCGCTGCATGAGCTGCTGGTGCCGTTCCACGACAACGGGATTGACCTGACGCGAATCGAGACTCGTCCTTCGCGCAGCGGTAAATGGACTTATGTGTTCTTTATCGACTTCGTCGGCCATCACCGCGACCCACTGGTCAAGGGTGTGCTCGAGAAAATCAGTCAGGAAGCCGTGGCACTCAAGGTGCTGGGCTCTTACCCGAAAGCGGTTTTGTGAGGCTTTAACATGAGTGGCAACTTCCTCGCCCTGGCACAGCCGGGCGTGCAACAACTGTCGCCTTACGTTCCGGGCAAGCCTGTGGACGAGCTGGCGCGTGAGTTGAATCTGGATCCGTCGAAGATCGTAAAGCTGGCCAGTAACGAAAATCCGATGGGCCCAAGCCCCAAGGTTTTGGCTGCGATTCGTGATGCGCTGGCTGAACTGACACGGTATCCGGATGGGAACGGTTTTGAACTCAAGTCCTTGTTGGCGGAAAAGTGCCGCGTTGAGCTGAGTCAGGTGACCTTGGGTAACGGCTCCAACGACATTCTGGAGCTGGTCGGCCGTGCCTATCTGGCGCCGGGCCTGAACGCCGTGTTCAGCGAGCATGCGTTTGCGGTCTATCCGATCGTCACTCAGGCCGTTGGTGCCGAGGCGCGCGTGATTCCTGCGAAAGACTGGGGCCATGACCTGCAGGCCATGCTGGCGGCCATCGATGAGCAGACCCGCGTCGTGTTTATCGCCAACCCGAACAATCCGACCGGTACCTGGTTCAGCGCCGAGGTGCTGGACAACTTCCTGCAAGACGTGCCGGAGCACGTGCTGGTAGTGCTGGACGAGGCTTACATCGAGTACGCCGAAGGCAGCGACCTGCCGGATGGCCTGGACTTCCTCGCGGCTTATCCAAACCTGCTGGTCTCGCGTACGTTCTCCAAGGCCTACGGCCTGGCTTCGCTGCGGGTCGGCTATGGCCTGTCCACCCCGGTGGTGGCCGATGTGCTGAACCGCGTCCGCCAGCCATTCAATGTCAACAGCCTCGCGCTGGCGGCGGCTTGCGCCGCGGTGCAGGACGCTGAGTACCTGGAAGAAGGTCGTCGCCTCAACGAAAGCGGCATGCTGCAGTTGCAGGAAGGCTTCCGTGAGTTGGGTCTGGGCTGGATTCCTTCCAAGGGCAACTTCATTTGCGTCGACCTGGGTCAAGTGGCCGCTCCTGTGTTCCAAGGCCTGTTGCGTGAAGGTGTGATCGTGCGTCCGGTGGCCAATTACGGCATGCCGAACCACCTGCGCATCACCATCGGTCTGCCTGCTGAAAACAGCCGCTTCCTCGAGGCGCTGGCCAAGGTTCTGGCTCGTGGTTGATGTCACTGCATTGCAACCTGCTGTGCCTATGATCGGTCGCCTGGTGGTGGTCGGTCTGGGATTGATCGGCGGCTCCTTCGCCAAGGGTCTGCGGGAAAGCGGCCTGTGTGGCGAAGTGGTCGGTGTGGACCTGGACCCGCAGTCGCGCAAGTTGGCGGTGGAGTTGGGTGTGGTGGACCGCTGTGAGGCGGACCTCGCCGTTGCCTGTCAGGGGGCGGATGTCATTCAGTTGGCGGTGCCGATCCTGGCCATGGAGAAGTTGCTGGCGCTGTTGGCTGGTATGGATCTGGGGCAGGCGATCCTGACCGACGTGGGCAGTGCCAAGGGCAATGTGGTGCGTGCGGCGCGGTTGGCCTTTGGTGGCATGCCCGCGCGCTTTGTGCCCGGGCACCCGATTGCCGGGTCCGAGCAGAGTGGGGTAGAGGCGTCCAATGCGCAGCTGTTCCGTCGCCATAAAGTGATTCTGACGCCGCTGGAGGAGACTGATCCTGCGGCATTGGCCGTGGTGGATCGGCTCTGGCGCGAGCTGGGGGCGGATGTCGAGCATATGCAGGTCGAGCGCCACGATGAAGTGTTGGCGGCGACCAGTCACCTGCCGCATTTGCTGGCGTTTGGCCTGGTGGATTCGCTGGCCAAGCGCAACGAGAACCTCGAGATTTTCCGTTACGCCGCCGGTGGTTTTCGCGACTTTACCCGGATCGCCGGCAGTGACCCGGTGATGTGGCACGACATCTTCCTCGCCAACCGCGATGCAGTGTTGCGCACCCTGGATACCTTCCGCAGCGACCTCGACGCCTTGCGCGACGCGGTGGATGCGGGCGACGGGCACCAGTTGTTGGGCGTGTTCACCCGTGCGCGGGTGGCGCGGGAGCATTTCAGCAAGATTCTGGCGCGTCGGGCTTACATGGATGCGGCTGCAAGTGCGGATGACCTGGTGTTTCTCGCCAACCCCGGTGGCCGCTTGAACGGGCAGATTCGGGTGCCTGGGGATAAGTCGATCTCCCATCGCTCAATCATGCTCGGCTCCCTGGCGGACGGTGTCACCGAGGTAGAGGGTTTCCTGGAGGGTGAAGATGCCCTGGCGACCTTGCAGGCGTTTCGCGACATGGGTGTAGTGATTGAAGGCCCGCATCATGGGCGCGTCACCATTCACGGGGTTGGTCTGCATGGCTTGAAGTCGGCGCCAGGTCCGATCTATCTCGGTAACTCCGGCACCTCCATGCGGCTGTTGTCCGGTTTGCTGGCAGCCCAGAGCTTTGACAGTGTGTTGACGGGGGATGCCTCGTTGTCCAAGCGCCCGATGAATCGCGTGGCTAAGCCATTGCGCGAAATGGGCGCGGTGATCGAGACCGGGCCGGAAGGGCGCCCACCGCTTACGATTCGCGGTGGCCAGAAGCTTAAAGGGCTGACCTACGCATTGCCGATGGCCAGTGCTCAGGTTAAATCCTGCCTGTTGCTGGCTGGGTTGTACGCCGACGGTAAAACCTCGATTACCGAGCCGGCGCCGACCCGTGACCATACCGAGCGGATGTTGCGTGGGTTTGGTTATCCGGTGGAGGTGGCGGGTGCTACGGCTTCGGTCGAGTCCGGTCACGCGCTGACCGCAACGCATATCGAAGTGCCGGGGGATATTTCCTCTTCGGCGTTCTTCCTTGTGGCGGCGTCGATTGCCGAAGGCTCCGAGCTATTGCTTGAGCATGTGGGCGTCAATCCGACCCGTACCGGGGTGATCGATATCCTGCGGCTGATGGGTGCGGATATCACCCTGGAAAACCAGCGGGAAGTGGGTGGCGAGCCGGTTGCTGATTTGCGTGTTCGCGCGGCGCCGTTGAAGGGGATCGAGATCCCTGAAGCTCTGGTTCCGCTGGCTATCGATGAGTTCCCGGTGCTGTTCGTGGCTGCGGCGTGCGCCGAAGGCCGGACGGTATTGCGCGGGGCGCAGGAGTTGCGGGTCAAGGAGTCCGACCGGATCCAGGTCATGGCCGACGGTCTGCTCGCCCTGGGCGTGAAGTGTGAACCGACACCTGATGGGATTATCATCGACGGTGGCGTGATAGGCGGCGGCGAAGTCCATGTCCATGGCGATCACCGGATTGCCATGGCCTTCAGCGTGGCCTCCTTGCGAGCGGCTGCGCCGATTCGTATCCATGACTGTGCCAACGTGGCTACGTCTTTTCCGAATTTTCTTACACTGTGTGCCCAAGTCGGCATCCGTGTTGCCCAAGAGGCTCAATTGTGAATATCAAAGCACCGGTGATTACCATCGACGGGCCAAGTGGCTCGGGCAAAGGCACGATCGCCGGCATCCTGGCCAAGCGCCTGGGCTGGTGCCTGCTGGACTCCGGGGCGTTGTACCGCTTGCTGGCCTTTGCTGCACGCAACCATGGCGTCGACCTGACCAACGAAGAGTCGCTGAAGCTGCTGGCTGCGCATCTCGACGTGCAGTTCGTCGGGGCGACGGAAGGTCATCCCCAGCGCATCATCCTGGAAGGGGACGATGTGACCGATGACCTGCGTAACGAACAGGTCGGTTCCTGGGCTTCCCAGGTCGCCGCATTGCCGGCGGTGCGCGACGCTTTGCTGCAGCGCCAGCGGGCTTTCCAGGAGCCGCCGGGTCTGGTGGCCGATGGCCGCGACATGGGCACGGTGGTCTTCCCCGAGGCGCCGCTGAAGATTTTCCTCACGGCCAGCGCCGAGGAGCGAGCCCGCCGCCGTTACTTGCAGTTGAAGGGCAAAGTCGATGGTGTTAGTCTGTCGAGTCTGCTAGATGAGATCCGTGCACGCGATGAGCGTGATACCCAGCGTGCGGTAGCCCCGCTCAAGCCGGCGGCTGACGCTATACAGCTGGATTCCACGGAGTTGTCCATCGAGCAGGTGCTGGAACGCATCTTGAGTGAGATCGCCATTCGCGATATCGCCGGGTGACCAAGAAGGCCGCAGGGGACCAGTCATAGTCCTGTGGTGCTTCTTTTAATTGAAACTGACCCACACCGTCTGGGGTGTGGAGATGGGCGTATTCTTCGCCCTTATCAACAGGAATTAAAATGAGCGAAAGCTTTGCGGAACTCTTTGAAGAAAGCCTAAAAACCCTGAACCTTCAGGCAGGCTCCATCATCACCGGTGTTATCGTTGATATCGATTACCAAGCTCGCTGGGTAACCGTTCACGCTGGTCTGAAGTCTGAAGCTCTGATCCCGCTGGAACAGTTCTACAACGATGCTGGTGACCTGACTATCAATGTCGGTGACGAAGTTCACGTTGCTCTGGACTCGGTTGAAGACGGTTTCGGTGAAACCAAGCTGTCCCGTGAAAAAGCCAAGCGCGCTGAATGCTGGATTGTTCTCGAAGCAGCCTTCGCAGCTGAAGAAGTGGTCAAGGGCGTTATCAACGGTAAGGTTAAAGGCGGCTTCACTGTCGACGTTAACGGCATCCGTGCGTTCCTGCCAGGTTCTTTGGTCGACGTTCGTCCTGTGCGCGACACCACGCACCTGGAAGGCAAAGAACTCGAATTCAAGGTCATCAAGCTCGACCAGAAGCGCAACAACGTTGTCGTTTCCCGTCGCAGCGTCCTGGAAGCAGAGAACTCCGCCGAGCGTGAAGCTCTGCTGGAATCCCTGCAGGAAGGCCAACAAGTCAAAGGTATCGTTAAGAACCTCACCGATTACGGCGCATTCGTCGATCTGGGTGGCGTCGATGGCCTGCTGCACATTACCGACATGGCTTGGAAGCGTATCAAGCATCCATCGGAAATCGTCAACGTTGGCGACGAGATCGATGTCAAGGTTCTGAAGTACGATCGTGAGCGCAACCGTGTCTCCCTGGGCTTGAAGCAGCTGGGCGAAGATCCATGGGTCGCTATCAAAGCTCGTTACCCAGAAAGCACTCGCGTCACCGCGCGTGTTACCAACCTGACCGACTACGGCTGCTTCGCAGAGCTGGAAGAAGGCGTGGAAGGCCTGGTACACGTTTCCGAAATGGACTGGACCAACAAGAACATCCACCCTTCGAAAGTCGTACAAGTCGGCGACGAAGTGGAAGTTATGGTTCTGGACATCGACGAAGAGCGTCGTCGTATCTCCCTCGGCATCAAGCAGTGCAAATCTAACCCATGGGAAGATTTCTCTGGCCAGTTCAACAAGGGCGATAAAATCTCCGGCACCATCAAGTCGATCACCGATTTCGGTATCTTCATTGGTCTGGACGGCGGCATCGACGGCCTGGTTCACCTGTCCGACATCTCCTGGAACGAAGTTGGCGAAGAAGCTGTTCGTCGTTTCAAGAAGGGCGATGAGCTGGACACCGTTATCCTGTCGGTTGACCCAGAGCGCGAGCGCATCTCCCTGGGTATCAAGCAACTGGAAAGCGATCCGTTCTCCGAGTACGTTCAAGAGAACGACAAAGGCGCAATCGTTAAAGGCATCGTGAAGGAAGTTGACGCTAAAGGCGCCATCATCACTCTGGCCGACGATATCGAAGCGACTCTGAAAGCCTCCGAAATCAGCCGTGACCGCGTTGAAGACGCGCGCAACGTTCTGAAAGAAGGCGAAGAAGTAGAAGCCAAGATCATCAGCGTTGACCGCAAGAGCCGCGTAATCCAGCTCTCCATCAAGTCGAAAGACGATGCTGAAGAGAAAGAAGCCATCCAGAGCCTGCGCGACAAGCCAGCTACCTCTGAGCCTTCTGCTGGTCCTACCACTCTGGGCGACCTGCTGCGTGCACAAATGGAAAAGCAGAACTAAGTTCTGTCAGACCATAGAAAAAGGGCGACTTCGGTCGCCCTTTTTTGTGCCTGGGATTTGGTGCTGTGCGCAGCGTCTCCTTGGCGTTCTGCGGCAGGAGCGCTGTCGTCGCGCTGGCAGCGCATTCGCGATTGTAGGCTCTATCTGGCAGTGACCGCGCTGGAGTGGCTCCAGTGAGGCTGAGCGAGAGCTGGCTGTCGTGGGGCACAGTGACAACTCTCTTCGAGTTACACCCCAAGTCTTTGAATATAAGTCAATACATGGGCTGTTCAAATTCCTCCGGTCATGCTAAAACCTTCGAAGCGCTTTTCCTAGCTGCTTGAAAAAGAAGGGAAAAATATGACGAAGTCGGAGTTGATCGAACGAATTGTCACCCATCAAGGGCTGCTCTCATCCAAAGATGTGGAGCTGGCCATCAAGACCATGCTTGAACAGATGTCACAGTGCCTGGCCACCGGCGATCGGATTGAGATTCGTGGGTTTGGTAGCTTTTCGCTGCATTATCGGGCGCCGCGTGTGGGGCGTAATCCGAAGACTGGCCAATCCGTTAGCCTCGATGGCAAGTTCGTGCCTCACTTCAAGCCGGGCAAGGAATTGCGTGACCGGGTGAACGAAGACGAGGAAGAAGGCGTCTGAGTGTTTTTGGGGTAGGAGAAGGTTATGCGTGGGGTTAAGCGCGTTGTGCTGATTCTGGCTATGCTGATTGTTGTGCTGGTGGTGTTGGGATTCGTGCTGGAAAACCAGCAGGGCGTGTCTCTTTCGTTTCTGGGGTTGGTGACCGGGCAGATGCCGGTGTCGGTGTTTGTGGTGCTGGCTCTGATAATCGGAATGCTGCTGGGGCCGCTATTAAGTGTTATCGCTGGTTGGAGTTGGCGAAAAAAGTCGATACCCGCAAGGCGCGGGTAGAGCTTTCATCTGCATCGCAGTGAGCTTGTTAACCGTTCGTCGGACGTTTCTTGTGCGGTATGTATCAGTTGCGTGGAGTGGTCTAACGGGTGGTAAATCCGGTAATACCACTGAATTATATTGTCTCGTTGCTACGAAATTTTCTTTATTGTCCTTCTCGGACGACCATTATCGGGGTTGCCCCCAGCTGTCTAGGAAGCACCCTACAGATATGTCAAGACTTGTAATATGTCAGCGAGATGGCAAAATGGAATCTGTTCTCGATAACAGGCATTTTGTGCGCTCAAAACTCGGCAGCGACGCTGGTTTTTTTCGGTCACATAACTAGAATAAAAATTACACAATCTTGTCTGCATAACGAGCCCGCAGTTTCTCTTTGAAGGCAGGTTTTTGTTGTGAGTAGTAGCTTCCGTGCTCCCCCGGTTCGATCGTCCGACGAAATTGATTTTGTGCGGCTTTTTGCATCTGTCTGGCAACAAAAAAAACTTCTGTTTATTGTTACTCTCGGGGCGGGACTGATTGCTGCGTCCTACGCATTTTTAGCTGCTCCTGTATATAAAGTCAGCAGTGTTTTGCGTCCTGCTGCTATTAATGATTTGGATGCGCTAAATCGATCAGAGATTTATCAGCTTCCTCCAGCTGAAGCGCTCCTCAAAGTAGGCGCCGCGCTTGACTCCTATGATACCCGTCTAAGCTATTTCAGGAAAAACCAGAAACTCTTCGAAAAGTTTGTTCGTCCTGGGCAGACTCTGGAGCAGAGTTTTCAAGAGTTCAATCATGACTCGATTCGGTTGATTCTTCCCGAAGCAGATAAGAAAAATTCGCTGAGTGCCTACATCAAGCTCGAGATGATGTATCCGAAAGGCGTCGACGGCGTCTCTATTCTTAATGGCTTTGTCGACTACGCTATCGCAACTGAGCGCGAGCGCATCACGGCTGATTTGAATGTGATCGTCAAAAACCGTTTGAGGGAGCTTAACGGCAAGCTCGATTCGGCTCGCTCGAACTACGATATTGAAAAAGAAGCCAAAATAGCGTCATTGCGAGAGGCTGACTCATTGAAGCGGGCGCAATTGCAGGATGAGTTGAAGGCGCTGCGTTCTCAGCTGAAGAACTTGCGTAGCGACCGTATTGCTCAACTGAATGAGGCTATAGGGATTGCTCGTTCATTGGGTATTCAGAAGCCAGCTACGCCTTCTTCGCTCGGCGAATCGGCCGTAACGAGTGCTGGTAGCGTGATGCGTACTGAGGTGAACAACCAGCAGATCCCGCTTTATTTTATGGGGGTGGATGCACTTAAGGCCGAACTTGCTGCATTGCAGTCGCGTAGATCGGATGATTTTACCGAATCGCGCATCGCTCAAATCGCCAAGGAGCTTCAGTTGCTCGCATCCAACCGCGAGATTGAAGTGCTGGATGCTCGAAAAAATGAAGATATCTTTCTTGCGGGTGTTCAACCGTTGCGGACAGAGATTTTTCGTTTGGGTGGCCTGAATATCGACATGTCGAAGCTGAGGCTGGTGAGCATTGACCAGCAAGCCCTTGAGCCGTTGGTTCCATCAAGTCCTAATCGCCCATTGATCATTTTACTTGGCCTGCTCTTCGGTGCTGTTGTCGCGATATGTATTGCGCTGGTCAGGGAGGCGTTACGTGCTGCTCGTGTTAATGCGGAGGGCGACAAGCATGACCCGGCAGGGTCGACACTTCTGCAGTCGGTCGCTCAGTTGGATCGGCAACAAGAGTCCGGCAATAAGTCGCTCCAAAAATAATTCCAAGGTCGTGAAGCTTTTAGCTTCACGTGTTCCCCTCCCCCTGGGCCGTATTTCTTGTTTTTCATACGGAACTTGCGTTGCCCGGCTGCGAACCTCCGAGGGCCACTCTAGGGTGGCTTCTCGGCTATCGGAAGTTACTAAGACTTTGCGTCGGATCTTCATGATGTTTCGATATTCTATCTGTATTTGCTTGTGCGTGCGGTCGAGCGTCCTGCACAGGTTTGTATTGTTGGATTAATAGTTGATGGTTGTGCCGGCTAATAAATTTGCTGTTTTGCGTGTGATGTTCAGATTAATAGCTTGTGGCCACTATTCGTTTGGATTTGGATAGGGTGTACCGTTCGGTCAGGCTGGATGTGCGGAGTGCGCTTGGCGATGACCAGTGAGCAGCGTGGCACAATCGAGCGTTGGTTTAGTCGCCGCCGCGTGAATATTCAGATAGGTCGGCATTCTTATGGGGTAAAGACCAAAAGCCTAATTTCGATGAGTGGTTGCGACGCGCCGTTGCGGTGAAACGACTCACCGTAAATGTTGGGTAAAACGTGGTCCTGCCCTGAACTGAGTAGGGGATGGTGGGGTCTCATACGGCGTATGGTTGACCCAGCTTGGCGTTATGTTGGCATGCTTGTTGATGATATGCTGCAAAGCAGAAGCGGTTGCAGCTGGAGCGGCGAGAGCTCGCTTACGCGTAATCGGTAGGTCAGGCAGGAGCATGGCAACATTGCTGGTTTCCAGACTGATTCTCTGACTAAATAATGATATGGAATCGTTGGTAATCTAATGACTTTAAAGATCTTGAGTGTTTTCGGTACGCGACCGGAAGCTATAAAAATGGCTCCATTAGCTTTAGCGTTGAATGCAGATGAGCGTTTTGAGGCCAAAATCTGCGTCACGGGTCAACACCGTGAAATGCTGGATCAAGTGTTAGAGTTATTTAAACTTGAACCTGACTTTGATCTTAATATCATGAAGTCAGGGCAAGACCTTACCGATGTGACAACAGGTATTCTTCAGGGAATGAAGGAGATCTTTCGGACTTATCGGCCGGATATTGTATTGGTGCATGGTGATACCGCCACGACCTTTGCAACTACACTGGCGTCGTACTATCAGCAAATTCCTGTGGCTCATATCGAAGCAGGGCTTCGCACCGGAAATCTATACTCTCCCTGGCCTGAAGAGGCCAATCGAAAGTTGACGGGAGCGCTCGCGCGTCTTCACTTCGCCCCGACTGAAAGATCCGAGCAGAATTTACTACGTGAAGGGGTGGCGCCTAGCGCAATTCATGTGACGGGAAATACTGTCATTGACGCTCTGCTTGAGGTCGTACAGAAACTCGAGTCTGACGAGCAGTTAAAACAGAAGTTTTCTCAACAGTTCGCATTTTTGCCAACTCAGCGCCGCGTCATCCTTGTGACAGGGCATCGGCGTGAAAGCTTCGGCGACGGATTCGAAAGGATCTGCAGTTCACTGGCTTCGATTGCCCATGAGTTTGATGATGTGGAGATCGTATACCCTGTTCATTTAAATCCAAATGTCCGTGAACCGGTTAATCGTTTGTTGGCAGGCATTAAAAATATTCATCTCATAGAGCCATTGGATTATCTGCCTTTCGTATATTTGATGAATCGGTCGTATTTGATTCTGACAGATTCCGGTGGTGTTCAGGAAGAGGCGCCTTCTTTGGGTAAGCCTGTCTTGGTAATGCGGGACACTACTGAGCGGCCCGAGGCAATTGAGGCCGGTACCGTCAGGTTGGTCGGTACAGAGAAGGACAAGATAGTTCACCATTTGCGTGAGCTTTTACTTGATAAAAAGGCTTACGAGGAAATGAGCTTTGCTCATAATCCTTATGGTGATGGTAACGCCTGCGTGCGCATTGTTAATGCTCTAGCCACTTTCAAAAATTAAGGTTTGGTCATGGATTTTTCCACTATTTCTGTCATTGGTTTGGGCTATATTGGTTTGCCAACCGCAGCCGTTTTTGCTGCGCGAAAGTTAAAGGTCATAGGTGTCGACGTTAATCAAAAGGCCGTCGACACGATCAACGGCGGACAGATTCATATCGTTGAGCCTGATTTGGACATAGTCGTGCATGCGGCCGTGACCGAGGGGTATCTGCGCGCAAGTACTCGACCAGAGCCGGCGGATGCTTTCCTGATTGCCGTGCCGACTCCGTTCAAGGATGGCCATGCTCCAGATCTTTCTTACATCGAGTCAGCAAGCAAATCTATTGCGCCAGTACTGAAAAAGGGTGACTTGGTCATTCTCGAGTCCACCTCACCGGTGGGGGCGACCGAAAAGATGGCCTCATGGCTGGCTGACGCACGCCCTGACCTGACGTTCCCGCAGACCCATGGCGAGGCGTCGGACATTCGCGTTGCGCACTGCCCTGAGCGCGTACTTCCCGGTCATGTGCTGCGTGAGTTGGTACAGAACGATCGCGTCATTGGCGGGATGACCCCCAAGTGCTCGGAAGCGGCGACACGTCTCTACAAGTTGTTTGTAGAGGGCGAGTGTATTATCACCAATGCCCGAACTGCAGAAATGTGCAAGTTGACTGAGAACAGCTTTCGCGATGTCAACATCGCCTTCGCGAACGAATTGTCGATGATATGCGATAAGTTTGATGTCGATGTCTGGGAGCTTATCAAACTCGCCAACCGGCACCCCCGCGTTAATATCCTCCAGCCAGGACCTGGCGTAGGTGGGCATTGCATCGCCGTCGACCCTTGGTTCATTGTCAGTCAGGCTGATGGCCAGGCGAAACTGATAAAAACTGCACGTGAAGTCAACGACTCGAAACCGTCATGGGTTATTGAAAAAGTTGATGCTGCGGTGGCCGATCATCTGTCGAGTCACCCCGAGAAGTCGGAAAAAGACATTGTTATTGCGTGCTTCGGTCTGGCGTTCAAACCCGATATTGATGACCTGCGTGAAAGTCCGTCGCTGGAAATTACGAAAAATATCTCAAACCGTCACGCCGGGAAAGTTATTGTCGTAGAACCTAACATTGATTCTCTCCCTGCGACGTTGCCGAACGTTGAGTTATGCTCAATTGAAGAAGCGTTCGAGCGCGCGGATGTCTTGTTGTTGTTAGTGGATCACAAACCATTCAAGAGCGTGCCTTCTTCACTTCTCCAAGGGCGTCAGATTGTTGATACTCGGGGAATCTGGTTTGTATGAAAATTCTTCCGGTTATTATGTCTGGAGGCTCGGGAACGAGACTCTGGCCGCTTAGCAGAACTCTTTACCCGAAGCAGTTTCTGGCAATTTCAGGGCGGGAGACATTGTTTCAGCAGGCTATTGCCCGACTGTTGAAGATCGACGGTCAAGGCTCGGATTTACTGGCACCCTGCATCGTTGCCAACGATGAACATCGTTTCCTGTGCCTCGACCAGATCCGGGAAATGAGTGTCTCTAAAGCTGTTGTCATTCTTGAACCGGTAGGACGCAATACGGCCCCTGCGCTGACGTTGGCGGCGCTTTATGCGCGTGATGAAGTGGGTCAGGAGATTGACCCAGTCCTGGTTGTGGTCCCGGCCGACCAGATGATTCTCGATATTCAAGCCTTTACTGATACGGTCAGTAAAGCTGTCGAAATAGCAAAAGACGGCAGCATTGTGATTTTGGGGATCACGCCTGATCGCCCTGAAACGGGTTATGGTTATATCCACTCGGCAGACCCCTCTACTGTCAAGAGGGTGGATGCGTTTGTTGAAAAGCCTGAGCGGTCAACTGCGGAAAAATACCTGGAAGATGGAAGCTATTTCTGGAATAGCGGTATTTTTGTGCTGCGTGCGTCAGTCTGGTTGAAAGCACTGAGCACGTTCAGAAGCGACATCTTCGACGCAACTGAAGCCGCGTGGAAGGGCCGAGTTCAGGATAACGGGTTTATTCGACCACAACTGGACGCGTTTTCCCTGATACCGCCAGAGTCGATTGACTATGCCGTGATCGAGCATTGTGCGAAAACACCTTCAGCCGGCCTGACATTGAAAATGCTGACGATGGATGCCGGTTGGTCCGATCTGGGTGCATGGGATGCTGTTTGGCGCTCGAGTGAGAAGGACGAAAAACAAAACGCTACCCATGGCGATGTAATAATAGACTCAAGCTCCAACACATTGGTTTATGCCTCTCACCGTTTGGTAACGGCCGTGGGGCTTGAAAATATTGTTATTGTCGAAACGCCTGATGCTGTATTGGTTGCGGATAAAGACCGTAGCCAGGGTGTCAAGGCCATTGTCGAAGCGTTGAATGTCAAGGCCAGGCCAGAGTCAAAGCTTCATCGTCGCGTTCATCGCCCTTGGGGCTGGTACGACAGTATAGATTCCGGCTCGCGCTTTCAGGTGAAGCGAATATTGGTGAAGCCGAAAGCAACGTTGAGTTTACAGAAGCATTACCATCGGGCGGAGCATTGGATTGTCGTATCCGGTACCGCTGAGGTCACCTGTGAAGATCGCGTTTTTCAGCTGAACGAGAACCAGAGTACTTATATCCCTATTGGCCATGTTCATCGCCTCTCCAATCCCGGCACCATCCCTCTTGAGATCATAGAGGTACAGTCGGGAACGTACTTGGGTGAGGATGATATTGTTCGATTTGACGATACCTATGGACGTGTTTAAGGCTTAAATTTTTAGGAGTTGTACAGATGCAGAAGCATGCGCTGGTTACTGGTGTTACAGGTCAGGATGGGGCTTACCTTGTCGAACTGCTGCTGTCCAAGGGTTATAAGGTTTATGGCGCCTATCGCCGGACAAGTTCTGTAAGTTTCTGGCGGTTAGAGGAGCTTGGCGTTCTTGGGCATGATGATCTTCATCTCGTCGAATTTGATTTGACTGACCTCTCCGGGACTATTCGTTTAATTCAGAATTGCGCCCCGGATGAGGTTTATAACCTGGCGGCTCAAAGCTTCGTAGGTGTTTCTTTCGATCAGCCTATTACTACCGCGCAGATTACGGGTGTGGGCGCGCTCAATTTGCTCGAAGCAATCCGAATAGTAAATCCGAAGATTCGTTTCTATCAAGCTTCGACATCTGAAATGTTTGGCTTGGTACAGGCTGTTCCACAATCTGAAAGCACTCCCTTCTACCCGCGTAGTCCTTACGGTGTTGCGAAGTTGTTTGCGCATTGGACAACCATTAACTATCGCGAATCATATGATATTTTTGCCACCAGCGGCATTCTGTTCAATCATGAGTCTCCGCTGCGAGGGAAAGAGTTTGTTACTCGGAAAATTACCGATGCTGTAGCTAGTATTGAAATGGGCCAGCAGCAAGTGTTGGAACTCGGCAACATGGATGCCAAGCGAGACTGGGGTTTCGCTAAAGAGTATGTAGACGGCATGCACCGGATGTTGCAAATCGACACGCCGGAAACGTTTGTATTGGCCACTAATCGCACCGAAACCGTTCGTGATTTTGTTGCCATGAGCTTCAAGGCCGTTGGTGTCGATATCGATTGGTCTGGAAGTGGCGAGAATGAATTCGGCGTTGATCGTCGCACTGGCTTCACCCGGGTAAAAGTTAATCCGCGCTTCTATCGACCCGCAGAAGTAGAGTTGTTGATTGGCGATGCGTCATTTGCAAAAGAACGGTTAGGCTGGAAACCAGAAACAACGCTGGAGCAACTGTGCCAGTTGATGGTTGAAGCTGACTTGAGAAGGGTTCGTAATGGCACTTCAAAGTAAAGATCGAACAGTACTGATCACAGGGCTCTCGGGTTTCACCGGGAAGCACTTGGCGGAAAGCCTCACTCAGGCCGGCTGGCGCGTTGCCGGTTTGGGTGGGGAGCGGCTAGCCTGTGAGTTTGATCATCTGGACGCGGACCTGAATGACACGGAGCGACTCAGTGGTTGGATAAAGCAGGTTCAACCCACTCATGTTATTCATTTGGCGGCGCTGGCGCATGTCACCGGCAGTGATGCTTTGTCATTCTACCGAGTCAATGTGTTGGGGACAGAAAGCCTTCTTAATGCGATTAAGGAGGCCGAGGTGGTTGTTGAAAAGGTCATCATTGCAAGCAGTGCAAATATTTACGGAAACGCCATTACATCGCCCATTTCAGAAAGCAATGAGCCGCAGCCCGTTAACCATTACGCACTGAGTAAGCTGACGATGGAGGCCCTTGTCCGCAAGTGGTTTTCTCGTATGCCTATATTGGTAGTGCGGCCATTCAACTACACCGGGCCAGGCCAATCGGAGTCATTCGTTTTCTCCAAGATCGTGGGCGCATTTGCTCGTGGGGAAAAAGAACTCAGGCTAGGCAATCTGGATGTTTCCCGCGACTTGTCTGATGTCGGTTTTGTGGTGGAAGCCTATTTAAGGCTTTTGACGTCTGATCAACGTAGTGAGTTCGTAAATATTTGCTCGGGGCGCAGCATTTCTTTACTGAGCGTGATTGATGAAATGGCACAGATTGCAGGTTATCGGCCAACGATAATAGTTGATCCTGCTTTTGTCAGGGAAGATGAAGTTAAAGAGCTTTACGGTAGTCCGGCCAAGCTCTTTGATATGGTAGGTGGAATTGACGTGCCTAGTCTGCACGATACATTGCTTTCAATGTATCGGCAGAAAGCGCTTGTTTAATATTAGTGGTAGGTAACGGGTTGGTGCACTGTGCGTATATGTTTTTTTGCTAATATGTCCGCTCACGCTAATTGGCGCGAGATGTTCGATAAAGTTGAGTTTTATCGGGTCGATATTCGGATTCTCAAGGAACTCGGGCACGAAGTCGTTCTGTCAGGGACGCCGGGCACATTAGATTGGAAAGCGGATCTCTATTTTTGTTGGTGGTGGGGGCACTCGCCGCTTCCGTTGCTCGCCGGAAAACTACGTCGTCGGCCGGTAATTGTAACTGGAGCTTTTGACTACTCCACCTGCAGGAAGGAAATTCCAGGTCTATGTTACTTGGATCGCCCGTTATGGCAGAAAGCGGTACTACGCACCTCGTTGTTGCTAGCTGATCGAAACCTGTTTATCTCAAGATCTGAGTGTGAGGAGGTTACAACTAACCTACCGGTCAGGAATCCGGTGTATGCGACGCTGGCAATTGATACGGACTACTATTCTCCTGGCGAACTCCCGGCGGTCGGATCGGATTACTTTTTTACGGTGACCTGGACTAGTCGTACAAATGCCATTCGCAAAGGGCTCATTCCGACGATTGAGGCGTTTGCAAAAGTTTCGGCTAACGCAAGTCATCTTCGACTGGTTGTTGCTGGTAAGCATGGTGACTACCTGCAGGAACTAAAAGACCTTGCGCATCGCCTGGGAGTAGGAGACAAGGTGGAGTTTGTCGGGATGATTTCCGACGAAGAGAAGCTGCATCATTACCGTAATTGCCTGGCCTATGTGCAACCAACGCTTTATGAAGGTTTCGGGCATGCGATCGGCGAGGCGATGGCGTGTGGCGCGCGAGTGATAACTTCGCCTCGGGGCGCGGTGCCAGAAGTCGCGGGTGACTTCGCTTACTGGGTTCAGCCAGATAGCCAGGAAGAAATTGCTGCGGCCATGGAGGCGGTTGTCGCCACGCCGACTTGTGCTGAAGATGCCAAAGCCAGGCATCAGTGGATTTCCTCCAACTATTCCATTGCCGCTCGCCGTGCAGCGCTCAAAAGTGTCTTGGATTCTTTGCAGCGATAAAATAAGGGTGAGCCTCATTGAGAATATTTATCGAGATTAATGGTGGTACTGCGTGTTAGCTCGTCTAATCAGCATCTTCGAGAATTCGAGGCTATTGCATCTTTTTTTTATCACGGCTTGTATTCAAGGTGGTGTAATAATTAGTCAGTTTTTGATCACGCCTTGGGTGGACCCATCAGTTGTCGGGGTCGTGCGTTCCTTGGAAACCGTAATCGCACTTGTCGTATTGGCGGGTAGCTTGGGAATGCAAAGTATCGCCATCCGAGATACGGCGGCAAGTACTGGTCTTTCTCGTCAGAGTGACGTTCTGCGACAGGTTTTTTTATTGGTCGGCCTTACGTCAGCCGTGGTCATTGTTGGTATATACGTCGCGCACAAGTATTTGTTGTCTTCGGCGATTAGTTTGTATGTGTTAAATGCTTGCGGGCTGGTATTGCTCACGAACCTGCTACGCGTCACTACAGGGTTTGCCCAAGGCGTAAAAGCAATCAGTGAAATCTATTTCATATTGATGCTGGTTACGGCGGTTGGCATTGTGTTACATGTTGTGCTTACTAAGTTGTATGGTGTCGAAGGTTGGATCATCGCCCGTTATCTGGGTGAGTTCTTCTGCCTGGTTGCTGTTTGGTGGAAGCTCAGGACTTATATTTTTCCTGCGCTGAATTTTGTGCAGGTAGACCGGCGCAAGGTGATCGAAACGGCTACGTCTGGCCTGACCATCAATGCCGGGCTTTTCGTCCGATTGCTAGTCGATAGTTTGCCGGTTCTTATGCTGACTGCATTTCATATAAGAACTGAGGAAATAGGTTTTTTTGGTATAGCCATATTAAGCCTTGTCCTTGGCTTGCTTCCTTTGGCGATCATTGCACAAAGAGCGCTTCCCGATCTGGTTGAGGTGCTCAATAATAAAGGCGTGTTGTGTACGAGGTATAATGCTTTTGTAAAAAGTATGCTCAAGGTGTCGTCAGCAGTAGCTTTGTTGTTGATTGTCGCCTCAGCAACGTGGCTGATATTTGTGGGTGGTGTATATAAGTTGACCGCCATGTATGTGATTGTGTTGGCGTTGACGTTACCGCTGAAAGCTATCGCACTGGCTTGCGGCACGATGCTTGTGGCGCTACGCGTTTTTGGTTTGAGCCTGAAAGTTAATATTCTTGAAGGCGCACTCGCTCTCATGATCCTGTATTTTGGTATTCCCGTGTTGGGTGGCTGGGCTGGAGTTCTGGCGTATGCAGTCGGTGCGCTTCTGTCGATTACGCTGCTTCTGACGGCGGTGAAAATCCGCCTCGCTGATTTATGATTAAGGGAGCTACCTTGAGCGGAACTGATTTGGACGGCAGTGCCTTGAGTTCACCGGTAAGCAAGAGCGGTTTTGACTTTTTTGGTGCCGGTTTTTTCTTTCTGGTAATTTGGTGCGCGGGCGTCATTGTTCCTTTATACCCCTTTATCAAGGGGGTTGACGGGTTTAGTCAAATTTGGGGGTTTGTTTATTCCGACAAAAGTGGCTCCATTGAAAAGGCCATTTTGTTGTATGTCGGCGCTCTTTTGCTTGTTTTGACAGGCTGTTATTTGGGGCGCAGGACGCATCTTATAATTCCAGTCAAGCTCCGTTATATTGTAGATCCAAAGATCTTTTCTCAGCGATCATTAATGTTCACCCTGGTTGCGATATTAGCATTTGCAGCAATTCTTTTCTTGCTGGGCGGGATTTCAGGGCTGCTCCAAGGTGCCAGTGACCGAACCAGGGCGTTTGCAGGTTTGAACGGCTTGTTCCTGCTACAGAATCTTTTACTTTCCGTTTCGCTGGCATGGTTTATCCGTTTGACGCGCGACAAGAAGAAGTCCCTTTTCGAGCGAGTTTGTTTTTGGGTTTACTTTTTGGGTGGATTATTTATCTGCTCACTTCAAGGGCAAAAATCAACGCTTTTTATTATTGTGCTTTCGTTAGTTATAGTTCGGCATTATCGAGTCAAACAGGTCAGTTTTTTTAAATGCGCTTTACTGGGTATTGTGATGTTTGTTTCGTTGATGGCCTATCATCTGTTCAAACAGCAGTACCTCGTGACGGGAAGCTTCTCCTTTATTAATCAAGATCAAGGAGTGTTCTTGTCGCTTTTTCATTTTCTGATGATACAGTTTACTGGCAATCTTATGCAGTTGCAGACGATGACTGTGCTGATAGACGCTATGCCACAAGGGCTTGAGTGGCAGAACGGAAAGACGTTGTTGATGCTTGTATTGATTTTGTTGCCATCTGTGCTTTTCCCGAATAAGCCGCTTACCGCTGCTGGTATATTTACAGGCGCCTTCTGGCCCAACATGTGGCTGCTGCAAGGAACGACAATGCCTCCGGGTATTTTTGGAGAGTTCTACATGAATTTTGGCGTCCTCGGCGTGCTGGTGGGCGGACTTCTTCTTGGGGTTATATGGGGGCGCCTGCATGGTGCTGTTATCTATAACCCTAAAAGCGACCGAGCGTTGGGAGTCTATGCGTTAACGGTCGCCTCCATGCTTCACCTTTTCCGAGGAGAATTGGCTTCGGTCGCTCTGCTCATGGCGTCTATATGGCTTCCTTTTTTATTGTTGAGCTCAAAGCGCGAAGAGCCAGTTAATAACCCAATCTAGAGAAACTGATATGTGCGGAATTTTGGGCTACATTCATAACGGAACGCGGGAATCTATTGATTTCTCTTCGGCGCTTTCGTTTATTCGACGTCGCGGGCCCGATGATCAAGGCATCTGGTCCGACACTGACGTTGGTGTATGGCTGGGCCAGGTGCGCCTTTCCATTCTCGATACGACTTCGGCCGGTCACCAACCAATGGTCTCTGCCGATGGGCGAGTGGTCATGGTGTTTAACGGTGAAATCTATAACTTTCGAGAATTAAGGGCTCATCTCGAAGCGGCGGGGGATCACTTTTCCAGTCAGTCCGACTCCGAAGTATTGCTCGCACTGTTCTGTCGTTATGGAATTGAGTGTTTAAACCGCTTGAACGGGATTTTCGCGGTCGTATTCTGGGAGCGCGACACTGAAACACTTTGGGTGGCTCGAGATCAGATGGGCGTCAAACCCCTCTACATCCATTCCAATGATGGTTGTTTTGCATTTTCAAGTGAGATGAAAGGCTTGATCCGAGGCGGCTTCAGTAAAACTGAAATTGACCCGCAAGCCGTACTCGCGCACCTTGGTTTTCTCTGGTCACCAGGGGATCGGACGATTGTGCGGGATATCAAAAAAGTTTTACCTGGCCAAGCGTTATGCGTCCGTAATGGGCATATCGAGAAGAGCTGGTTTTACTACGAACTGCCGATTTCCGAGAAACCCCTGACAAAAACGGTTGCCGATGTCGCTGTTGATGTCGCCGATGCAGTCAGGACTGCCGTCCAGCGTCAATTGGTATCCGATGTCCCGTTGGGTTCATTCTTGTCAGGCGGCTTGGACTCCAGCGCCATCGTCGCGTTTGCGGCGCAGGAAATGCGCGACAAAGGGCGATTGCAGTGCTTCAGCATTCGTGTCGACAACGGTTCCACCGCAAGCGAGGGGTTCGCCGATGACCTTCCGTACGCACAGCGCGTTGCCAAGCATCTGGATGTCGACCTGCATGTAGTAGGCGTCGGCGATGAGATGATGGATCGTCTGCCGGAAATGGTTTATCTGCTCGATGAACCTACGCCGGATCCGGCCGCATTGAATGCATTGTTCATCTCGGAACTGGCAAGCCAGAATGGCATAAAGGTTCTGCTCTCCGGGGCTGGGGGAGATGATATTTTCACAGGCTATCGTCGTCATTTCGCTCTGGCGCAGGAGCGCTGGTGGGGAGGGATGCCTCGACCGCTGCGTTCGGTACTGGCCAGCAGCTCAAGCTTGCTTCCGGCTTCGTCTCCGCTGTCTCGTCGTCTCGGGAAGGCTTTTCGCTACGCGGACTTGCCTGCAGATGATCGCTTGATCAGTTATTTCCTCTGGCTTGAGCCTGATCAGGCGTATGGCCTGTTGGCCCCCGACTTGCGACGCCAGTTGGCGGCAGACGATCTGTTTGCGCCTATGCGAGAAACACTCTCGCGGCTGCCTTCGGATGCAACGCCCCTTGATAAAATGCTCACCTTGGAGTGCAAGCATTTTCTCACCGATCACAACCTGAACTACACCGATAAAATGGGTATGGCGACGGGCGTTGAAGTGCGTGTTCCGCTGCTCGACCTTGATCTGGTACGCCTGGCGGGTTCGTTGCCGTCGGATATCAAACAGAAAGGCCGGGAAGGGAAATGGATTTTCAAGAAGGCCATGGAACCCTATCTGCCTCACGACGTCATCTACCGGCCCAAGACGGGCTTTGGTGTACCGCTTCGCAACTGGTTGCAGGGGCGCTTGAAGCCTTTGGTCGATGAGGTGCTTTCTCCTGCTTCTTTGCTGAAACGGGGAATTTTCGACCCCAAAGCGGTGGCGCATCTGATCGAAGCAGATCGTTCCGGTCGAATAGACGCTGCTTACACACTGTTTGGCATCGTTTGCATGGAACTCTGGTGCAAACAGTACCTGGACGGCGATTTCGCTCTCGACGGTTGAGCGGGCTGCGACGCCCCGGCCTTGTCCGATGGTAGGATAGATAGCTCTATACAAGTTTCTCAGTGATGAGTGAATTTTTAACTTTATTGGTGTGAATGCATGAAGCAGGTTGTTCAGAACATGGCTAGCGGTGAGACGTCATTGGTTAACGCGCCCGCTCCCGCCGTTCGCAGTGGCACGCTAAAGATCAATACAACCAATACGCTGATTTCTGCCGGCACGGAACGCATGCTGGTAGGGTTTGGCCGGGCCAACTGGTTGGAAAAAGCTCGCCAGCAACCTGACAAGGTCCGCATGGTTCTGCAAAAGGTCCAGACCGATGGCTTGGCGACAACGGTGGAAGCCGTTCGCTCGAAGCTTGCGCAGCCGTTGCCACTTGGATACTGCAACGTGGGTGTTGTGGGTGCCGTGGGGAGTGACGTGTCCGGGTTCAAGCCCGGCGACCGTGTGGTTTCCAATGGTCCTCATGCCGATATCGTTGTTGTTCCCAAGAATCTGTGTGCCTTGATTCCGGACTCGGTCAGCGACGAAGCCGCCTCGTTTACCGTGCTGGCCAGCATTGGCTTGCAGGGCATTCGGCTGGCTCAACCGACTCTGGGGGAAACCTTTGTAGTCACCGGCGTAGGTCTGATCGGACTGATGACGGTTCAGCTCCTGCGTGCCCAGGGCTGCCGGGTACTTGCCATTGACTTTGATGAGCAAAAACTGGCGCTGGCTCGCAGTTATGGCGCCGAAACCTGCAATCCCGGGAAGGGAGAGGATGTTGTTTCGGCGGGGATGACGTTCAGCCGCGGAAGAGGGGTGGACGGTGTCATTATTACGGCCTCTACCAAGTCGTCCGATCCGGTCACCCAGGCTGCACATATGTGTCGCAAGCGTGGGCGCATTGTTCTGGTGGGGGTCACCGGGCTTGAGTTGAGTCGAGCTGACTTCTATGAGAAGGAACTGACATTCCAGGTTTCGTGTTCTTACGGGCCCGGGCGCTATGATCCAAGTTACGAAGATCAAGGCAATGACTTTCCGATAGGTTTCGTCCGTTGGACTGAGCAGCGCAACTTTGAAGCCGTTCTGGATATGCTCGCCAGCGGCCAATTGGAGGTCAACTCGTTGATCTCCCATCGGGTTGCATTCGAAGACGCCGCTGATGCCTATCAGACGCTGACGACGGATAACTCGGCGCTGGGCATCATCCTTCAGTATTCCTCGGGAGATACCGAGCGAAACATCAAGGAAGTCGTGCTGGCACCCCACGCGGTAGCCAGTTTCGACCCAGTCAAACCCGTCGTTGGCTTCATCGGTGCAGGAAACTATGCATCCAGAATGCTGATCCCGGCATTCAAGGCTGCGGGCGCTCAGTTCCATACGATTGTTACTGCCGGCGGTATCAACGGTGTAATACACGGGACCAAGGCTGGATTTGCACAAGCCTCGACTGATATCAGCGCGATGCTTGGCGAGAGTACGATCAACACCGTTGCGATTGTCACCCGTCACGACAGTCACGCCCGTTTTGTTGCCCAGGCGCTGGAGGCAGGTAAACATGTCTTCGTCGAAAAGCCATTGGCAATTGAAGCTCAAGACCTGGTGACGGTTGAAGAGGCCTATCGGAAAGCTGTCGAACAAGGGCTCAAGCCGCATCTGATGGTTGGGTTCAATCGACGCTTTTCGCCGCAGGTCCAAAAGATGAAGGCGTTGCTCTCGGCGGTAAAAGAGCCCAAGTCTTTCATCATGACGATGAATGCCGGAGCGATTCCTGCGAATCACTGGACCCAGGACCCGTCAGTCGGCGGTGGCCGTATTATTGGCGAAGCGTGTCATTTCATTGATCTGATGCGTTTTCTGGCGGGCAGTAAAATTGTTTCGATCCAGGCCCGCAGAATGGGGGATACGCCTGCTGTTGCCATTACGGAAGATAAAGCGGCGATTACCCTGGGGTTTGAGGATGGCTCTTTCGGCACAATCCACTATCTGGCCAATGGCGCTTCAAGCTTTCCAAAGGAGCGAGTTGAAGTCTTTGCTGCCGGGCGCGTCCTGCAATTGGATAACTTCCGCAAGTTGAAGGGTTTTGGCTGGCCGGGCTTCAGCAAGCTGAATCTCTGGAAGCAGAACAAGGGGCAAAGCGAGTGCGCTGCGGCTTTCCTTGCAGCGGTGCAAAATGGGGCTGTCACGCCGATCACCTCCGATGAAATATTCGAAGTGGCGCGCGTGAGCATTGAAGTTGCCCGGATTCTGCGCGAGCAATGAGCCTTCTTCTTGTTAAGGCCAAAACTGCGATAGCTCTCGGTTTTGGCAACCTGACGCGTGCATTGACCTATCGGCTTGGGGTCAAGACTGGCTTGAACCCGGTCAGACGCCTTCGGGCTGAAATTCCCCGGGGCCCGTTTTTTGCGGAAAGTGCAAGACAGGCCGGCGCGTTGCCGCGTGCGTCCCAATGGGATTCCCAGGTCCGATATTTCGGGTTCTGGGAATGCCCGGTATCGGACGCGCCCCCTGACTGGCATTTGAATCCGCTGAATGGAGTTCGAGTGCCTGATCCCGGCCGGGAATGGTGGCGGATTCCTGATTTTGATGCCGCTGTCGGTGATATCAAGAATATCTGGGAAGCTTCGCGATTTGACTGGACGTTGGTCTTTGCCCAGAAGTCCTGTGTTAGCGGGGCTTCAGGGACGGCGCAGTTAAACGGTTGGTTGACGGATTGGTGTGTCAACAATCCTCCCTATTGCGGTCCGAACTGGAAGTGCGGTCAGGAGGCGTCCATTCGTGTCCTGCACCTGGCGATGAGTTCGGTCATTCTCGAACAGTTTGCCAACCCGTTGCCGGGGCTTGTGGATCTGGTCCGACTGCACCTCAAGCGTATCGAGCCGACGCTGAGCTATGCGATGGCTCAGGACAATAACCACGGGACTTCCGAGGCGGCTGCACTTTTTGTCGGCGGCAGTTGGTTGACCTCAAGCGGTTGCCCCGAGGGCGAACGCTGGCAGCGATTGGGGCGCAAATGGCTTGAAAATCGTGCCGCTCGGTTGATTGAGCAAGATGGCAGTTTCAGCCAGTACTCCGTCAATTATCATCGGGTAATGCTCGACACGTTTTCCATGGTTGAAGTCTGGAGAAACAAACTGGGGCTCCCGGCGTTCTCCGCCACCTTCCAACTCAGGGCTCGCACAGCCGCGCATTGGTTATTTTCGTTAGTCGACGAGCACACTGGTGATGCTCCGAACATTGGCGCAAATGATGGCGCCCGACTGCTTCCACTGACGGATACGGACTATCGCGACTTCAGGCCAGCAGTCCAGTTGTCCATGGCGTTGTTTGCCGGAAAGAGAGCGTACGAGGCGGCAGGTGAATGGGATCTGCCACTGCGCTGGCTGCTGCTGCCTGGCCCGTCGGCGGTAGCGGAGCGTCCAGGTAGTCAACGGTTTGATCATGGTGGTTATGCATTGTTAAGGCGTGAACAGACCTACGCCGTATTGCGCTATCCGCGCTTCCGATTTCGGCCCAGCCAGGCAGATGCCCTGCATGTGGATCTATGGCGTGCAGGCATTAACTTGCTCCGGGATGCAGGGACCTTCAGCTACAACACCTCTGCCCAATGGCTGAGTTATTTTCCTGGAACGGCCAGCCACAACACCCTTCAATTTGATGGGCGAGACCAGATGCCCAGACTCAGCCGGTTTCTTTTTGGGCAATGGCTGCGAACCCGCGAGGTCGAGCGTCTGGTTGACCTGGCCGCGACCAGCTCCTGCGGCGCCACGTATATCGACGGCAGCGGAGTCCGGCATAAGCGACACGTCAGTCTGACCGATACCGGCATGCAGGTCAGGGATGAATTTACCGGATTCAAGGATCGTGCCGTCCTACGCTGGCGTTTGCAGCCGGGGGACTGGCGGCTTGAGGGCGCCGTCCTGACCAACGGCTCACATCGATTGTCGGTTGCGGGCAGCATGCCTATCGTTCGGCGAGAGCTTGTCCAGGGTTGGGAGTCTCGTTACTACTTACAAAAAACTGAAGTGCCGGTGCTTGAGGTTGAGGTGACTTCGGCGGGCGTTTTGACTACGGAGTATCACTGGTAGACATGAAAGTCCTTTATTTTCATCAGCATTTTTCGACTCCGAAAGGAGCGACCGGTATCCGGTCCTATGAGATGGCCCGTCGCCTGGTTGCCAGGGGGCACCAGGTGACCATGGTCTGTGGCAGCTATGGTGGTGGCCAAACGGGGCTGGAAAGCCCTTTCGTTGGCGGAAAACGCAAAGGTACCGTCGATGGTATCGATATCATCGAATTTGACCTCGCGTACTCCAACAGCGATGGCTTGTTCGTTCGAGCGCTCAGCTTTCTGAAGTTTGCAGTACGCAGTATCGGTATTGCGCTAACCGAGCGTTACGATTTGGTTTTCGCGACTACCACACCATTGACAGCCGGTATCCCCGGGATATTCGCCCGGTGGTTTCGCAATAAGCCATTTATCTTCGAGGTGCGGGATCTCTGGCCTGAGCTGCCGAAAGCGATGGGGGTCATTCGTAATCCAGTGATCCTTGGCGCCATGTCTTTTCTTGAGTGGGCAAGTTACCGCTCGGCTCACCGGCTCATTGGGTTGTCGCCAGGTATTGTGGATGGCATTGCACACCGCGGCGTGGCGCGTGACCGAATCGAAATGATCCCAAACGGTTGTGATCTTGATATTTTTAACACTCCTGCTGAGCCATGGTTGCCGGCTGGAGTGGATAAAAGTCATCTGGTTGCGGTCTTTGCGGGTACCCATGGAGTGGCCAACAAGCTGGACGCGGTGCTCGATGCGGCTCGAGAACTAAAATTGCGAAAGCGCGATGATATCCGGCTGGTTTTGATCGGGCAGGGCAAGCTCAAGCCCGCGCTTCAGAAGCGCGCCGCGGAAGAACACCTGGACAATGTGATATTTCATGACCCGGTGAACAAGGCCCGGTTGTCCGGCTTGATGGCCAGCGCGGATCTGGGCCTGCAAATATTGGCAAACGTACCGGCCTTTTACTACGGGACGTCGCCTAACAAGTTTTTCGACTATATCGCTTCGGGGTTGCCTGTTTTAAATAACTATCCAGGCTGGCTCGCTGAGATGATTTCCAAGGAAAACTGCGGTTTTGTCGTACCTCCTGATGATGCTGCGCTTTTCGCAGATGCGTTGATCCAGGCGGCAGATGATCGTGATGAGTTGCGGGCCAAGGGCGCACGAGGCAGAGAATTGGCGGTCAGAGAGTTTGACCGACGTCAGTTGGCTGATCGGTTTGTGGATTGGCTGGAGGGTGTTGCCAGATGATCAAGCGTGGTTTTGATTTATTTGCGGCGTTACTTGGACTAATTCTGCTTTCTCCGGTCATAGCAGTAATTGCCTGGAACATTCGCAAGAAATTGGGATCTCCTGTTCTGTTTCGTCAGGTACGTCCAGGTCGTGACGGCAAGCCGTTCGAAATGATCAAGTTCCGTACGATGCGAGATGCTCATGATGCAAACGGTGAGCCTTTACCGGACGCCCAGCGCATGACAGCCTTTGGCAGTTTTCTGCGATCCAGTAGCCTGGATGAATTGCCTGAGTTGTGGAATGTGGTCAAAGGCGACATGAGTCTGGTAGGCCCTCGACCGCTGCTGATGGAATACCTGCCTCTCTACAGTGCCGAGCAGTACCGTCGTCATGAGGTTCGCCCTGGCGTCAGCGGTTGGGCGCAGATCAACGGGCGGAACGCAATTGAGTGGGAAGAAAAGTTCAAGCTGGATACCTGGTATGTTGATAATCAGTCTTTTTGGCTGGACATGAAGGTGATTTTCCTGACGATCAAGAAAGTTCTGGTACGTGACGGTATCAGTGCCAAAGGCGAAGCTACAGCATCGAAGTTCACAGGCTCCAAGTCATGAGCCGCCTTGCGGTGCTGGGTGCAAGCGGCCATGGCAAAGTCGTCGCGGATACAGCCGAATGCTGTGGATGGGGCACCATTGAGTTCTTTGATGACGCTTGGCCCGGCTTACTTCGAAATGGTGCCTGGAACGTTGTAGGCAACACGGAGAGGTTGTTGGCCACTGTGCATGAATTTGACGGGGTGCTGGTGGCGATCGGCAACAATCGGGTTCGCCAGGCAAAACTGGATCAGCTAAAGGCGGCAGGCGCTACGCTGGTTACGCTACGCCATCCGGACTCAACAGTCAGCCGGTATGCCACGCTTGGTGAAGGATCGGTGGTTTTTGCTGGAGCGGTGGTAAATGCTGATGCCAGAGTTGGCAGTGGCGCTATTCTCAATACGGGCTGCAGTGTCGACCATGATTGTCTATTGGGATCGTGTGTGCACATCAGCCCCGGCGCCCGGCTTGCAGGCGGTGTGTGTGTGCAGGATTTGAGCTGGATTGGCATAGGTGCCTGCGTGCGACAACTTGTGAGCATCGGTTCACAGGTCATGGTTGGTGCTGGCGCTGTAGTTGTCAGAGACGTGCCAGACGAGGTTACAGTCGCCGGAGTGCCGGCCAGGTTATTGGACGGCTCTTGAAAAGTCGTCGTCGCGCAAACAGCGTACTGAGCGAATTGCAACGGGGCTCGTGTTGACGAGTCTTACATATTTTCGAATGAAAACTGACGGGTACTGGTTGTGTTGAATTCACCATTTTCTCCTTGGCCCTCTTTTACTGAAGAGGAGGCTGATGCCGTACGTGATGTGATTCTGTCCAATAAGGTCAACTATTGGACCGGTACACAGGGGCGTGAGTTTGAAAAGGAGTTCGCGGCATGGGCGGGCACTGAATACGCCATCGGCCTGGCCAACGGAACGGTTGCCCTGGACCTAGCCTTGAAAGCCTTGGGTATCGGTGCTGGCGATGAAGTGATTGTCACCTCACGCACTTTTCTCGCTTCCGTCTCGAGCATTGTGAATGCCGGGGCTGTTCCCGTTTTTGCTGATGTGGATCGCGATTCGCAAAACTTCAGCGCACAGACTATCCGAGCTGTGCTGACTCCTCGCACCCGAGCCGTCATCTGTGTGCATTTGGCCGGCTGGCCTTGCGATATGGATCCGATCATGGCTCTGGCCGAGGAATTCGACCTTAAAGTGATCGAAGATTGTGCCCAGGCTCATGGAGCTCGATACAAAGGGCGCCCAGTGGGGTCAATTGGCCATATCTCAGCCTGGTCCTTTTGTCAGGACAAGATCATGACGACAGGCGGCGAGGGCGGAATGGTCACTACCAACGATCGTCAGTTGTGGTCGGATATGTGGTCGTTCAAGGATCATGGCAAAAGCTGGGAGGCTGTCTATGAACGTAACCATCCCCCTGGTTTTCGCTGGTTGCACGAGAGCTTCGGTACGAACTGGAGAATGCTTGAGGTTCAGGCCGTAATCGGTCGGATTCAACTCAAGCGCATGACAGATTGGCAGGCCAGTCGGCTGGCGAATGCCGGGCAGATATGGGAGTGCGCCAGCCAACTCAAAGGTTTGCGCGTGCCAGTCATGCCTGAGGGCAGTGTTCACGCAGCGTATAAGTGCTACGTGTTCGTAGAGCCTCAGGCACTCAAGGCCGGATGGGATCGCGATCGTATTCTGGCGGAAATTTCGGCACGAGAAGTTCCGGTATTTTCCGGTTCCTGCTCCGAGGTCTATCTGGAGAAGGCGTTTGACAATACTGGCTGGCGTCCGACGAGCCGTTTGCCGGTAGCACGGGAACTCGGCGAAACAAGTGTGATGTTTCTTGTCCACCCAACGTTGACGCAGCTTGAAATCGACAAGACTTGCTCGGTGCTCAAGACCGTTATGCAGTTGGCTACCGAAGAGTAATCAGTTAGACAGTCAGGAATGCCCGTCTTTGTTTGCAACGCAGAAGGATTTGAGCTGCGGGCCAGTCAAATGGAATTTTCCATCATCATGGGATGAGTTCCCTTGGAACCATCCATGGTGGTGGCGGATGTACTTTAGGAGTAACAGAGGTGTTTCAAGGCGTTATGGATAAGTTGAGAACCTTATTACTAGGGTTAACGCGGCGGCAGAAACGTGCCTTCCAGGTAGTGACCGACGTTTTTCTTGTCTGGTTTGCCCTTTGGATGGCCTTTGTCGTTCGTTTGGGGATTGATGAGCTGATCAATCCTTTCACTGAGTACCTATGGCTATTCCTGAGCGCCACGGTCATCGCGATTCCGCTGTTTGTACGGTTTGGTATGTACCGTGCAGTGATGCGCTATTTTGGAAACGATGCGCTGATCGCAATTATCAAGGCCGTCAGCCTGTCATCGTTGATTCTCGCACTGGTTGTTTATTGGAGCGGCAACCATCAAATGTTTGTTCCGCGCTCGGTCATCTTCAATTACTGGTGGTTGAGCATGGTCATGATCGGGGGGCTACGCCTCGCGATGCGCCAGTATTTCCTGGGAGACTGGTTTACAGCTGCGCAACACGTCCCTTTTACCAATCGAGATGATGGACTGCCGAAGGTGGCCATTTATGGTGCGGGTGCAGCCGGTAATCAGTTGGTTGCTGCGTTACGCATGGGGAGGCTGTTGCGTCCTGTCGCCTTTATTGATGATGACAGCAGCATTGCCGATCGAGTGATTTCAGGCTTGCATGTCTATAAACCAAAGCATATCCAGCAGATGCTTGACGTCACCGGTGCCCAGCAGATTCTTCTCGCCATTCCGTCTGCCAGTCGCGGGCGCCGCCGGGAGATATTGACTTTCTTGGAGGGCTTCGCGCTCCATGTGCAAAGCGTGCCCGGCTTTATGGATTTGGCCAGCGGGCGAGTAAAAGTCGACGATATCCAGGAAGTTGATATCGCTGACTTGCTAGGTCGTGACTCTGTGCCCCCTCAGGATGAGCTGCTTGAACATTGCATCAAGGATCAGTCGGTTCTTATCACCGGGGCGGGTGGTTCAATCGGCTCTGAGCTTTGCCGCCAGATTCTCACGCTACAACCCACGACACTTCTGCTTTATGAACATAGCGAGTTCAATCTCTACAGCATCCTGCAAGAGCTTGAGCAGCGAATCGTACGTGAGTCACTTTCAGTTAAGTTATTGCCAATCCTGGGCTCTGTCCGCAATCAGGAAAAGCTCTTTGACGTCATGAAGACCTGGCGCGTCAACACGGTCTACCATGCGGCGGCCTACAAGCATGTACCGATGGTCGAGCATAATATCGCTGAAGGCGTATTGAATAATGTGATGGGCACGTTGAGCGCTGCACAAGCTTCTTTACGCGCCAATGTGGCGAACTTCGTGCTGATTTCTACTGATAAGGCTGTGCGTCCGACCAATGTAATGGGCAGCACGAAACGTCTCGCAGAAATGACGCTGCAGGCGCTCAGCAGTGAGATCGCTCCGGTGCTCTTCGGTGAGACTTCTAGTGTTTCCCGGGTAAACAAGACTCGCTTTACCATGGTGCGGTTCGGCAATGTACTGGGCTCGTCCGGGTCGGTGATCCCGTTGTTTCACAAGCAAATAAAATCCGGTGGCCCGCTGACGGTTACACACCCCAAGATCACCCGGTATTTCATGAGCATCCCTGAAGCTGCTCAATTAGTTATCCAGGCGGGCTCCATGGGGCAGGGGGGGGACGTATTTGTTCTGGATATGGGCGAGCCAGTGAAAATCGTCGAGCTGGCGGAGAAAATGGTCCATCTGTCCGGCTTGAGTATTCGCTCTGATAAAAATCTTCAAGGCGACATCTCCATTGAGTTCACAGGGCTTCGCCCCGGCGAAAAACTCTATGAGGAACTGCTGATCGGCGATAACGTAGTCACGACTCCGCACCCGATGATTATGAGTGCCAATGAGGACTACTTGCCGTGGGACGTCTTGAAGGCCCGTTTAACGGAGCTGCTCAGCGCGGTTGAACAGGATGACTACACGCGTGTGCGCCAACTGCTGCGCGAAACCGTCAGCGGTTACTCCCCGGACGGCGAAATCGTCGACTGGATCTACCAGCAGCGCCGCCTCGATCTATAAGATCACGCCGTGAATGTAGTGATTTTTAGCTAGTCTCACGTATTAACTGAAATTGAACGGCGGAAAGTTGCTGAGGGGCTGGAAGCGCACGCCAATTGGCTATCTTTGACCACTTGGTAGTGCACTTCCGTTTCTCGGCGTAGGGAAAGCAGTTTGCAAATGCGCTGTCTCAGTTGTCCTGGAAGTCTGCCGCACGTCAAAAACGAAGTGTGCTTTCCGATATCAGGGGAGCTGCTCGATATCAAATGGACATTTGTGCGGTCGTCGCGTACAGTTCTTTCTTTTTTTGTCAGTACCAACTGCAAGGACCGTAAAAGATGCTTCTGTTTTTTTCAGCCATCTTATTATGCATTCCATTGCGTATATTTGTTCCGGCTCTTGGCGTCGAGATCGCTCCTGCAGATGTATTGTGCCTGTTTGCACTGCCCTATGTTTTTCTGGCTCACCAAAGAATCAACAAATGGCTGTTGATAAGCATTGTGCTGTCGCTGGTTTCGCTGATCTATGTACAGTTGTTTTTCCAGCCAGGAAATATCGCAAGAGCGCTTCTTTCTCTGGGTTTTTTCTTCAAGCCGTACCTGATTTACTTGCTCGGAAGAAGTGTAGCAGCGGGAGACTTTCAGCCGGAGAAGTTCAATAAAACGCTCATTTACCTGCTGTCCGCGACGGCGTTGGCAGCAACGTTGGATGCAATTTTTATAAAAGGGAATGTGGCCATATTTGCTGAGTTTGAAAGGGTTCCAGGGGAATTCATTTATGGTGGTGTATTTGCTCCGACATTTCTCGGTCTCAAATTTCATGGTAGTAACGGCATAAACGGAATTGCAGTGTTTTTCTCATTTGCCTTCATGGTGTGCCTGTCGCTAGGGGTGGTCATGAGGCCACAAAGAAACGTCAGGTTGATCGCATATGTCGGTATGTTATGCAGTTTGATTCTGGTTTTGGGCAGCGGTTCCAGGCAAGCTGCCTTTGGGGTGATCATAAGTTGCCTGTGTTGTTTTTTTGCCGGAAGGATGACGTTTAAACGACTGGCTATGGTTGTTTTATACATTTTTTCTGCTCTCATTGCATCGGCCGTTATTATCTCGTTTTTCTCTGATTACTTTGTGGAGCTCTTTGCCAAAATCGTGATTATGGCAAACAATATCTACTCAGGGAATTGGGATGGTGTATCTTCCGGTAGGCTTGGGTTGTATGTGATTCTGGCTGAAGATTTGATGAAGAGCCCGATATTTGGTACTGGGTTTAGTGGGTATGGATTGTTTGACTCCGAACTTGGATATTTTAACAATGACGTAGGTACTTCAGGGTATACGCCACATAATCAGTATCTTGGTGCCATCTGGAAGATGGGTGGGCTTGCAGGGTTCTTCTATATTTTGTTTCTGTGGAGCATCATCAAGCCGTTTTTCAAGAATGCGCAAAATGACGATTATCAAAAGAGATTTTATATTGCGATGGTCGCCATGATTTTCCCATTCGTTACTGTATTCAATCTGTTTCAAGATGGGCTTTCTTCGCCGTCTACAGGGCCTATATTTTTGTTCATCCTAGGTTTCTATAGTGCGCATGCATTTAACTTAAGGCGAACCTAAAGCGGCCCTGCACTTGGTGAAACCTGCGCAGTCCACATTTAGCGGTTGAGGCTCAGTGAGCAGGTTTACTACTGCAGCGGCGGTTCGTAACCCTCAACCGATGAGGTGCGAGGCGAGTGCTCCAGTAATTGGACGCCGGATTATCAGGGAGGAAAGGTACACGTTTCGGCTTTTTCGTTGCATCGTCCTGGCGAGCAGACCCGCAAGAGCGTCGGGAGCGTAGTTGGGGCTGGCGGCCAGGTGCTTTCACTGGCGGGCTCAAGGACTGCTTACTCAGCTCACACCCTGTAACTCACCCATTTTTGACTCTCCCCAAACATCGCCTAAGTTTGAAAAGCAGCTTCGGAAAAGCTGCTTTTCCCTTATCGATGTCATGGAGCGTCACCAATGCATAAAGCGTATTTCTCATCCTTCATCTTCGCCTTCCTCACCAGCCTCTCGCTAGCCACCACGGCCGCACCCGCCACCAAACCCGAGACCCCAACCCCCATCGCCGCCCAAATGACCAAGGTCGACCAAACCACCAAAGTCAGCCTCAACTCCGCCGACGCCGAAACCCTGCGTCGCGACCTCTTCGGCATCGGCGCAGCCAAAGCGAAGGCCATCATCGCCTACCGTGAAACCAACGGCCCCTTCACGGCGATAGATGAGTTACTGGAAGTAAAGGGAATCGGCAAGGCGCTTCTGGAAAAGAACCGCGACAGGCTTGAGGTGAAATAAGAACCTGAAAAACAGGCGAGGAGGCCGGTCATCGACCGGCTTTCTTTTGTTCAACAACCTCCGCCTTCAAGCTCCCCCGCACCCCATCAAGAATCCGTGTTGCCAACTCGGCGCTCTCCACGCTTCTTGCCAGCACCAACGCCCCCACCAGCGTCGACATCAGCACCAGGCTCTGCTCCCCGGCATTCGGGTTGCCAAGCGCCGTTTCAACCTGCTTGAGTCGAGCATTGAGGACTTCATCGGTGGTGCGGCTGTTCTGCCCACGCAACCCCATCTCCGATGACATCGTCGTCAGCGGGCAGCCTTGATCCGGGGAGGTCTGGTGCCATTTAGACAGATAGCTGTCGATAAACGCTTCCAACGGCCGTTCCTGGCTAAACAGCTTTTCGCAATGCGCATCCAACTCTGCCGCCGCCGCCTGCAACGCCTTCTCTACCAACTCATCCTTGGACTTGAAGTGCGCATAAAACCCGCCATGGGTCAGGTTCAGCGCTTTCATCAACGGCTGTAGACCGGTCGCACCAATGCCGTCGCGGCGAAAGCGTACCGAGGCTTCCTTGATGATGCGCTGGTGGGTTTGAGCTTTGTGGTCTTGTGAATAGCGCATAGGACGGCCTCCGAAACATCAGGCCATATTAACCAAGCTTGGCTGGGCATACGCGGGTGTTTACAAAATTGTGCGGCTCAACGGGGAGCCGCTTCAGCCTCAGCGATCCTGGGCATCCTTGGAGTCCGCCTGGGCATTTCGCTCTGCCACGCGCTGGCGTTGTTCTTCGGTCAATTCAACCTTGTTGGCGCTGTCTCGCAGCATCAACAAACCACCGACGATCGAACCGATCGCGACCACTAATATCAACCAGGCATACCACGGCATAGGGCTCTCCTTGAGGCAGCAAACCGTGGGGAAATTTCCCACGGTAATGACTGCTTTGAGTAACGGGCTTTGTTAGTAGTTCATTGTAGGCCCGTTCTGCCTCGGTAACCTTATAGCCCGGTCAACATCGCATCGGCCGGTGCATCGGCGCGGTCTTGCGCGGTCAGTTGGAAGTACACGAACCCCACCGCCATGAAGCCCAGGAAGATCAGGCCGATCAGCGCGTTGAACCATGCCATCGCTACCAGGCACACCACGGCCAGTACCAGCGCGATCCCCGGCACGATCGGATAGCCCGGTGCGCGGAAGGTGCGTTCCAGCAGCGGTTCGGTCTTACGCAGTTTGAACAGGCTGAGCATGCTCATGATGTACATGACAATGGCGCCGAACACGGCCATCGTGATCATTGCTGCGGTCAGGGTCATGCCGCCCAGGTTGATCAGTCCGTCGCTGTAGATGGCGGCGATACCGACGATGCCGCCGGCGATGATTGCCCGGTGCGGCGTCTGAAAGCGCGACAGTTTGGCCAGGAAAGAGGGCAGGTACCCCGCGCGCGCCAGGGCGAAGAACTGGCGGGAATAACCGAGGATGATCCCGTGGAAGCTGGCCACCAGGCCGAACAGGCCGATCCACACCAGCATGTGCAGCCAGCCCGAGCTGTCGCCGACCACGGTTTTCATTGCTTGGGGCAGGGGGTCGTTGATGTTCGACAGGGTGCGCCAATCGCCGACGCCGCCGGCAAAGAACATCACGCCCATCGCCAGGATTACCAAGGTGAGGATGCCGCTGATGTAGGCCTTTGGAATGGTGCGCTTGGGATCTTTCGCTTCTTCGGCGGCCATGGCGGCGCCTTCGATGGCGAGGAAGAACCAGATGGCAAATGGAATCGCCGCAAACATTCCGGCAATCGCCGGCGCGCCGAAGGTGTCGGAGCCGGCCCAGCCATTCAGGGCGAAGTTGCTGAAGCTGAAAGCGGGAGCGACTACACCCATGAACACCAGCAGTTCGGCGACGGCGAGCACGCATACGACCAGTTCAAAGGTCGCCGCCAGCTTCACGCCAAGAATGTTCAAGCCCATGAACACAATGTAGGCGCCGACGGCCGCGTGTTTCGGGTCGAGGGCCGGGAACTGCACATTCAGGTAGGCGCCAATGGCCAGGGCGATAGCGGGCGGGGCGAACACGAATTCAATCAGCGTTGCCAGCCCGGCAATCAATCCGCCTTTTTCACCAAATGCCCGCCGGCTGTAGGCAAACGGGCCGCCTGCGTGGGGAATTGCAGTGGTCAGTTCGGTGAAACTGAATATAAAGCAGGTGTACATGGCGGCGACCATCAATGAGGTCACCAGGAAGCCCAGTGTTCCTGCCACGCCCCAGCCGTAGCTCCAGCCGAAATATTCCCCGGAAATCACCAGCCCGACGGCGATGCCCCACAAATGCAGGGTGCCCAAGGTGGGTTTGAGTTGTGTGTTCATCGTGTAACGCTCCCTGAACGGTTTGGAATGTTTCAGGGCATTGCAGCGGACATGCCATTCATCAATGCCATGTCGTAAAGGCGCCGAACTGTCGCCGAGGGGACGGTTTGGCGTTTGAATACGCTCTGGGCCTGCACCAGATAAGGGCGCTGCCTACAGGAAACGCTCACAAATCCCCCCGTAAACCCCGCATAAACCCACTCTTTACGCCGTCTTTACGCCCCACCCATACCGTCGCTCTCGTTCCTTTACGCCACTCCTGCGGACAATCCTCCTACACGCGGCAGTCGCCGCACGACGGAGAAACTTCCATGAGCGTTCTGGACTGGGTGTCACTGCTTTTGGCTGTGGCGCTGTTCATTTATCTGCTGGTTGCGCTGTTACGCGCGGATCGGAACTAGGAGCAGGCTATGCACAGTTATGACTATTGGCTGATCATCGCCTTCTTTGCCTTGGTGCTGATTCCGGCACCGGCCCTGGGGCGGTTCTACTACAAGGTAATGGAAGGGCAGCGAACCTGGCTCACGCCGGTATTCGGTCCGGTCGAGCGTGTTTGCTATCGCCTCTCGGGTGTCGATGCAGATCAGGAACAGAGCTGGCAGAAATATGCGCTGGCGCTGCTTGCATTCAACTTCGCGGGTTTCCTGCTGCTGTTCGCGTTTTTGCTGTTCCAGCAGTATCTGCCGCTGAACCCGCAGAAATTGCCGGGTCTGGAATGGACACTGGCGTTTAACACTGCGATCAGTTTCATGACCAACACCAACTGGCAGAACTATAGTGGTGAAGCGTCCCTGAGCTACCTCAGCCAGATGGCCGGTCTCACCGTGCAGAACTTCGTCAGCGCCGCCACCGGCCTCGCCGTGCTGGTTGCGCTGTGCCGTGGGATCGGTCGCAAATCCACCAAGACCTTGGGCAACTTCTGGGTCGACATGACCCGCGCTACCCTCTACGGCCTGTTGCCGTTGTGCCTGGTGTTTGCGTTGTTCCTGGTCTGGCAGGGGGTGCCACAAACCTTCGCTCATTACGTGAACGCGGTGACCCTGCAGGGCGTTGACCAGGTGATCCCGCTGGGTCCTGCCGCTAGCCAGATTGCGATCAAGCAATTGGGCACCAACGGCGGTGGCTTCTTCGGTGTTAATTCGGCGCATCCGTTCGAAGACCCGACCGCCTGGGCCAACCTGTTCGAGCTGGGTGCAATCATCCTGATCCCGGTCGCGCTGGTGTTCACCTTTGGCCACTACGTGAAAGACCTGCGTCAGAGTCGGGCGATCCTCGGTTGCATGCTGGCCTTGTTCATCATCGGCGGCGCAACCGCGATGTGGGCCGAGTACCAGCTCAACCCGACGCTGAACAACCCGGCGGTTGAACAGGCCGCGCCGCAGGAAGGTAAAGAAGCGCGCTTCGGCACCACCGGCACCGTGTTGTGGTCGGTGGCGACCACCGCCGCGTCCAACGGCTCGGTCAACGGTATGCAAGACAGCCTCAATCCCCTGAGCGGGATGGTCTCGCTGGTCAACATGATGGTCGGCGAAGTGATCTTCGGCGGCGTTGGTGCCGGCATGTACGGCATGTTGCTCAACGTGTTGATTGCGGTATTCCTCGCCGGTTTGATGATTGGCCGTACACCGGAATACCTCGGCAAGAAACTCCAGGCCAAGGAAGTGCAACTGCTGGTCGTGACCTTGCTGGTGATGCCGGTGGGCACCCTGGTACTGGGCGCCATCGCTGCGACCCTGCCGGGCCCGGCCAGTGCCATCAGTAACCCTGGCCCCCACGGTTTCAGCCAGTTGCTGTACGCCTATACCTCGGCCAGTGCGAACAACGGTTCGGCGTTCGGCGGTTTCAGCGCCAACACCACGTTCCACAACCTGATGATGAGCCTGTCGATGTTGCTGGGTCGCTTCGGCTACATCCTCCCGGTACTGGCCCTGGCCGGCAGCCTGGCGGTGAAGAAGACCGCACCGATTGGCCAGAACAGCTTCCCGACCCACGGCCCGCTGTTTGTGACCCTGTTGACCGTGACCATTTTGCTGGTGGGCGGCCTGACCTTCCTGCCGACGCTGGCACTTGGGCCTATCGCTGAACACTTGAGCATGGGCTTCTAAGGGGATATGAAAATGAATATGCCTGCAAAAAACGCGGCTCCGGTGAAAACCCAGGAGCCGGCCAAGACCGCAATGTCGGCCCTGTGGCGCCCGGCGCTGGTTCAGGCGTTCGTCAAGCTGGACCCGCGCCAGCTGCAACGTTCGCCGGTGATGCTGGTGGTCGAACTGACCGCTATCCTCACCACCATCCTGTGCTTCGTGCCGGATGTTGCCGTACCGACCTACGTCGCCGTACAAATCGCGGTGTGGCTGTGGTTCACCGTGCTGTTCGCCAACTTCGCCGAAGCCTTGGCTGAAGGTCGCGGCAAGGCCCGTGCCGACAGCCTCAAGGCGGGCAGCGAGGGCCTCAGCGCCCGTCGCAAGGAAACCGACGGCAGCTTCAAAGTCGTACCGGCCACCAGCCTGCGCAAAGGTGATGTGGTGCGTGTGGTCGCCGGGGAAATGATCCCGGGTGACGGCGAAGTCGTCGAAGGGATTGCTGCGGTCAATGAAGCGGCGATCACCGGCGAGTCCGCTCCGGTTATCCGTGAGTCCGGCGGCGACCGCTCGGCCGTCACCGGCAACACCCGCCTGGTTTCGGACTGGTTGATGATCCGTATCACCGCCAACCCGGGCGAGTCGACCCTGGACCGTATGATCGCCCTGGTGGAAGGCGCCAAACGTCAGAAAACCCCCAACGAAGTCGCGCTGGATATCCTGCTGATCGGCCTGACGCTGATCTTCCTGCTGGTGGTGGTGACCCTGCAGCCGTTCGCCCACTTCGCCAATGGCAACCTGCCGCTGGTGTTTCTGGTGGCGCTGTTGGTGACGCTGATTCCGACCACCATCGGCGGCCTGTTGTCGGCCATCGGTATTGCCGGTATGGACCGCCTGGTGCGCCTCAACGTGATCGCCAAATCCGGTCGCGCGGTGGAAGCAGCGGGGGACGTGCACGTACTGCTGCTGGACAAGACCGGCACCATCACCTTCGGTAACCGTCGCTGCACCAACGTGATCGCCGCGCCGGGTGTCAGTGGCAAGGAGCTGGCCGAAGGCGCACTGCTGGCGTCCCTGGCGGACGACACGGCCGAAGGTAAGTCCATCGTCGAGTACCTGCGTGGCCAGCACCCGCAAGCCGAGCCATCGACGGATGAGTTGACCTCCGTACCGTTCAGCGCGGAAACCCGCCTGTCCGGCGTCGACTACCAGGGCCGTGTGTTCCGTAAAGGTGCCGTGGATTCGCTGCTGGCCTTCATCGGCCTGCAACGCCGCGACCTGCAACCGGCGCTGTCCCGGGAAATCGACAAGATTGCCCAGAGCGGCGGTACACCGTTGCTGGTGTGTGCCGACGGCAAGTTGCTCGGCGCGATTCACCTCAAGGACGTGGTCAAGCCCGGCATCCGCGAACGTTTCGCCGAGCTGCGCAAGCTGGGGATCCGCACCGTGATGGTGACCGGCGATAACCCGCTGACCGCTGCCGCGATTGCTGCTGAGGCCGGTGTGGATGACGTGCTCGCCGAAGCCACTCCAGAGAAGAAGCTGGCACGTATTCGTCACGAACAGAATGATGGTCGCCTGGTTGCGATGTGCGGTGACGGCGCCAACGACGCCCCGGCGCTGGCCCAGGCGGACGTCGGCATGGCGATGAACGACGGCACCCAAGCCGCCCGTGAAGCGGCCAACATGGTCGACCTCGACAGCGACCCGACCAAGCTGCTGGACGTGGTGCAGATCGGCAAGGAATTGCTGGTGACCCGCGGTGCACTGACGACGTTCTCCATCGCCAACGACGTGGCCAAGTACTTCGCGATCCTGCCGGCGCTGTTCGCCTCGATCTACCCGCAACTGGGTGTGCTCAACGTGATGCACCTGCAAAGCCCGCAGAGCGCGATCCTCTCGGCCATCGTGTTCAACGCGTTGATCATCGTGGTGCTGATCCCACTGGCACTGCGCGGTGTACGTGTGCAGGCGGCGAGTGCGGCGGCGTTGCTGCGCCGCAACCTGCTGATCTACGGCCTGGGCGGGATTGTGGTGCCGTTCGTGGGCATCAAGGCGATCGACATGCTGTTGACCGCGCTGCACCTGGTTTGACTCGATGCCCGCAGGTACCGGCAAACCGGTGCCTGCAGGTTGCAATAACCGAATTGAGGAATTTGAAATGTCTAACATAATCCGCCCGGCCCTGAGCCTGCTGGTGTTGATGACCCTGATCACCGGCGTGGCTTATCCCCTGGTTGTTACCGGCGTGGCGCAAGTCGCATTCCCCGACCAAGCCAACGGCAGCCTGGTACACGATGCCAGCGGCAAGGTTCGCGGTTCGAGCCTGATCGCCCAGGATTTCACCGGTGACGGCTGGTTCCACCCGCGGCCATCTGCCGGTGCGTTTGCTACGGTTTCCAGCAGCGCCAGCAACCTCGGCCCAAGCAACCCAGCGCTGGCCACTCGTGTATTTGACGATGCCAAGAAACTGCTGGTGCCAGACCAGGGCCCAGTGCCGATGGCATTGCTGACTACCTCCGGCAGCGGTCTTGATCCACACTTGCCACCGCAGGCGATTGCCTATCAACTGGCCCGGGTAGCCGCCGCACGTAATCTGCCGGTGGCCACCCTGGAGCGCTTGATGGACGAGCACATCGAAAGCCCGTTGGTGGGGCCGCCGGTGGTGAACGTGCTGGCGCTGAATATGGCCTTGGAAAAGTTGTAAGCCGTGGCGCCGCCAATCGCGGGCAAGCCCGGCTCCCACAGGGAAATGCACTCCAATGTGGGAGCCGGGCTTGCCCGCGATGACGGCATCACAATCTCCACATCAACACCTGAAGGAAGACCGCCCGCATGAGCGACTCCGGCCGCGCCGATGCCCTGTTAGCCGATCTACCCCGGGACGGCCGTGGCCGGCTCAAAGTCTTCCTCGGCGCCGCCCCCGGCGTGGGCAAGACCTACGCCATGCTTCAGGCCGCCCACACCCAACTGCGCCAGGGTGTGCGGCTGATCGCCGGCGTGGTGGAAACCCACGGCCGCGCCGAGACTGAAGCCTTGCTCAGCGGCCTGCCACAACAGCCGCTGCTGCGCTCCGAATACCGCGGCGTGGTGCTGGAAGAAATGGACCTCGACGGCCTGCTCGCCGCCAAGCCCAAACTGGTGCTGGTGGACGAGTTGGCCCACAGCAACGCCCCCGGCAGCCGCCACGAAAAACGCTGGCAAGACATCCAGGAATTGCTCGCCGCCGGCATCAACGTCTTCACCACCGTCAACGTCCAGCACCTGGAAAGCCTCAACGACCAGGTGCGCGGCATCACCGGCGTACAAGTGCGCGAGACCTTGCCCGACTGGGTCTTGCAGGAAGCCGACGAACTGCTGCTGATCGACCTGCCATCCCGCGAACTGCTGGAGCGCCTGCGGGACGGCAAGGTCTACGTGCCGGAACAGGCTCGCGCCGCCATCGATGCGTTCTTCACCCAGACCAACCTCATGGCCCTGCGCGAACTGGCGATGCAAACCGCTGCGGCCCACGTCGACGATGACCTGGCCCAGGGTTACCGCCAACTGGGCCAGGCCGCACCCGCCGTGCGCGGCCGGTTGTTGGTGGGCGTGGATGGCGATGCCCAGGCTGAACGCCTCGTGCGTCACGCCAGCCGCGTGGCCCAGCGTCGGCATTTGCCGTGGAGCCTGGTGCATGTGGATAACGGCCGGGTGCGGGATGAACAATCGCGCCTGCGCCTGCAAAACGCTCAGCAACTGGCCGAGCGCCTTGGTGGTGAAGTGGTGTTGCTGCGGGCGGGTGAGGTGGCGAAGACCCTGATCCAGCACGCCGCCGAGCGTCGCGCCAGCTTGATCCTGGTGGGGCAGTCCCGGCCGCGTTGGCATCGCACCGTGTTTGGTGGTGGCCTGGCCTCACGCTTGCTGCGCAATGCCCGGGGCCTGGAAATCAACGTCCTCGACAGCGACGAGGTCCCGGCCCCGCCGCGCCTGCCGGATGTGCGTGGGCTGGTGTGGTTTGACTATGCCCTGGCCGTGGTCGCGACGGTCATCGCCGCTGCCGTGGCGTGGGGAGTATCGAGCGTTCTACCGTTGCCCAATATCTCGCTGGTGTTCCTCGCGGCGGTATTGCTGGTGGCGGTGCGCAGCAGCCTGGGCCCGGCGCTGGCCACGGCGGCACTCTCGTTTTTGACCTACGACTTCCTGTTTATCCCGCCCAGTTTTTCCTTCGCGATCCAGCGTGAAGAGGACGTGCTGACGCTGTTGTTCTTCCTGCTGATGGCCGCGCTCACCGGCAACCTGGCCGCGCGCCAGCGTCGGCAGTTGCAGGCGTTGCGCGATACCCAGGAAGAAACCACCGAGTTGCTCGACCTGTCCCGCAAGCTCACCGCCGCCACGGACCGCCAGGCGGTGATCAGTGCCGCCGCGCATCACCTGGAAGGCTGGAGCGACCTGCAATTGTGCCTGCTCAACCGCGACGGTCAGGGTGACTGGAAGGTCGAGACCGGTGGCCCGATCACCTTCACCGAAGCCGAGCGCGCCGCCGCCGATTGGGCCTGGCAGCACGATCAACCGGCCGGCATGGGCACCGGCACCTTGCCGTTCGGGCGCTGGTGGTGGTGGCCTTTGTCCGGCGAAGAAGGCCCGTTGGGCCTGCTGGGTGTCAGCCCGAAAGCCGGGCTTGAACTGAGCGGGCAACGCCGTCGTCTGCTCACCGCCTTGAGTCAGCCATTGGCCCAAGCTTTGGCCCGTGCGCAGCTCGGCCAGGAACTGGAAGCGGCACGTCTGCATGGCGAAACCGAGCAATTGCGCAGCGCCTTGCTGGCCTCCGTGTCTCACGATTTGCGCACACCGCTGACCTCCATGCGTGGCAGCATCGACAGCCTGCTGGCCCTCGGCGAGGCGATTCCCCTGGAAGACCGTCGGGAGTTGCTGGAAGGTACCCGTGATGAAGCCGAGCGCCTGGATCGCTACATCCAGAACCTGCTGGACATGACCCGCCTGGGCCACGGCGCCCTGAAGCTGGCGCGGGATTGGGTCTCGCCCGGCGACATCGTCGGCAGCTCCCTGGGCCGTTTGCGTGCGGTGCTGGCGCCGCTGCAAGTGACCACTGATGTGCCGTCCGAGCTGCCATTGCTCTACGTGCACGCCGCCTTGATCGAGCAGGCACTGGTCAACGTACTGGAAAACGCCGCACGCTTCTCACCGCCACAAGGCCGCCTGCAACTCAGTGCTGGCGTGCAGGGTAATCAATTGTTCTTTGCCGTTGCCGATGAAGGCCCGGGCATTCCCGAGGCGGAGCGGGCGAAGATTTTCGACATGTTCTACACCGCCGCCCGCGGCGACCGGGGCGGGCAGGGTACCGGTCTCGGCCTGGCGATCTGCCAGGGCATGGTCGGTGCGCACGGCGGGCATATCAGCGTGGCCGACGGCATCGAAGGCCGCGGCACCTGCATCACTTTATTCCTGCCATTGCAGGCCCAGCCTGGCCTGGAAAGCGAACCTTGAGCTACCCTCTTTTTTTCACGGATTTTGATTGGACACCATGAGCCAGACTGCGACGATTTTGGTCATTGACGACGAACCGCAGATCCGCAAGTTCTTGCGTATCAGCCTGGCCTCCCAGGGCTACAAAGTGATCGAGGCCGGCACCGGCAACGAAGGCCTGGCCCAGGCCGCCTTGAGTAAACCGGACTTGCTGGTGCTCGACTTGGGCCTGCCGGACATGGACGGCCAGCAGGTGCTGCGCGAGTTTCGTGAATGGTCCACGGTACCGGTGCTGGTGCTGTCGGTGCGAGCCAGTGAAGTGCAAAAGGTCGAGGCGCTGGATAACGGCGCCAATGACTATGTGACCAAGCCGTTTGGCATCCAGGAGTTTCTTGCGCGGGTACGGGCATTGTTGCGCCAGGCGCCGGCGGGGGAGGCCCAGGAAGCGGCATTGCGTTTTGGCCCGTTGACCGTAGACCTGGCCTATCGGCGGGTGTTGCTGGACGGTGTCGAAGTGGCGCTGACCCGCAAGGAATACGCGGTGCTGGCGCAACTGGCCCGCCATCCCGGGCGGGTGATTACCCAGCAGCAACTGCTCAAGGATATCTGGGGCCCGACCCATACCGAAGACAGCCATTACCTGCGGATTGTAGTGGGCCATCTGCGCCAGAAACTGGTAGATGATCCGACCCAGCCACGGTTTATCGTGACTGAGGCCGGGGTGGGCTATCGGTTGTTGAACACCGAAGCTTAAGGGTGGTGCTTAACCTGTGGCGAGGGAGCTTGCTCCCGTTGGGCTGCGCAGCAGCCCCAAAATCCTGGGAGCGCTTCGCACTCCAGCGGGAGCAAGCTCCCTCGCCACAAAAGCCCTGCTTATAAAACTTCAGTGTTGCTCGCTCTCGTACCGATCCAGCGTATCGCTCGCGATCTCCCGCCCCAGCGCGATCAACTCCGGCGCTTTGTAAAATTCGAAAAACCGGCATACCCGCTTCGGCACGTTGATCAAAATATCCGGCGGATACCCGGCGATCTTGTACTGCGCCAGGGACGTCTGCATCACCTCGAAACTCTGGTTGATCAAATCCAGCAGCGACGCGGGTCCCACGTTATCGATGATGAACGAGCCGGTCGCCGACTTCGGCGCGCCGGCCTCTTCCGGGGCGGCCGCCGGTTGTTGTGCCTCGGGTTCGGCAGAGTCCAGCCAAGGGTTGATATCGGCGGCCTGGGCCAGCAGCGCTTCCTGTTCCAGCATCAACAACTGCTCGGCCTGCTTGCGCCGAAACGGCAAGTGCGAACCCAGTGAGCGCACCAGGTTATCGAAGCGGCTCCTGAACGCCGGTGGGCGCTGGATCACCGGAAGCTTGTACTGCTTCTGGTTGGTGGAGTTGAGGTTGACCGCAATGATCAGGTCGCAATGGCTGGACACCACCGGCACGATCGGCAGCGGGTTCAGCAGGCCGCCGTCCACCAGCATGCGGTTGCCCTGCATCACCGGGGTGAACAGGCTGGGAATCGCCGCCGAGGCACGCATGGCCTGGTGCAGGCAGCCTTCCTGGAACCAGATTTCCTGCTGGTTGGTGAGGTCGGTGGCCACGGCGGTGTAGGGAATGCGCAGGTCTTCGATATTGATCTCGCCGACGATCTTGCGGATCTGCCCGAACACCTTTTCGCCACGAATCGCCCCCAAGCGAAAGCTCACGTCCACCAGGCGCAGCACGTCCAGGTAGTCGAGGCTTTCGATCCAGTTTCGATACTCGTCCAGCTTGCCCGCGGCATAGATCCCACCCACCACCGCACCCATGGAGCAGCCGGCGATGCAGGCGATGTCATAGCCGCGTTTTTCGATTTCCTCGATCACGCCGATATGGGCGTAGCCCCGGGCGCCACCGGAGCCCAGCACCAATGCAACACGTTTCTTCATGACCTGATCCTTCGCAAAACAGGTGCCCACAATGCACCCATCGAGGGTCGGGCTTCAATCATCACGGTCACAACCGAATATTTTCGCGAGGGAGCCATTGGGCTCGGGTATGCTCTGGCAATCGGCACTGCGGATTCAGGCAGTCGGATAAGGCACTTTTCGGTGTAGGCAACGTCTACACCAGTGACTGTTTTTTCTTTTCTTGAGGTGTCATTTGATGAAAGCCTGGATGTGTGTACCTGTGATCGTGTTGGCCCTGGCCGGTTGTGCCGGGAAAACTGCTTATCGCGACAGCTGCGGCACGCAACTGGACGCTGCGTGGCACGAACTGGACCTGGCCAAGGCCGAAGGTTTTGCCGGTACTGTGAGTTACTCCAAGGCTCTGTCGTTGTTGACTGGCGCCAAGACCCAGCAGCAGTTCGAAGCCTTTGAAGGTTGCTCGGAAAAGGCCGAGAAAGCGCGTTTCTATATTCGTGAGTCGCGCGCAGGACGTTGATCCTGATCAGGGTGCCAAGGAAAGGTAGTCGATAGTGTTGTGTGGCGTTTGCCCAAGCAGGCGCCCGTTCTTCAACAGGGGAAACAGGCATGGCAGCGTTGGTAGATCAGCTAGTCGCTCAGGTCATCGGCCTGGAAGTAGGGTTACTGAGCTGCCAGGCGCGCCTCGCCGCCGTCACGGATGATGAGGCCCTGCACGATCTGCGCACCACGGTGCGGCGCTTGCGCAGCCTGTTGCGGCCGTTGCGCGGGTTGCCCGGCGTCGAGCAGCTCGAACAGGCCGCCAGTGCCGTGGGCCAACTGACCACGCCGTTTCGCGACCGTGAAGTGTTGGCGGCGTACCTCCACCAGCATGGCCATCACGAAGCAGCTGAGCGGCGTATGCGGCAGCAGCCAGCCACCTACCGCTCGGTGGCACAAGGGCCGGAGCTGGCGCAACTGCTGTTGATCCTCGAAGCATTCCCCCGCTTTATCCGCGCATCCCAACGGCAGAAATTGCTCAACAGCTTGCGCACCCGCATTGAAAAACGCCTGGCCAAGCAATGGAAAAAACTCGGCGAAGCGTTGCACGATCCCAACCATGACCGCCATCGTCTGCGCCTGTTGATCAAGCGTGTGCGTTATGCGGCCGAGGCTTATCCCGAGCTGGATAAGCTGCCCCGCAAAGCGGTGTCCCGTCTCAAGGCCGCCCAAGGCGCCCTCGGCGATTGGCACGACTGCTGGCAATGGCTGGCGCAAGCCGGGCACGAACCTGATTTGCAGCCGTGCGTATCCGGCTGGCACCGCACCATGGCCGAGGCTGAAGGGCAGGCGGACCGTGTGCTGGATAAACTGAACGCCGACTGCTTCGCTTGAACCTGCGGCCTATCTGTCCGGACTTTTGGCTGGAATAGGCGCTGTATGGCGCAGGCCGGGTGGTTAAGATCCCTCAATTCTTTTTTTAAGTTGAGATCGCCATGCGCTTCAGTGATTTGCTCGACGCTGCCCGCAACCACCCGCTGGACGTTTCGATCCCGGCCGAATGGGCCCAGGGCCGTGCCACGTTCGGCGGCCTGGTCGTGGCGTTGGCGTACGAGGCCCTGCGTGCGCAGGTCCCGGCGGATCGCCCGTTGCGTTCGCTGGCGATTACCTTTGTCGGCCCGGTGGCGCCGGATGTGTTTGCCCGCTACGAAGTCGAAGTGCTGCGCGAAGGCAAGGCTGTCAGCCAGTTGCTGGGCCGTGTGGTGCAGAACGGTGAAACGATGACCCTGGTGCAGGCCAGTTTTGGCGCGTCGCGGCCGTCGCAAATCGACGTCGCCGCTGAACCGGCGCCCACCTTCAAACACTGGGATGAGTGCCAGGAGCTGCCCTACGTCAAAGGGGTGACACCGGAATTCATGCGGCACCTGGCGATGCGCTGGAGCGTCGGCGGCCTACCATTCACCGGCAATAAATCCCGTGAGATGGGCGGTTGGGTGCGCTTGCGTGGCGATGTGAAAGAAGAACCGCTGACCGAGGCGCATATTCTCGCGCTGGTGGATGCGTGGCCACCTTCGGTGTTGCCGCACCTGACCCAACCCGCACCGGGTAGCACCCTGACCTGGACCATCGAATTCGTCCAACCGTTGCAAACCCTCAGCACCCTGGACTGGTGCCAATACCGGGTCCACATCGAGCATGCCCGCGACGGCTACGGCCATGCGGCTGCGCAGCTGTGGAGCCCCGACGGCCAGCTGATCGCTATCAGCCGCCAGTCGGTGGTGGTGTTCGCCTGAGCCCTCAGACCAACAGGTGTTGATCGTTGGAGGCATCGCTGGCGCGTGCCTCCAGGCTGCGACCGTGATGCTGCAATGCCAGCGCGGCCACAATGCCGACGACCCCGATAGCGACGCTCGCCAGGTTCTCGCTGAACACTCCGGACACCATCAGCAGAAAGCCGATCACCAGCAGCGGCAGCGCCAGCAGCTGCAACACTTGATTGGTCGCGTGCTGATGATTCTGCGGGTGAGTGCGCCATTGCCAGGCGGGGAGATTTGGATGACGTTTGCCCATGATCGTGATTCCTCTGTCCGTTGAAACATCTTGAGCAGAGTTTAGGTCGGGGCGGGGCGGGGCGGCGAATCAAGGATGGCTATGGACGCCATAGCCATCCACTTATGGTTTACAGCTTCAACTGTCCGATGGCCTTGCTCAGTTCCCCGGCCAGGGTTGCCAGCTCATTGCTGGTGGTGGCCGAGTCCACGGTTTGTTGCACGGTGTTCTCGGTGACGTCACGGATGCTCACCACCGCCCGATTCATTTCCTCGGCCACGTGGCTTTGCTGTTCGGCCGCCACGGCAATCTGCGTATTGCTCTCACGCATCTGCGCCACGGCCCCGGTGATTTCAGCGAGGGCAATCCCGGCCTCTTGCGCCTGTTGCACACAGTCGTCGGCCTTGAACGAGCTTTCCTGCATAAAATCCACCGCGTCCCGGGTGCCGGCTTGCAGGGCGGACACCATGCGGGTGATTTCATCGGTGGAGCTTTGCACCCGCTTGGCCAGGTTGCGCACTTCATCGGCCACCACGGCAAAGCCCCGGCCCATTTCGCCGGCGCGGGCGGCTTCAATGGCGGCGTTGAGGGCCAGCAGGTTGGTCTGTTCGGCGATGCTGTGAATCACACCGACCACGCTGTTGATTTTCTGGCTGTCCTCGGCCAGTTTCTGGATCATTTCGGCGGTCTGCTGCACACCCGTGGACAGCCCGGCAATCGAGCGCTGCACCCGGCTGACCACCTCCTGGCCGCTGCCGGCGAGGGTGTCGGCAGTCTGGGACAGGTCGCGGGTGGCGCCGGCGTGCTGGGCGATGTGGTAGACGGTGGCGGTCATCTCGTTGATTGCAGTCGCGGCCTGGTCGGTTTCGCTTTGCTGGCCGAGCATGCCGTGTTGCACCTCGTTCATGCTGCTGGCCAGGCGTGCGGCGCCGTCGTCCAGTTGCTTGGCGGTGCGCGCGACGGTGTTGACCACTCGCTGATAACCCGCCTGCATCGCGTTAAAGGCACTGGCCATCTGCCCGACCTCGTCCTTGCAGGCCAAGGGAACGCGGGCCGAGAGGTCGCCGGTTTTTTCGACGTGCAGCATCACGTCTTTCAAGGTATTGAGCTGGCTGAGCAGAAAGCGGATCAGCAGCTGTGAGGCGCCGAGCATGGCCAGCATCAGAATCATCACCGCCACGGCGTAGTTGGCGAAACGGCCTTCGAAGACTTGGCTCAAGCTGGGACCGTAGGCCAGGACGGCGACCTGCTGGCCGTCGGCGCGGGTGATCACTTCGGCGCCCATCAGCGGGTTTTCGCCGAACAACGGCATGTGATTGAAATCCACCCATCCACTGGCGGTGGCCAGGGCTGACAGATCCTCATCGCCCAGTTGTGGGGCTTTGCCCTTGGCATAGGTCAGCCAGTGCTCGCCCTTGGGCAGCGGTTGGCCGGCGGGCCAGGCACTGAGCAAGCGCGCCTGGGCTTGCGCCGAAGCCTGAGAGGCTTGGCTGCGAGCCTGTTGTTCGAGCTGCACGGCGTACAGCACCAGCAACAGGGTGGTGATGAAGGCGACCGCGTTCACGGCCCAGAATTTGTACTTCAGTGAGATGTTGCTAAGCCAGGCACCCATGGAAGGTTTTCTCTGATAGCGGAAACAGCATTGGCAAGGTGCCATTATTGTGCCGCTATCGGCCCGGCAGGTTTTGATATGGGTCAATGCGCCGCGTCAATCCGGCACAGGCAATCCAAAAAAGGCACGGGCGCAGGCCGTGCTGTGTTGCGCCAGGTCTTCCACGGTCTCTTCACGGTGCAGGGCGACTTCCCGCAGGACTTCCGGCAAATAGGCGGGTTCGTTGCGACCGTTTTTGGGCTTGGGCCGCAAGGTGCGGGGCAGCAGGTAGGGCGCGTCGCTTTCCAGCATCAGGCGACCACGGGGAATTTCCCTGACCAGCGGATGCAGGTGCGTCCCACGGCGCTCATCGCAGATCCAGCCGGTGATGCCGATGTGCAGGTCCAGGTCGAGGTAGCTGAACAGCGCACGCTGCTCGCCGGTGAAGCAGTGCACCACGGCGGCTGACAGGTGATCACGGTAGTCCCGCAGGATTTCCAACAGGCGCTGGTTGGCGTCACGTTCATGAAGAAAAACCGGGAGTTTCAACTCCACGGCCAGGGCCAGGTGTTCTTCGAGGACTTTTTCCTGCTGGGGGCGCGGCGAGAAATCCCGGTTGAAATCCAGCCCGCATTCACCCACCGCCCGTACCCGGCTTTCCTTGAGCAGACCGCGCAGGCGCTTGGCGCTCTCGGCGTTCCAGTCACTGGCGGAGTGGGGGTGGATACCGGCGGTAGCGAACAGGCGTTGGCCGCTTTCGTCCAGCTGCTGGCACAGTTCCAGGGCCTGTTCACTGCCGTCGACACTGGTGCCGGTGAGCACCAATTGGCTCACCCCGGCGGCGTAGGCGCGGTCGAGAACGGCCTGGTGCTTTTCGTCGAAACTTGGGTTCGTCAGGTTGACGCCGATATCAATGAGTTGCATGGTGCTACCTCCGCCTGCGGTCGGAAAGCATATCAGAGCTGTAGATTTATAAGAAAAGCCAAGAACTACAACGAGTTAAAGCTGTCTTTGAAAGTCGCAAGTAACACCGTGTTTGGTTTGTCGCCATCTGCCGTGCCACCCTTGCGCCCAAAGCCTGCGCTCATGGCGCTCTGTTTCTGTCCCCCAACGCCTCGTTTTTCGCGAAGCAATGGGCAGTATTCTTTCTTCCGGAGAGCGGATGATCCGACCCTCGGCGTTGCTTGTGTTGTGCCTGACGTTACTGCTGCCCATGGCGGCGGTTGCGCGTCTGGACGGGCCGCTGGAAGTCACCAAGCCCGGTAAGGTCCGTGACCTCGCGCAGATCCGCAGCAGCCGCACCTTGCGAGTGCTGGTCAACCAGAGCCGTAACAGTTCCGGCGAAGTCCAGGGCCAGGCCATCGGTGTTGAATACCACCGCCTGCGCGCTTTCGAGCAATACCTCAACGGCCATGCCCGTGACGGTGAGGAGATCAGCCTCAAGATTATTCCCAAGGCCAAGGACCAGTTGATCGGCGCGTTGGCGCGCGGTGAGGGTGACCTGGTCGCCCCCGGCGAATTACTGGATATGAAGGCCGCCCACAAGATTGCCACCAGTGACCCGATTGCCAGCGACGTGCCGCTGTGGCTGGTAGGGCTCAAGGGTGAGCGGCGGTTTACCAAACTCGAGCAATTGTCCGGGCGCACGCTGGCCTTGACCACCGGCAGCGCTGCGTCGGACGCGATCAATCAGGTCAACCAGAAGCTGGCGCTGCACAAGTTGCCGCCGGTGAAGGTGGAGTGGGTCGACCCCAGCCTGGCGGTGGAAGACGTGCTGGAGATGGTCCAGGCCGGGATTTTCCACCTGACCATTGTCGAGCGACCGATTGCCGAGCGCTGGGCGAAGATCCTGCCCAAGCTGCGGTTTGACCGGCAAGTAGCGATCAGTGAGCCGGGCGAAGAGTATTGGTTTGTGCGCCAGGATGCTTCGATGCTGCGGGCCAGCATTGATCGTTTCCTCAAGACTTACCACACGCCGTCCGATCAGGATGTGGCGTTCCAGCGCATCTATCGCCGCCTGTACCAGGTGCGTTATCCACTGGCCCGTGCTGACCGCCAGCGCCTGGAAAAACTGCGCCCGGTGCTGCAAAAGCATGCCCGCGAGCAGGGCATGGACTGGCTGAACCTGGCCGCGTTGGCGTTCAAGGAATCGGCCCTCGATCCCGGCGCTCGAAGCAGCGGCGGCCCCACCGGATTGATGCAGATCACCCCGTCGGCGGCACAGCGGGTTGGGGTGAACAACATCGAAAGCCTGGACAGCAATGTGCAGGCCGGCGCGCGATACCTGGCGATGATCCGGCGCAAGTTCTTCTCAAGCCCCAAGCTCAACGAGCGCGAGCGCATGGCGTTTGTGCTGGCGGCCTACAACATGGGGCCCGAGCGGGTCCAGGGAATGCGTGCCGAAGCGCGGCGGCGGGGGCTTAACCCGAACCAATGGTTTTTCCAGGTCGAGCGCATTGCTATGGAGCAGGTGGGAATGAGCGGCGTCAGCTATGTTAATAGCGTGAACAAGTATTACCTGGCGTTTGATCGGGAACGGGAGTCGTTGGAGCCGGCAGCGCCGCGAGTGGCGTCACGGAAATAATCTATTAAATCGATTGTTATTAGCCGTTTTATCGGCTTTTATCATTGTTTAAACTGATTAATATAGCGGCCAACCCAACCCCTACATCGAAAAGGATTATCAGCATGAGCCCATTGATCACCCGCATCCTCTCCACCCGCGCTGGCTACGGCCTGACGATCCTGCGGATTTTTGTCGGGATCATCTTCGCCGCCCACGGTTCGCAGAAACTCTTTGGCTGGTTTGGCGGTGGTGGCCTGGCAGGCACTGCCCAGTGGATGGAAAGCATTGGCCTGGCCCCAGGTACCCTGATGGCGGTGCTGTCCGGCGGTACTGAGTTCTTCGCCGGTCTGGCGCTGATCATTGGCTTGCTGGCGCGCCCTGCGGCTCTGGGCTTGTCGATCATCTCCCTGGTGGCGATTTTCTCGGTGCATATCCATAACGGTTTGTTCATGGCCAACAACGGTTACGAGTTCGCCCTGGCGTTGCTGGGCGGTACGCTGGCGGTGTTGTTGGAGGGGGCTGGCAAATTGTCTGCCGACCGCGCCATCACTCGCTGATACCGCGAATCTCCCTGTAAAGGCCTGCCCTGTGCGGGCCTTTTCGTTGCTCGGGATTCTTGACACCGCCCTACAGGCTTCTCTAGGATGTTGCTTGCGCCGATTTAAACAGCTAATTGCGGGGCGCCACCGGTGACTGATCACAGTCCCGACAGAAGCCAGAGCCCTGGGCCCGCTTCGAAATTCCGCTAAAGCGCTGGTTCGGTGTTGCCTCTCACCTGCCCGCAGACTTTTGAGGCAGAGACACGACACAATGAATGCACTACGCCCCCTCATACGCCTGGCCCCGATCACCGCGGACCTTACCCAACGCAATCCGAAAATCCTCTTGGGCGGCAAGCACCAGCCGACGCTACTGCGTTATCTGGATGGTTGGCCACGTCGCACGGGGCGGCCTTTGGCCTTTTTGATCCAGTTTGTCGAAGACGGCGACTCTCTTGCGCGCTTTGCGTCCAACAGCTTTGACCTGGCCGTTATTCAAGCCCCCAGTGCCAGCGACGCGGGCGAAGTGATACGCCAGTTGACCCGGATTGCCCGGCAAGGGCTGATAGCCCGGCGTTGAACCCTCAGTGAAACGCCGCAGGAGGCAGATGCTGGCGACGGCGGCGCAGCAGGAAAATACCCCACGCAATCAGGCACAGTATCAGCGGTACAGGCAGGGTATTGAGCAGCTTCACTTTGCGCTCCAGGGCGTGAACTTCGGCATAGGACTGAACCTTCAGCGCTTGAATCTCCATGGGTATTCGCAAGCGCTCCTTGTTGAGCGCTTGCAGCAATGCGTTGGAAGGTACGGCCTGGGCCCCTGGGGAAAGCGGTCGGGGGCTCAGCAATTGCCATTCCTTTTCCGTTTGCTCCAGGCGTTGCGCACGTTCGGCTGACTTTTCCTGGAAGGCCCGTGTCGCGTCTTCGCGCATTGCCTGTAACACCTGCAGCGATCGACCGCCACCTGCGCGAGGGCGAACGTTCATCAGAGTGTCAGGCGCTGCCAGGTTATCCAGGGTGTTCAAGACAAACATTGCGTTATCTGACGAGGGGCCACTCGGCGCGTGGTTGTCCTTGAGCATTCCAGCCACACGATCGCTGAGCAGATCAGTGTCCGCGACCACCACGACATGGATGTGCGCAGCCTTTTGCAAGCCGGCTTTACTCTCGCTGATCCCGTCAGGAAAGACGGAGTAGGCGGGCCCCTCAATGCGGGCGGCGATGACCTGTTGCTGACCACGGGCGGCAGCCTCATTGATCAGTGAATCGAACTGCGCCGGCAGGGCAAAGCGCTCAGTATCAAACAGGGCCGCGTGCCCGGAGCTTTGCAGCAGCGGGGTGAAGGTCATGCGGCTCTTCTTGGCGGGGGCCAGCGCACCGCTGCTCAAGACATTGATGCTGTGGAGTTTCCAGGTGCTGATGTCGTCCTGTGCCATCGCCTGGCGCGGCAAGGTTAGCGCAGCGGGATGGCGCACCGCGGGCTGGCCTGTGGTCATGATCACTGAAGTGGCGTGGTCATGATCGGCAATTACCTTATTCGCGTGCATCTGGACGCCCCAGGCAGCCAGTAATGCTTCCAATCTGGGGTTTTCCGGGGCTGTGACGCTGGTATCCAGCCCGGCAAGCGGGTCGATAAACATCATCAATTTGCCTGCACCCAATACAAACTGATCGATCGCGTACAGGGTTGGGTCAGGCAGTTTGCCGGGATGGACCACCATCAAGGTTTTGACGTGTTCGGGAATTTTTTCGATGCCTGGCTCCAGGCTAACGAGGTTGAATTGGCGGCGCAGTGCCTGCAATGACTGCCAGGGAGGCGTATTCACGCCGCTGTGCTCATCCCGTTCGCCGTCCATTGGCAGCGTGGATATCAGGCCTATCACCGGTTGCTCCGGGTGGATCACTTTATGAAGCAGGTGGCTGATCTCATATTCCAGCAGCGACTCCCGGTCCAGCCTGAATGCCTGGATGCTATGTGGCCCTTGGCCCGTGGTGGTACCGACAAGGCCGAAGAATCCTTGTTGGTCGTCGAGCCCGAGTAACCTGGCTTTGTACTCATCTTCCGAAAAAGGCTTGGGATCGATGAGGTGCAGGTTGATTTTGCCCTTTGCCGCTTTTTCATACTCCTTGAGCAACCACTCGACCCGCTTACCGTAGCTTTTTACGGCATTGGATTTTTGCGGATGTTTGCTCGAGTTGAAAAAGTACAGGTCAACCGGTCGCTCCAGTGAGGCGAGCAGTGTCCGTACAGGTTCGGATAATGTATGGATTTTATGTTCTGAAAAATCCAGCCGTATAGTTGGAAGTTTCAGTGCCCACACCAGGTTAAAAGCAAGAAAGAGTAACAGTAGGGTGATGATTGTGAGGCTGGCGCTTAACGGCGTTTTCATCGTGACGTGTCCTTCTCAACTGTTTCTGACGTTCAGGGCAATCGTCGTCATGGCGAGAAATGCGATGATGATGCTGATGAAGTACAAACTGTCTTGAAGCGCCAGTACTCCTTGGTCAATGGCGTCAAAGCGCGTTGAGGGACTTAGGGAAGTAATACGGTCGATGAGCCAGATCGGAGCTTGATGTTCAATGGCATCAAGAATGGGAGACAGTCCGCTCGCGACCAGGAGCAAACACAACGTGACCGTAAATATAATCAGGCGATGGTTTGTCAGTGTGCAAATAAAACCGCCCACCGATAGATAGCTTCCGGCTAATAGCCAACTTACAACGTATTGGGAGGCAATGATCGTATTGTCTGGGTTTCCAAAGTAATTGACGGTGATAACAATGGGAAAGGTCAACATCAAGGCAATGCCAGAAATCATCCAGGCCGCCAGAAACCTCCCGACTACCCTCTCGAAACCCGTGACGGGCAGGGTGCTTAGGAAGTCCCTGGAGCCCGCAGTGTGTTCATCCGCCCAAAGTTGCGTGGAAAGCACAGGGGTCAACAGCAAATAAAGCCAAGGATGCAGTTGGAAGAATCCATGCAAGTCAACACTGTTTTGTTCCAGTAGCTGGCTTGAATGGAAGCCAAATACGGCGGCGGCTGTCAGGAAAGCTGCAGTGCTCAGGTAAGTGACGGGCGCGCCAAAGTAACTGGCCAGTTGACGCTTGATGATGACCGGTAGAAGTTTCAAACCGAAGCCTCCTGGCTCATGTGATGGATGACATCATCCAGGCGTCCTGGCTCTAGGTTCAGGGCATTGATTTTCCAGCGGCGGTGGGTGATCAGTGCGTTGATATGGGGGTAAATGGTTTGCCCCGGCATGGCGAGTACGGTCACTGTGCCGGGCGTCTCGCGGTCTTCCTCGATGCCGGCGACCCCGGGTAATACCGCCAGGGCCAACAGGTCCAGCGGCGTCTCGGCTGCAAGGGTGACTGCCTGGTAGTGCCGGGAACTGCGCTGCAGTTCGGGCAAGGACGTGTCTGCCACTAATCGACCGTCGGCGATGACCAGTGCCCGATTACAAATGCCGGTCAACGCTTCGGGCGTGCGGGACGCAACAATGATCGTCATTTCGTCGGTCAGCGACTTGATGAGCATTCTGACTTTGTGTTTCTGGTCGGCATTCAGACCTTCCGTTGGCTCATCGAGCAACAGCAGGCTGGGGTCATGCAGGATTGCCTGAGCGATGGCTACTTTGCGTTTCAACCCTGCCGGAAGGGTTTCGATGGGGGATTTGAGTATCCGACAAAGTTCGAGCCGGGCGGCCGCGCGGTCAATCATCTTGCGCTTTTCTGCGCCGCTGAATCCGCGTACGTCGGCAATAAAACTGAGAAAGCCCTGTACGCTCATTGCGCCATGACTCAGGCATCGTTCTGGCTGGTAGCCGGTGATTTTCTTCGCCTGGAGTGTATTGAGGACAATATCGTTACCGAATACTTTTACATGGCCTGAAGAGGGGAGAATCGAGCCTGCTATCATTTTGACGATAGTTGTTTTCCCCGCACCATCATTTCCAAATAATCCCAGGCATTCCTGAGGTTGGGCATTGAATGAAAAGTCGTGGATGATATTTTTCCCGCCCATCTTTTTTGTCAGGCTCGTTATCTCGATCATTATGCTTTTCTACTGAATGTTTATGGCAAGGCTCGGTTAAGGTGAGGCCTCGATTAACCTGCATGAGCGGCAGGTTGTGAATGTTCGAAAAGTCAAAGGTTGAAATATTTTGTTATGCGCATGTCCAAGGCCGTATTGTTAAAAAATGGTACGTTCAATAGGCAGTGTTGGAAACGTTGAGGCGCCTGAATAAGATAAATCCTACGTGTCAAGCGATGGCTCGCTGAAACAATTGTTAGGCTTTTGATGCTTTAATTACTGTCGTTGTTTATTTGGCGTGTATTTGAAGTTCTGCCAATTTGAAATGGAGCCTGAACGTCATGCTGCTTCTACGTACCCTTGTTCTTGAACAATCCGGGCATGATGCGCCGGTCAACGGCGCACTGCTTTGTGGTTTTGCAGTGGCCCAGATCGCTTCGAACTTCCTTGCCTATAGTCTGGATGAAGAGACAGAACCCGGTAGTTCACGGGTATACATCGCAGCGTTGCGCAAAAAGTCCGATCGGTACTTTCTGGGCGCGATAGATTCCAAGGAAGACCTGCAAACAGCGACCCATGTCTTCAAGCAAATACTGACGCTTGCCGCGGCAGCCGGGACCAAGTCCGCAAACACCGGTGAAACTCAGATTCCTTATCATTTTGTTGACCTGAAAGGCTGCAAGCTGCCCCCCGCCAGGCCTGAAGATCATCACTCGTTGACGATCAAGAAATCCCTGGTGATGAAGGTCATTACCCTGGGAACCTCGACGCCCGGTTTGCCTGCCATCGAAAGCAGCTCATTGATTGTCCCGTCTATTCGTTTCTCCTCAAGGATGATTTCTCCTCCAAGGGCCGCGGACCCTTCCGAGTCCGCGCCGCCCGTGGCCGAACCGGTGTCACAGGCACCCGTGGATATGTACGAGATAACCGAGCCGCTGATCGAGCCGCCCGTCGAGGCGCCGGTAGTCGTCGCGCCACCGCAGGCACCGGCAGCACCACAGCCTGAACCCGCCTGCCAGGCGCCGCCGCCTGCCCGGCAGGAAACGCCCTCACTGTTCGAGGTGGACGATACGCTGAGCAATCTTTCCCGACTGTCGCAAGAGTTGACACAGCAAAAGCTCAGCGTGCTCAAGCAGGAGGAAGCACTTGAGCAGCTACGCCTCGAACTGCGCCAGGAGAAGCTCGACCTTGAGCAGGAGAGTCAACGAAGCGCCGAGAGAGTTGCCGAAAAAGAAGCGTCTCTGGAGCTATTGGCCCGTACGCTGGCCACCAGGGAGGAGCATCTGGCCGGCTGCTCGGCATTGAATCAGGCAGAGCAGCGTCGAATGGACGAGCGTGCGCGCTACCTGGAGAGTCAGGAAGCCCAGTTGCACGATCGTGACCTGGCGATTCGCTACAAGGAGCAACAGCTGACGGCAGCGCTATTTCAGTTGCCAGTCCTGCGGGAAACCCTGAGGGGCGCGCTTCAAACCCTGGATGAGTCGCTCCCATGGCTGAGTGAGGCCGGACGCAGCCAACCTGAAAGACGCCCACTCCAGTCGGATGCAGATTGACGCCGGCTGCCGGAATCCATCGGTGGGTCTGGCTACTTTCCTGTGTTCATTTATCATCGACCTCCACAGTCGACATCGGGCGTTAAATACGTTGTGCCTGATGCGGCAGCGGGTCTGAAAAATGGAAACTTCCAGGGGATGTAGAGCTTTTGAGCACCAAGCTGATTACCAAAGAAGGTCATGAAGCCCTGAAAAAGGAGCTTGATTACCTGTGGCGAGAAAAGCGTCCTGATACCACCCGTAAAGTCACGTGGGCCGCTTCCCTGGGAGACCGGAGCGAAAACGCTGACTACCAGTACAACAAGAAGCTGCTGCGGGAAATTGATCGCCGGGTGCGCTATTTGCGTAAGCGCCTGGAAGACATGCGCGTGGTGGAGTACATGCCGGAGCAGGAAGGCAAGGTATTTTTCGGCGCCTGGGTGGAGATTGAAAACGAACAGGGCGAAACCAAGCGGTTTCGCATCGTGGGTTACGATGAGATCTATGAGCGCATGGACTACATCTCCATCGACTCACCCATGGCGCGTGCGTTGTTGCGCAAAGAGGTGGATGACGAGGCGCTCGTGCAGACCCCTGGCGGCGAAGTGTGCTGGTGGATCACCGCTATCGAATATGTGAAGTGACAACGGATGGCCCGTACGCATGAACGCGTGCGGGCCATCTGCGTTTTCAGCCCTCGCGCAGCACCGTCAACGGGCTGGCGTTCAGTGCGCGGCGAGTGCCGAACACACCGGCTCCGCCGATCAGCACGGCACCGATCACCGGCAGCAGCAACAGCCACGGATGTGGGTGCCAGGTCAGGTCGAACGCGTAGCGATACAGCACCAGTGTCACCAGTTCCGTACCCAACGCCGCCAACAGGCCGCTGACCGCGCCCAACAGCCCGAACTCGATACGCCGCGCCTTGACCAGCAACTTGCGCTCTGCTCCCAGCGCCCGCAGCAGGGCACCTTGGCGAATCCGCTCATCGAGGGTTGCCTGGAGCCCGGAGAACAACACAGCCATCCCCGCGGCCAGGACAAACAACAGCACGTACTCAACCGCCAGGGTGACCTGGGCCAGGATGCTGCGCAGCTGTTCAAGCAGTGCCTCCACTTGCAGGATGGTCACCGCCGGGAAGGCCCGGGACAGGTCGACGATCTGCTGGTCATGGCCGGGCGCCAGGTAGAAGCTGGTCAGGTAGGTGGCCGGCAGGTCCTTCAAGGTCCCGGGTTGGAAGATCATGAAGAAGTTCGGCTGGAAGTTATCCCAGTTGATTTCCCGCAGGCTGGTAACCCGCGCTTCACGGTTTTCCCCGCCCACGGTGAATACCAGATGATCGTTGAGCTTGAGTTTCAGGCTGTCAGCGACCTTGGCCTCCACCGAGACGCCGGGAATTTCGTCGGTCGGTTGCGCTGTCCACCACGAGCCCGCTGTCAGCTTGTTGCCCGGCGGCAGGTCGGCGGCCCAGGTCAGGCTCAAGTCTCGCTGCACTGCGCGATCGCCGCTGGAATCCTTACTGACGATCTCCTGCACCGGGGCGCCATTGATGCTGATCAAGCGTCCCGGCACCACCGGATACAACGGAGCAGACTGTGCCTGCAATTCCAGCAGACGTGCGCCGAAGGTGTCTTTGTCGGCAGGCAGGATGTTCAGGGCGAAATAGTTGGGGGCGTCCTTGGGCAACTGGTTTTGCCAGGTGTCCAGCAATTCGCCCCGCAGCAATGCGATCAGTCCCATGGACAACAGGATCAGCCCGAATGCGAGGGACTGGCCCGCCGCCGCCAAGGGGTGACGCAGCAACTGGCCCAACCCCAGGCGCCAGGGCAGGGAAGCCCGGGCCAGCAGGCGCCGCAGGCTTTGCAACAGCAGCAGGAGCAGGCCGCCGAGAACCAGTGCAGCAATCACGCCGCCACCCAGCAGGGCGAAGGTCAGCACCAGGTCGAGGCTCAAGCGCCACATGATCAGGCCCAGGGCAAACAGCGCGGCACCGTAGACCATCCACGTACTGGAAGGGATCGGCAGCAGGTCGCGTCGCAATACCCGCAGCGGTGGCACGCGCCCCAGTGCGGCCAATGGCGGCAGGGCAAAACCGGCGAGGGCGACCAGTCCGGTGCCAATCCCGGCAATGGCCGGCAACAGCCCGCCGGGTGGAACGTCCGCCGGCAGCAGGTCATGCAGCAGCGCAAACAACCCCAATTGCGCCAGCCAGCCGAGCAGGGCGCCGGTCAGGCTGGCCAGCAGGCCCAGCACGGTCAATTGCAGGCTGAACAGCAACATGGTCTCGCGCCGGGACAGTCCGAGACAGCGCAATAAGGCACTGGCATCAAAGCGTCGGCTGGCGAAGCGGTTCGCCGAGAGTGCTACTGCCACGCCGGAGAGCAGCACCGCCACCAGGCTGGCCATGTTCAAGTAACGTTCGGCCTTGCCCAGGGCGCCGCCGATCTGCTGGTTGCCGTCGCGAGCATCCTGCAGCCGCTGGTTGGCAGCCAGGCCGGGCTTGATCAGGTCGCGATAGGTTTGCAGTACGGTGCCGCCTTGGGGCGCGCGCCAGAGGTCGCGATAACTGACGCGGCTGCCGGGTTGCACCACGCCGGTGGCCTCGAGGTCGGCCAGGTTGATCATCACCCTGGGTGTCAGGCTATAGAAGTTGCCGGCACGGTCCGGCTCGTAGGTCAGTACGCGGGCCAGGCGCAGGGTCTTCATGCCGACGTCGATGCTGTCGCCGATTTTCAGGCCCAGCGCTGTCAGCAACCGTGCTTCCACCCAGGCTTCGCCGGGCTTGGGCGAACCGCCGGTGGTTTCCTTGCCGAAGGGCTCGGCGGCGCTCTTCAACTCGCCGCGCAACGGGTACTCGTCGTTGACCGCCTTGATGCTGGAGAGCTGGATGCCGTTGTCGGTGGCAATAACACTGGAGAACTCCACGACCCTGGCGTGTTGCAATCCCAGCTCGGTACCACTCTGGATTTGCTCGGTACGGGCGGGTGAGCTGCCTTCCAGCACCAGGTCGGCCGCGAGGAATTCCGTGGCACGCAACATCATGGCGCCGTTCAGGCGTGCACCGAAGTAACCGATGGCGGTGCTGGCAGCGACGGCCACCAGCAGGGCGAAGAACAGCACACGCAGTTCGCCGGCGCGGGCATCGCGCAGCAACTGGCGAAGGGCAAGGCTGAACAGGCGCAACAAGGGCAAGCGTGCCATCAAGGCTCCAGGGGCGCGACCATCAGGCCGGCTTCAAGACGGATCAGGCGGCGGCAACGGTGGGCCAGGCGCTCGTCATGGGTCACCAGCACCAGGGTCGTGCCGCTCTCTTTGTTGAGTTCGAACAACAGGTCGCTGATACGCTCGCCAGTGTGGCTGTCGAGGTTGCCGGTGGGTTCGTCGGCAAACAGCACGTCAGGTTCGGCGGCAAACGCCCGGGCAATCGCTACCCGTTGCTGCTCGCCACCCGAGAGTTGGCGCGGAGAGTGGGTGAGGCGCTGGCCCAGGCCGACGCGCTCCAGCAGGTGCCTGGCCCGTTCGCGGGCGTCCTTGCGGCCGTCCAGTTCCAGGGGCAGCATTACGTTTTCCAGGGCATTGAGGCTGTCGAGCAACTGGAAAGACTGGAACACAAACCCCACGTGCTCGGCGCGGATGCGTGCCCGCTGGTCTTCGTCGAGAGTACTCAGGGCTTGGCCGGCGAGAGTGACTTCACCGCTGCTGGGCAGGTCGAGGCCGGCCAGCAGGCCGAGGAGGGTGGATTTGCCGGAACCGGAGGCGCCGACGATAGCCAGGCTATCGCCCTTGTTCAGTTCCAGGCTCAGTTCGTGCAGGATAGTCAGTTCACCTTCCGCGCTGGGAACCACTTTGCTAAGGTTTCGCGCGGTGAGAATGCTTGCGCCCATGGAGAATCCAATGCGAATGTGGTTTTTGAGTGCTGGCCTGGCCTTGATGTGCATGGCCCAGAACGCAGCGGCGGGTACAGTCCTGATCGTTGGGGATAGTATCAGTGCCGGTTTCGGGCTGGATACCAGCAAAGGGTGGGTAGCGCTGTTGGGACAACGGCTCAAGAGCGAAGGTTTCGACGATAAAGTGGTCAACGCCTCCATCAGCGGTGACACCAGTGCCGGAGGCCTGGCGCGGCTGCCGGCGGCGCTTGCAGAGCATAAGCCGGACCTGGTGATCATTGAGCTGGGCGGCAATGACGGCCTGCGTGGGCAGCCACCCGCGCAATTGAAACAAAATCTTGCATCGATGATCGACCAGTCCAAGGCCAGCGGTGCCAAGGTGCTGCTGTTGGGCATGCAGTTGCCGCCCAACTACGGGCCGAAATACACCACCGCGTTTGCGCAGGTTTACGGGGAGCTGGCCAAGGAAAAAAGCGTCCCGCTGGTGCCCTTTTTCCTTGAAGGCGTCGGCGGCCATCCCGAGTTGATGCAGGCTGACCAATTGCACCCGGCGGTTGGCGCGCAGGGCAAGTTGCTGGAAAATGTCTGGCCAACGCTAAAACCACTGCTATGACGCTTTTCTAGCAGCGGTCTTTCGGCTAAGGTGGCGCCCCCCCGATTTGGAGCCCCCGATGTCGCGTCCTGCCTGGTCCCTGTTTGCCTACCAACTGATCGAGCCTGACGAACAGCTGGATCTGTTCGCCTGCCAGGAAGTCCGGGTGCATCTGGTGACGCGTCAATTGGAGTTGGGCGGGTCCATCGACCGCACCCTCTGCGGTACGTTATTGCCCGCCCAGCCGCGCTGGTCGTCGGTGGATCGCTCGATCTTCCAGGACCAGCGTTTGTGCCCCCTGTGCCGGGCGATCCTCGAGTCGCAAAAACGCGGCACACCGCCGATCTGGCCAGAGCTGCGCTTCGAACTTTGAATATGGGTGCCCGCCGGGCAGCCGTGTACAATCCATTTTTTACAACCCGTCGATCTGCGAAGGAATTCCCGGATGTTGTCGCGCCTTTCCGCCGTCACCTGCTGCCTGTCTCTTGCTGCACTCTGCGCGGCCGGTCCTGCTGCAGCCTTGCAGTTGCCTTTGCCGCCACCGGGTGAAGATATCGTTGGCCAGGTCCAGGTGATCAAGGCCAAGTACGAAGATACCTTCGCTGACCTGGGCACCACCTACGACCTGGGCTATTCGGAGATGGTCGCCGCCAACCCGGGCGTCGATGCCTGGTTGCCGGGGGCGGGTACCGAGATCGTGTTGCCGACGCGTTTCATCCTGCCGCCCGGCCCCCGTGAAGGCATCGTGATCAACCTGGCGGAATACCGGCTCTATTACTACCCCAAGGGCCAGAACGTGGTGTACACGTTCCCGTTGGGGATTGGCCGTGAAGGCTGGGGTTCGCCAGTGGCTCACACCACCATCACGGGCAAGATCCCGAACCCGACCTGGACCCCGCCAGCCTCGATCAAGGCCGAGCACGCCGCCAATGGCGACCCGTTGCCCAACGTCGTGCCGGCCGGCCCGGACAACCCGTTGGGGCCGTTCAAGTTCACCTTGGGCACGCCCGGCTACCTGATCCACGGTTCCAACATGAAGTTCGGCATCGGTACCCGTACCAGTCACGGCTGCTTCCGCATGTTCAACAACAACGTGCTGGAAATGGCTGACATGGTGCCGGTGGGTACGTCGGTGCGGATTATCAACGACGCCTACAAGTTCGGCGCAGCCGGTGGCAAGGTCTACCTGGAAGCGCATACGCCATTGAACGACGATGGCACGCCATCGGTCGTCGACAAGCACACTGCGGTGATCAACGCCTTGCTCAAGCGTGAAGACCTGTCCAGCAACCTGCGGGTCAACTGGGACCAGGTGCGTGACGTCGTGGCGGCTGAAGACGGTATCCCGACGGAAATCGGCGTGCCGGGCGGGGCGCCTATGGTGTCGAGTACGCCGGTCGATCTGCAGCAATAAGCCTGCACGATCCATAACCCGTTATCGCCTCGCGCGGTGACGGGTTTTTTATTGTCTGGAATCCAGCCAAATGGCGGGCAAAAAAAAGCCGATCCAAGAATGGACCGGCTTGATAACAACCCCGAAGGATTATTACTTGCGGCTTGCTTTTTCAAGCATGCGCAGAGCGCGCTCGTTAGCTTCGTCAGCAGTCTGTTGTGCTTTTTGAGCAGCAGCCAGAGCTTCATCAGCTTTACGATAGGCTTCGTCTGCACGAGCCTGGGAGCGAGCTGCTGCGTCTTCAGTTGCAGTCAGACGAGCTTCGGTTTCTTTGGAGACGCTGCTGCAACCGGTAGCCAGAACTGCGGCCAGAGCCAGAGCAGAGAATTTCAGAACGTTGTTCATCGTGTTCCCCTTCAAGGACTTTCTATTAAATGGCTACTTTCTCAGAGTGAGCTAATAGCCGGCGTACATACTACCCATTACTTGTAGTAAGTAAACTGACGTAGCGCAAGAAGCAAAAAAAATTCTCGCGCCCAATCTATTTTGGCTAATCTTTTCAGAGTCTGTATAAAAAATATCCAGATTTTTGCACTCGGCCGAGGATTGGATCCAGCCTGAAAGGGCCGGCTGGCATGTGTTAAGCCATGTAAACATAAGTCATTTTATATATCGTCCCTGACACTATTGTTCAGATTGTCTTTTCGGTCTTCGGTATCTTTTGTGCATGTTGAGGTGACTTTAAGAGCGCGTGTTCGTCTCAAGCTTCAACTGCCGGCAATGTTCAGGCCATCGACGTAAGGAATCTCGATCGGCCCTTTCTATGTCCGCCAGCGCAACGGAAGACAAGCGCGTCTTGAGCAATTGTGCGATTGGCGCCTACTATTTCCCTGTGCTGGTTGTGAGCGCTAGTGCAAGGCACTGGCCGCTTTTCTCGTTGTCGAAACCGGCACCGGGTGGCGTAGATGTTCCTTCGCCGGAAAAACATCGGTAAGGTAGGGGTCAGAAACCAAGACCCGCGAGGAGTAGTGATGAGCGAGGCGTTGTCCATCCACCATGACCAGGCTGGTCATCAGTTCGAGACCAATGTGGACGGTCATCGTGCCTATCTGACCTATATGGACCTTGGGAAGCAGACCCTGGATATCTATCGCACCTTCGTGCCCAACGCATTGCGAGGCCGCGGCATTGCTGCCGCGCTGACCGAGGAAGCGTTGAAGTTCGCCGAAGAGGCAGGTTATACGGTGATCCCGTCCTGCTCTTACGTGGAGCGCTATATGGAGCGCCACCAGCGCCATGCCGCAAAGCTTTGAGCATTGAGTAGGGCGGGCGCAGAGCATCCCAGGATGCATTCCCGCGCAGAGCGGGGGAACGATCAAAAAAAACGCCGGGTTTAGCCCGGCGTTTTTGTGTCCGCAGTGTTTGCTCAGCCGCGTTGGCGCTTGGGCAACACGTCCTTGAGCTTGGCATGCATGCTGCGCAAGGTGGTCTCGGTGGCAGCCCAGTCAATGCAGGCATCGGTGATCGACACGCCGTATTGCAGGTCGGCCAGATCCTTTGGAATCGCCTGGCAGCCCCAGTTCAGGTGGCTTTCGACCATCAGGCCGATGATCGACTGGTTGCCTTCAAGAATCTGGTTGGCCACGTTCTCCATCACCAGCGGTTGCAGGGCCGGGTCCTTGTTGGAGTTGGCGTGGCTGCAATCGACCATGATGTTCGGCTTGATCTTCGCCTTGTTCAACGCCTGTTCGCATAGGGCCACGCTGACCGAATCATAGTTGGGCTTGCCGTTGCCGCCGCGCAGTACCACGTGACCGTAGGCGTTGCCCTTGGTGGTGACGATCGACACGCCACCTTCCTGGTTGATACCCAGGAAACGGTGCGGGCTGGACACCGACTGCAGGGCGTTGATCGCCACCGTCAGGCCGCCGTCGGTACCGTTCTTGAAACCGACCGCCGAGGACAGGCCGGAAGCCATTTCCCGGTGAGTCTGGGATTCGGTGGTACGTGCACCAATCGCCGACCAGCTGATCAGGTCTTGCAGGTACTGCGGGGAAATCGGGTCCAGGGCTTCGGTTGCCGTCGGCAGGCCCATTTCCGCCAAGTCCAGCAGCAATTGACGACCGATGTGCAGACCATCCTGGATCTTGAAGGAGTCGTCCAGGTACGGGTCGTTGATCAAGCCTTTCCAGCCGACGGTGGTACGCGGCTTCTCGAAATAGACGCGCATCACCAGGTACAAGGTGTCGGACACTTCTGCCGCCAGCACCTTCAGGCGCTCGGCGTACTCGTGGGCAGCCTTGAGGTCATGGATCGAGCACGGCCCGATGACCACGAACAGGCGGTGGTCGGTGCCGTCGAGAATCTCACGGATGACTTCGCGGCCCTTGGTGACGGTCTGCAGGGCAGCGTCGCTCAGGGGGATTTCGCGCTTGAGCTGATCGGGTGTGATCAGGGTCTCGTTGGATTCGACGTTAAGGTCGTTGATCGGTAAATCAGCCATCGTGTTACTCGTCAGGGTCACGGGTGCCGGCCGCCAGCGATCCCCGTGCGGCGGAGCACAGCATGATTTAAGTGCAGCGGGGAGCCGAACCTTAGCGCGTTACAAGGCTGCGAGACAATGGGCAAAGGCCGCTTTAATCCCGCGGCGTCTGCACAAAAAGTGCAATGGGCGCCCGCCCGGGTAATTGCATGCGACGCCGCCCAGGCCGATAGTGTGCAGCCGTTGGCGGGAAATGCCGGAAATGGGACGTTGGGTTAATTCGACAGCGACATCATCAGGGTGAGGAAAGAAACGACCCATGCACACGGACTCCGAGCACCGTCCAGTTGATGGCGGTGGCAGCAGCATAGTGAAAGAACTGCACCTTACCGATCTGGATATCGACCAGCAATTATTGGGGCTTTCCGGCACCTCGCTGGTGGTGTTCACCGGTGACGGATGCTCGCGCTGCCGCTTCCTGCACCAGCAACTGCCGGGTTGGGACTTGCCGGTGGACCGGGTCTGTTGGGTGGATGCTGGCCACAATGGCGGCGCGGTAGAGCGCTACGAGATCTTTCATCTGCCCGCGTTGTTTGTGGTGTGCGACGGGAAATTCCATGGAATATTAGCGTCACTGACGCGTCTGACCGCCGGCGACCTGACGCAAGGTGTGCAGCAGGCGCTCAAACGACTACCAGAGGAATTGCCATGACCGAAGTTGCAAAAACACAGTCGCCACGGATCGGGATTATCGGCACCGGGGCCATCGGTGGCTTCTACGGGGTGATGCTCGCGCGTGCCGGCTTCGATGTGCATTTCCTGCTGCGCAGCGAGTACGCGGCGGTCAGCGAGCGCGGCCTGCAACTCAACAGCACAATCCACGGAACCGTGCACCTGCACCCGGTGCAGGCCTATGCCCGCGCCGCAGACATGCCGCCGTGCGACTGGCTGCTGGTGGGCACCAAGTCGACGGGGAATGTCGAACTGGCTCCAACCATCGCCCAGATCGCCGCCCCGGACGCCAAGGTGGTGCTGCTGCAAAACGGCCTCGATGTCGAAGACAGCCTGCGGGAACACTTGCCGCCGTCGCTGCACTTGCTGGGTGGCCTGTGCTACATCGGCGTGCACCGTTCCGGTCCCGGGATTGTCGAACATCAGGCGCTGGGCCGGGTCAACCTGGGTTACCACAGTGGCCCCGCGGCCAACGATGACACTCATCGGCAGGCCATTGTCGAAGCAGGCGCCGCGCTGTTTCACCAGGCCGGTATCGACTCCCAGGCCATGGCCAATGTGCATCAGGCACGCTGGCATAAACTGGTGTGGAACGTGCCTTACAACGGTCTCTCCGTCGTGTTCGGCACTGGCACCACGGCGATGATGGCGGATGAATCCAGCCGTGAACTGATCCAGGCGCTGATGGCCGAAGTGGTGCAGGGCGCCCACGCCTGCGGGCATGAAATCCCCGCCAGTTACGCCGGGCAGATGTTCACCATGACTGAAAGCATGGATGACTACCTGCCCAGCATGTATCACGATTACGTGCACAAGCGCCCGCTGGAACTGGCGGCGATTTACGCACGCCCCTTGGCGGCGGCGAAGGCGGCGGGTTGTGAATTGCCAAGAATGCAGGCGCTGTACCAGGCCTTGAGTTTTATGGATCGGCATAACCGCTGATTGGAGGGAACACCATGGCAAAGGGATTGGGCGACAAACTGGTGCTGGCGATTTCCTCGCGGGCGCTGTTCGACCTGAGCGAAAGCCACAAGGTCTACCTGGCCCAAGGGGTCGAGACGTATCGCAAGTACCAGATCGACCACGAGGATGAAATCCTCGAGCCCGGCGACGCCTTCCCGCTGGTGAAAAAACTCCTGAGCCTCAACGCCAGCCTCGGCCGTGCCCGGGTCGAGGTGGTGCTGGTGTCGCGCAACAGTGCCGACACCGGCCTGCGCGTGTTCAATTCGATCCAGCATTACGGCCTGGATATCTCCCGCGCCGCATTCGTCGGCGGGCGCAGTCCTTATCCCTACCTGGCAGCGTTTGGCTGCCACCTGTTTCTGTCCACCCATGCCGAGGATGTGCGCAGCGCCCTGGATGCCGGGTTTGCCGCAGCGACCATCCTGTCGGGCGGCGCACGTCGGGCCTCCAGTGCCGAATTGCGGATTGCCTTCGACGGCGACGCGGTGCTGTTTTCCGATGAGTCCGAGCGTATCTATCAGTCGGGAGGTCTTGAAGCCTTCCAGGCCAGCGAGCGGGAGTCGGCACGCGAGCCGTTGCGCGGAGGTCCGTTCAAGGGTTTCCTAGCGGCGCTCAACTTGTTGCAGCGCGAGTTCCCGGACGAGTCCTGCCCGATCCGCACCGCACTGGTCACCGCCCGTTCGGCGCCGTCCCACGAGCGGGTGATTCGCACACTGCGGGAATGGGATATCCGTCTCGACGAGTCGCTGTTTCTCGGTGGCCTGGAGAAGTCGGCGTTCCTCGAGGCCTTTGCCGCCGATGTGTTTTTCGATGACCAGGAAGGGCATTGCGAGAAGGCCCGGGAGTTCGTGGCCACCGGGCACGTACCCCACGGCATCAGTAACGAGTTGAAAATTCAGACCGAGGGCTGAGCACTGCCAAAGGCGCTGCTAAGCTGAATCAATCCCCGCCATCCTGGCTACCCAGGAGGTTCTATGATTCGTTCGATGCTGTACGCCACTGACCTCGGTCTATACGCGCCTTATGTGATGCAACATGCCCTGGCGCTGGCACGAACGTTCAAGGCCGATCTGTACGTGATTCACGTGGTCGAGCCCATCGGGCTGTTCGCCGAATCGGTGTTGCAGAGCTACCTTGATGAGAAGGCCTTGAGTGAATGGCAAAGCCAGGGCCTGACGACAGTGATGGCGACCATCGAGCAACGGGTGCTTGACAGTTTTCGCGAGGAACTGGGGGAAGGGGAGCAGGACCTCAAGTTGATCCGTTCGGTGCGGGTGATCCAAGGCGACCCCTGTGAAGTGATTCTCGACCAGTCGCAGAAACTCTCTGTGGATTTGTTGATCGTAGGTAGTCACAGCCAGGCGGTCGGTGTGGCGACCCCCCTGGGAAGAACTGCTGCACGGGTGCTGCAGCTGTCTCAGGTGCCGGTATACCTGGTGCCACTTTTACAGCGCCGCCGCAGTGATGATGTGTGATGGGTAAAAAACGATAAAAAGTTCTAGATTTATCAGTCTGACCTTTAATATAGTTATATACCGTCGCTGATACCCGTGGCGTCTATCCGCTTTGAGGGACACATATGAAGCTTCAACAACTGCGCTACATCTGGGAAGTGGCGCACCACGACCTCAACGTTTCCGCTACCGCTCAAAGCCTTTACACCTCGCAACCCGGTATCAGCAAGCAGATCCGCCTGCTCGAAGATGAGTTGGGCGTTGAAGTGTTCGCACGCAGCGGCAAGCACCTGACCCGCGTCACCCCGGCCGGTGAGCGCATCATCACCACTGCCGGCGAGATCCTGCGCAAGGTCGAAAGCATCAAGCAGATCGCCCAGGAATTCTCCAACGAGAAGAAAGGCACCCTGTCGATCGCCACCACCCACACCCAGGCACGTTATGCGCTGCCGCCGGTGATCAGCAGCTTTATCAAGCAGTACCCGGACGTGGCGTTGCACATGCACCAGGGTTCGCCGATGCAGATCGCCGAGATGGCCGCCGACGGCACCGTCGATTTCGCGATTGCCACCGAAGCCCTGGAGTTGTTCGGCGACCTGGTGATGATGCCGTGCTACCGCTGGAACCGCTGCGTCGTGGTGCCTCAAGGCCACCCATTGGCCAAGCTGCCGAAGCTGACCCTGGAAGCCCTGGCTGAATACCCGATCGTGACTTACGTATTCGGTTTCACCGGCCGTTCGAAACTCGATGAAGCCTTCAGTCATCGTGGCCTGACGCCGAAAGTGGTGTTCACCGCTGCTGACGCCGACGTCATCAAGACTTATGTACGCCTGGGCCTGGGTGTCGGTATCGTCGCCAAGATGGCGGTCGACACCAAGCTCGACAGCGACCTGGTGGTGCTCGATGCCAGCGAACTGTTCGAGTCCAGCGTGACCAAGATCGGTTTCCGCCGCGGCACCTTCCTGCGGGGTTTCATGTGCGACTTCATCGAGAAATTCGCGCCGCACCTGACGCGCGAAGTGATGGCCAAGGCCATCCAGTGCCACAACAAGCAGGAACTGGAAGAACTGTTCGACGGCGTTGAACTGCCGGTTCACTGATCGGCTTACTTGACCTCGGTAACAGCAAACTGTTGCCGAGCGCCCCCCACCAGAATCTCCACCTCATCCCCTTCGAACTTGCCCAGCAGGCTTTTGCCCAGGGGCGAGCGTGGGGTGATGACGGTCACCGGTTGCCCCACCACATCAACCTTCAATCCTGCGCCGTCCGGCGCCAGGAATAGCCACTGCTGGCGATCGTTTTCATCCACCAGCCCCAGCAATGCGCCCACTTCGATCCCGCGCTGGTCATCGTAGGCACGCAGTTGCATGTTCTGGCAGAGCGTCAGCGCCTGCTTGATCTCCTCGACGCGCCGGGCCTGGCCGGCGGCCAGGTAGGACGCCTCCAGTCCCAGGGTGTCGTACTTGTTCTCGGCGATGTTTTCTTCGTGGGTCGCGGTTTCGTGCGCGGTTTGTGCCGCGCGCTGGGCGATATCGAGATCGACCGCGAGTTTGTCCAGGACCAGTTGGTGAACGGCGTGCTTATTCATGGGCGGCTTTCGTGATCAATCGCAAAATTGCAGGACGTTGGCCCGGCTCTTGTCGTTGGGGGCGTTCTGGTCCTGTTGCAGCCAGAACTGGCATTTGGGGTTGGACAGGTTGCGCGGGTTGTTGCGAGCCTGGTCCAGGGTCTGCTGTTGTTCCTGCTTGCGCAGGTTCTCCTGGTACTGCTCGAACATGCGGTTCGGCGGCTCCGGTGCAACCACCTCCGGCTTGCCCAGTTGCTGCACCACTCGGGCCACTGGGGCTACGGTTTGCTCAGGCAGGTAGCGGGACGCCAGCCACAGGCTCAGCACAATGGCGATAAACCCCAGCCACAGGCCGAAGGCCACGGCGATACTGAGTTTGAACAGTGAGAACGAACGATCAGACATGATGGCCTCCTGGCAGGCACGTGCGGCGTGGCGCCGATTGTCCCACAGCCGCGCGCAGAATAATCGCGATCATCCCTTCGCAATCGAGGCATTTATACGGACAATCGAGCCTTTGAGCGTTGGAGCCCGGAATGAAAGCCCGCTGGGATATTTTTTGCAGCGTCGTCGACAACTACGGCGACATCGGCGTGACCTGGCGCCTGGCCCGGCAATTGGTAGCGGAACACCGTTGTGGGGTGCGCCTGTGGGTCGATGACCTGCGGGCGTTTGAACGCATGTGCCCCGAGATTGATCTGCAGGCGCACCAGCAGTGGCAAGAGGGCGTTGATGTGCGCTACTGGCCTTCCGACTGGCCGGCGACCGAGGCGGCCGACGTGGTGATCGCTGCGTTCGCCTGCCAACTGCCGCCTGACTATATGGAAGCGATGGCCGCACGCGAATGCTCGCCGCTGTGGATGAACCTGGATTACCTGAGCGCCGAGGACTGGGTGGTGGGTTGCCACGGTTTGCCGTCGGTGAAATTCAAGGGCGTGCAAAAGTACTTCTTCTTTCCGGGGTTCCGTCCCGGTACCGGCGGCTTGCTGCGTGAGGACGGGCTGCTGGAACAGCGCGATGCCTTCCAGCAAGACGCCATCGCCCGGCAACAGTTTTTGCAGGCGCTTGGGGTTTTCCCGGCAGCCGGTGCGCGACTGATGTCGTTGTTCGCTTATGAAAACGCCGGGCTGGCCAGTTGGCTCGACGTGCTGGCGGCCGATGGGCGCGCTACCCATCTGCTGGTGCCAGAGGGACGGATTCTCGGCGATGTACAGCGCTGGCTGGGTGTGGAGTCGCTGAACGTCGGCGATGTGCACCGGCGCGACGGGTTGACCGTGCAAATGCTGCCGTTCGTGCGCCAGGAGCAATACGACCGCATGTTGTGGTGCTGCGACTTCAACGCCGTGCGCGGCGAAGACTCGTTTGTGCGGGCGCAATGGGCCGGGCGGCCGTTGTTGTGGCATATCTATCGCCAGGACGAAGACATTCATCTGGACAAGCTGGACGCCTTTCTCGAGCTGTATACCGAAGGCTTGTCACCGGCCGCGAAAACCGCGTTGGTCAGCCTTTGGCAGGCCTGGAACGCTGATGGCGATATGGCAAATAGCTGGAAAATGCTGCTGGAACACTGGCCGGAAGTGACCGCGAATGCCGAGAAATGGGCTCTGGAACAAGGCTCGCGGACCGATCTTGCGACGGCGCTGGTACAGTTTTATGTAAATTGGATATGATACGCGACCTTGATTTTTGTAAATCCCATCCAAATTTCGGATATTCGCAATGAAAACTGGTAAAGAACTGAAACCCGGTACAGTGATCCGTCTCGAAAACGACCCTTGGCTGGTTCAGAAAGCTGAGTTCACCAAATCTGGTCGTAACAGCGCAATCATGAAGACCAAGCTGAAGAACCTGCTGACCGGTTACAAGACCGAGATCGTCTACAGCGCCGATGACAAACTGGACGACGTGATCCTCGACCGCAAAGAAGCGACCCTGTCCTTCATCAGCGGCGACACCTACACGTTCATGGACACCACCGACTACACCATGTACGAGCTGAACGCTGAAGACATCGAAGCCGTTCTGCCGTTCGTGGAAGAAGGCATGGAAGACGTCTGCGAAGCTATCTTCTTCGAAGACCGTCTGGTTTCCGTAGAGCTGCCGACCACTATCGTGCGTAAGGTTGCCTACACCGAAGGTTCCGCTCGCGGCGACACTTCGGGCAAGGTGATGAAGCCTGCCAAGCTGGCTAACGGTACCGAACTGCAAGTGGCCGATTTCATCGAAATCGACGACCTGATCGAGATCGACACCCGTGAAGGTGGTTCGTACAAAGGTCGCGCCAAGAAGTAATTCTTGCGCCACCGGTACGACAAAAAAAGCCCGACCATGAGTCGGGCTTTTTTGTGGGCGCGGTTTGGTTCAAACGGTCACGTGCAGGCGCACATCGACGTTGCCACGGGTGGCGTTGGAGTACGGGCAGACCTGGTGGGCCGCGTCGACCAGGCTTTGTGCTTCGTCCTGGGCCAGGCCGGGCAGGCTGACGTGCAGGTCGATGTCCAGGCCGAAACCGCCGGGGATTTGACCGATGCCGACATGGGCAGTGATCGAAGCGTCATCCGGGATCTTGCGTTTGGTCTGGCTGGCGACGAATTTCAGGGCGCCGATAAAGCAGGCGGAATAACCGGCGGCGAACAGTTGTTCCGGGTTGGTGGCCTGGCCACCCGCGCCGCCCAGCTCTTTTGGCGTGGAGAGTTTTACGTCGAGGATATTGTCGTTGGAAACAGCGCGACCATCACGGCCGCCGGTGGCGGTGGCTACTGCGGTATAGAGAGTTTGCATGGTGATTTCCTCGTCTGTATTTGCGCTAATTGTTTGCGCGATAAGTAAGTGGTGAGGTGAATGTATCGCGCAAATAGTTAGTGCGCAATATATATTTTGAAAATATTTTGCCTGCCTTGATGGCGAGGCTCTGCACAAACAAATGTGGGAGCGGGCTTGCTCGCGAATGCAGTGGATCAGTCAATGCATCTAGTGACTGTCACACCGCATTCGCGAGCAAGCCCGCTCCCACATTTTTGATGCGTGGTGCCTTTAGAGGGAGACTTGCAGGTTTTTCCGCAGCGCGAGTAAATCCCCCTGGAGCTTGCGCAGTTGTTCGATGTCCATCCCGCTTGCGCCCAGAATGCACTGCGGAATATCCATCGCCTTGTCCCGCAGGGCACGCCCGGCATCGGTCAACTCAACCACCACCACACGCTCGTCTTCACGGCTGCGGGTCCGGCTGAGCAGGCCTTCGGCTTCCAGGCGTTTGAGCAGCGGCGTCAAGGAACCAGGATCCGTCAGCAGGCGATTGCTGATTTCGCCGACGGTCAAGCCATCCTCTTCCCAGAGCACCATCATCGCCAAGTACTGCGGGTAGGTGAGGCCGAGGGCTTGCAGTAGGGGTTTGTAGACCTTGGTCATCAACAACGAGGTGGAATGCAGGGCAAAACACAGTTGGTTGTCGAGCAGCAAGGATTCGCAGGTATCGAGGGGCTTGGTCATGGCAGTGCCTTAAAACGTGTCTGGTTTCGAATCTAGCGGGCAAATGTTTAACGCGCCAGACAATTCTGTTCACTCGGTCAGCCAAAGGCGCTTTGCAACGCAAGATCCCACGGCGGCATGGGGCTGAAGCGTGCCTTGAGGTATTCCAGCAATAACCGGCTGCGGGCGTTGGCGTGTTGCTCCAGGCGCAGGGCATAGATGCCGGCGGTTTCAGGCGTCGGCAAGCCGTTCTCGCAGAACAGCGGCACCAGTTCGCCGCGCACCAGGTATTCACTGGCTAGCCAGGTCGGGAGGTGGGCAACCCCAAGTCCGGCCAGCGCCCCGGAGAGCAGGGCTTCGGCGTTGTTGGCGCTCATGCGAATGCGTTGCGGGCGGTAGGTGGTCTTGCGGCCATCCAGTTCAAATCGCCAGGCGAACATCGGCGCCAGGCCTTCCCAGTCCAGGCCGTCGTGTTCGTTCAACTGGCTGGGATGGGTCGGGGTACCACGGCTTTTCAGGTAGGCCGGGCTGGCGCAGGCGATGCGCACGATACTGGCCAGGGGCGTGGCGATCAGCCGGGTATCGACGATATGCCCGGCCCGCAGTACCAGGTCGACTTTGCCCAAATGCTCGCCTTGCATGTCGACAAAGCTGTCGATCAAGTGCAGGTGTACGTCGAGGCCCGGGTACACGTTAAGAAAGTCAGCAATGGCAGGCGCCAAGTGCCGTCGACCGAAGGCAGCCGGCGCGTCCACGCGGATCAACCCTTCAGGCGCATGGCTCAGCGACACCGCTTCGGCCCGCGCCAGTTGCAACTCGCTGACAATCCGGCGGGCGCGCTCGGCAAACGCCAGGCCGGCAGGCGTCGGCACCACGGCATGGGTGCTGCGTTGAAACAGCCGGCTACCCACCGAGCCTTCCAGGCTGTCGATGCGCCGCGCTACCGCTGAGGGCGTGAGCGGGTGACGCCGCGCGGCCGCGGAAAAGCTGCCGGTTTCCAACACGTCGAGAAACAGGCTGAGTTGATCGGTCAGGGTGTTGGGGTTCATCAGCGTCTGCTTATGCGAAGTTGGCACAGCCATTGTGCGTTGCTGTGCGTTTCCGCGCCAGAGCGGACTGCGTAGCATGCAAAGCCTGGGAATAGGCGGGGGCGAAGTGGTGACAGATTTAGCGTTGTATTTGGCTCTGGGTGTCGCGTTGGGCACTGTTGGCGGCTTGTTCGGCATTGGTGGTGGGCTGATTGCGATTCCAGTGCTGGGGGTGTTTTTTGGCCTGGACCAACAGATTGCCCAAGGGACAGCCCTGGTGATGGTGGTGCCGAACGTGATGCTCGCGTTGTGGCGTTATCATCAGCGCAACCGGATTGAACTGCGCCACGCATTACCGCTGGGCGTGATGGGGTTTGCCTTCGCCTGGCTGGGCTCGATCTGGGCGGTGGGCATTGATGCGGGTGTGATGCGCTTAGGGTTTATCGCCTTTCTACTGGTATTGGCGTCCTACAACCTGCTGCGAATGTTTACCCACAACGCACCGCCTTCAGCGCAGATGCGCTACTCCTGGCCGTGGCTGGGGGTGCTGGGCGCGGCGTCCGGCTCCATGGGCGGCTTATTCGGGGTGGGCGGCGCGGTGGTGGCCACGCCGGTGCTGACCAGCATCTTCGGCACCAGCCAGGTGGTCGCCCAGGGGCTGTCGCTGGCCCTGGCGCTGCCGAGCACCAGCGTGACCCTGGTGACCTACGCCTGGCACCATGAAGTGGACTGGTTGATCGGCGTGCCTCTGGCCGTCGGCGGCCTGCTCAGCATCAGTTGGGGCGTTAAAGTCGCCCACGCCATGCCCGAGCGTATGCTGCGCGGGCTGTTCTGCGGGTTCCTGGCGGTGTGTGCGGTGATGCTGACGTTTAAAGTTTAAAGCCTTCGAGGATGTATTCGGCGAGGCATTCGGTGATCGGCGAAGTCATCCCGGGATTGCGCAACAGCCGCAGGTTGACTGAGGGCAGCGGTGGGAAACCTTCTTCACTGCCCAGCACCCGCAAGTCTTCGGTTACCAGGCTCTCCATGCTGACAGTGACCGCCAGGCCCGCACCGACCACTGCCTGGATCGCCGCACCGTTGGAGCTGTGGTACGCCAGGCGATAATCACGGCCAATGGCATCAAGTGCAGCGCGGGTCCATTGGGTGCAGAAGCTGTCCATGCCGGAAATCGCCAAGGGCAGGGCGCTGTGATCGTCCAGGCAGAAACACGGGGCGGCCACCCAGACCATCCGCTCATTACGCAGTAGCTCGCCCATCTCATTTCCGGGTTCGCGACTGATGACCGTCAGGGCCAGGTCCCGGCGCTGCATCAATATCGGCGACGACTCGCAGTGCATTTCAATCTGGATCAGCGGGTAAGCCTTGGAGAAGCGCTTGAGAATCCCCGGCAAGTAGCGCATCACGTAATCGTCGGGTGTGCCGATGCGCACCAGCCCGACCATGTGCGGCTCACGCAGGGTGTTGAACACCTCGCTGTGCAGTTTCAGGATCCTGCGGGCATAGCCCAGCAGCACCTGGCCTTCGGGCGTCAGCCGCACCTGACGGCCATCGCGCTCGAACAACTTGCGCTGCAACACATCCTCTTCCAGGCGTTTCATCTGCATGCTCACCGCCGATTGGGTGCGGTTGACCTGCTCGCCGGCGCGAGTAAAACCACCCTGATCAGCGATGGCGACGAAGGTGCGCAGCACTTCAGTGTCGATACTCGGGTAGCTGGACAATCGATCAATCTCCGAGATGTATTGCATAAGAAACATTCGTTGGATTGATCATAGCGCCAGGCACAGACTTCAGTCATCCCCACTGGAGGGCGAGATGATGAAAGGTCAAAGAGGCTTTGTACTGATGGCGAAGCGGCCGTTTTCCGGGCTGCTCCAACTGGGTTCCCGGTGGCTGACCGTGCACCGTGAACGCCAACTGTTGATGAGCATGAGCGATGAGGCGCTCAAGGACATCGGGCTCAACCGTGGCGATGTCGAGCAGGAAAGCCGCCGGCACTTTTGGGAAGATCCGCTGCGAAAATGACGCGGGATGCAGTAGGGTGGTTCGCGAGCACACAAGGAGAGTCACATGCCCGCAGAGTTATCCTTTTCCCTCAAGCAGGCGCGACGCCTGGCGCTGGCTGCCCAAGGCTTTTCCGGGCGCCAGCCGCCGGCGTCGATCAAGGCCGCACAGGTCAACCGCCTGGTTGAGCGTTTGGGTGTATTGCAGATTGACTCGGTGAATGCGGTGGTGCGCTCGCACTACCTGCCGCTGTTTTCCCGGCTGGGTAACTACTCTCCGTTGATTCTTGAACAGGCCGCCTGGAGTTCGGGGCGGCGGCGTTCGCTGTTCGAGTATTGGGGGCATGAGGCTTCGCTGTTACCCATGGCGCTGTACCCATTGATGCGCTGGCGCATGGAGCGGGCGGCCCGGGGGCAAGGGATTTATCAGCAAATGGCGCGTTTTGGTCGCGAGCAGCAGGCCACCATCGCCCGGGTGCTGGGCATCGTCGAACAACAAGGCGCCCTGGGTGCGGGCAGTTTGTCGACCCGCGAGGAGTGCGCCGGCCCCTGGTGGGACTGGAGCGATGAAAAGCACGCGTTGGAATGGCTGTTTGCCGCCGGCCAGGTGACCGTCGCCGGGCGTCGCGGTTTTGAGCGGCTGTATGACCTGCCGGAGCGCGTGATTCCGGCCGACGTTCTCCGGCAAGCCCCGTTGGACGAGGCCGAAGCGCAGCGCGGCTTACTGCTGCATAGCGCCACGGCATTGGGTGTGGGCACCGAAAAAGACCTGCGGGACTACTTCCGCCTCGACCCGGCCGACAGCCGTGGGCGCCTGGCGGAACTGGTCGAAGACGGGCAATTGATCACGTGTGAGGTCCAGGGCTGGAAACAGCCGGCTTATTGCCTGCCCGCGCCAAAAGTCCCGCGCAAGGTGCCCGCGAGCGCGCTGTTATCGCCTTTTGATTCGCTGATCTGGGAGCGCAGCCGTACCGAGCGTTTGTTCGATTTCCGCTACCGGCTGGAGATCTACACGCCTCAGGACAAGCGGGTGTACGGCTATTACGTGTTGCCGTTCCTGCACAACGAGCGAATCGCCGCGCGGGTGGATCTACGGGCGGAGCGGGCGGCCGGACGCTTGGCGGTGCATGCCGTTCACGAGGAAGAGCCGGGGCTGGACGAGGAGGGGATGCAGGCGCTGGCCCTGAGTCTGCGGCAGATGGCCGACTGGCTCGGGCTTGAGCAGATTCAGCTCAATTGCCAGCGGGCCAGTGCGGCACGGTTGCGGGTGGCGCTCTTAGCGCTTGACCTGTTTTAGCGTCTCGGCGATCAGGAACGCCAATTCCAGCGACTGATCGGCATTCATCCGAGGGTCGCAGTGGGTGTGATAGCGGTCCGACAGCCCGTCTTCGGTAATCGGCCGCGCGCCGCCGATGCACTCGGTGACATTCTGGCCGGTCATCTCGATATGAATCCCGCCGGCATACGTGCCTTCGGCTTCATGCACCTGGAAGAACTCCTTCACTTCGCTGAGGATCTGCGCGAAGTCCCGGGTCTTGTAGCCGCTGCTGGCCTTGATGGTGTTGCCGTGCATCGGGTCGGAACTCCACAGCACCTGCTTGCCTTCACGTTGCACCGCGCGGATCAGGTTCGGCAGATGGTCGCCGACCTTGTTCGCCCCCATGCGCGCAATCAGGTTCAGGCGGCCTGGGTCGTTGTCCGGGTTGAGGATGTCGATCAGGCGGATCAGGTCATCGGGATTCATGCTCGGGCCGACCTTGACCCCGATCGGGTTGTTCACCCCGCGCAGGAATTCGACGTGGGCACCGTCCAGTTGACGGGTGCGATCACCGATCCACAGCATGTGGGCCGAGCAGTCGTAATAGTCATTGGTCAGGCTGTCGCGGCGCACGAAGGCTTGTTCGTAGTTCAGCAGCAGCGCCTCGTGGGCGGTGAAGAAACTGGTCTCGCGCAGTTGCGGCGAGCTGTCCATGCCGCAGGCGCGCATGAACGCCAGGGTTTCGTCGATGCGGTCGGCCAGTTGGCTGTACTTCTCGGCCAGGGCCGAGTTGGCGATGAAGTCCAGGTTCCACTTGTGCACCTGGTGCAGGTCGGCAAAACCGCCCTGGGCAAAGGCCCGCAGCAGGTTGAGGGTGGCGGTGGACTGGTGGTAAGACTGCAGCAGGCGGTCCGGGTCTGGCACGCGGCTTTTTTCGTCGAAACCGATGCCGTTGACGATATCGCCACGGTAGGCGGGCAGGGTGATGCCGTCGATGGTTTCATCATTGGAAGAACGCGGCTTGGCGAACTGGCCAGCCATGCGCCCGACCTTGACCACCGGGCAACCGGCGGCAAAGGTCATCACAATCGCCATCTGGAGCAGCACCTTGAAGGTATCGCGAATCTTTGCCGCCGAGAACTCGGCAAAACTCTCGGCGCAATCGCCACCTTGCAACAGGAAAGCGCGACCCTGGGTCACCTCGGCAAACTGACGGCGCAATTCACGGGCCTCACCGGCAAACACCAGCGGCGGGTAACTCGCCAGATTCTGCTCGACCTGCGCCAAGTGCGCAGCGTCAGGGTACTGGGGTTGTTGCTGGATCGGCAGGGCGCGCCAGCTGTCGGGGCTCCAGGGTTGGCTCATCATGAACTCGAGTGATTTGCGGTCGGGTCGTCATGTTATCAGCAATTAGTACGTGACCTGCTGCCGCCGGTTCGCCGACAATCCCGCCTTTCCCGTTGGCACGCCGTTAGGAGTTGCAATGTCTGAGGAGCGCGTCGAGCGCCTGCTGGCCGAGGTCCATGATGACTTCGGCATGATCCGCGTGCTGGAAGTGGCCGATTACCGCTTTCTCGAGTTTGGCGATGCCATTGAGCAGAGTTGTGTGTTTACCGCTGACCCGAGTTGGCTCGAGTATGACTACACCCGGGCGATGCTGATTGGGGCGTTGTGCCATGAGCAGCCGGAGAGTGCGTTGTTCCTGGGCTTGGGCGCCGGGACCTTGACTCAGGCGTGCCTGAAGTTTTTGCCTTTGGAAGATGTTGAGGCCATTGAGTTGCGGCCTGATGTGCCGCGCCTGGCTATTGAGTACTTGGGGTTGGATGATGATCCTCGGCTGTATATCCGCGTTGGGGATGCGCTGGAATTGTTGCCGACTGCGGAGTCGGCGGACCTGATTTTTGTCGACCTGTATACGGATGTTGGTCCTGGAGTGGGGCACCTGGCCTGGACGTTTCTGGAGAACTGCCAGAAGAAGCTGAATCCGGGGGGCTGGCTGGTAATTAATCAGTGGGCTACGGATGATGGCAAGCCTTTGGGGGCGGCATTGTTGCGTGGGTTGTATCACCGGCATTATTGGGAGTTGCCGGTGAAGGAGGGGAATGTGATTCTTTTGGTGCCGGCGGACCTGGATCAGGAGCTTGATCTGGCTGCGGTGTCTGCGCGGGCTGAGGGGTTGGCGTCGCGGTTGGGGTATTCGTTGCAGTCGCTGATTAAGGCGATTCGGCCGGCTACGTAGGTTGATTGGGTACATATCCGTTTTTAGGTAACGGCCGCCTATGGTTCCGCTCTTACAGCGGGTCACTTTTGGCAAACGCCCGGAATGCCGGCCCAGCCAAAAGTAACCAAAAGGTCTTTGCCCCATCACTCGGTGCCTCGCCTAGGCTCGGCATGCCCGCACTCCGGCACGGCCATCGTGGTTAACGGGGCCCGCAGATCAAGATCAAAAGCAGATCAAGAACACAGCGGCCTACCGGCCGGCTTGAGTGTTAAAAGCAGAGGCAAGATCCAGAGCTGCTTTTCTGTGGGAGCGGGCTTGCTCGCGAAAAACCTGAGAGCGCCGCGTTCATCCAGAATGCCAGTGTCATCGTTAACGACCTTCGCGAGCAAGCCCGCTCCCACATTTGGACCGTGCCCGCTTTAGCTTTTGATTGTGCTGTTGCTCTAAAACACTCA
>NZ_AMXG01000031.1:0-18904 GCF_000313235.1 Pseudomonas sp. PAMC 26793
ACGGGGCGCCTAAGATCAAGATCAAGATCAAAAGCAAGAGCACAGCGGCCTACCGGCCGACTTGAGTGCTGAAGAGCAAAATCAAAATCTAAAGCGGGCACGGTCAAATGTGGGAGCTGGCTTGCCTGCGATAGCATCAACTGGGTACACCTGATGCACCGAGGTGTCTGCATCGCAGGCAAGCCAGCTCCCACAGAAAAGCAGCTCTGTTTTCGCTCTGGCTTTTGATCTGGCTTTTAACACTCAAGCCGGCCGGTAGGCCGCTGTGCTCTGCTTTTGATCTGCTTTTGATTTTGATCTCGGGCCCCGTCAACCACGATGGCCGCAAGTAGGCACGGTGGAGCGGGTAAATCGGCAGGGATGCCGATTTAGCCGCGCCGGGCCATGGATGGCCCGTCGCGGCGGCCCGCAGAACCGGGCCGGAGGGCGGGCATGCCGAGCCTAGGCGAGGCACCGAGTGGTGGGGCAAAGACCTTTTGGTTACTTTTGGGGCGTTTGCCAAAAGTGACCCGCTGTAAGAGCGGAACCATAGGCGGCCGTTACCGCAGCAATGGATATGTACACAAACCCCACTCCTCACCCAGCCGCCAAAGAAGGCTCCAACTGCCGCTGAGCCAACCAAATCTCCTCCTGCAACCACTGCGCAAACACCTGCAACTGCGGCGTATCCGTCTGCTCCGGCCGGGTCACCAACCAATACGACTGATGCCCCTCCACATGCACATTCAACACCTGCGTCAACTGCCCGCTGGCCAACTCCGAAGCCACCATATGCCAATCCGCAATGGTAATCCCCAACCCATCGATCGCCGCCCGAATCGCCAAATCCAGCAGGTCAAACTCATACCCACCCTCAATATCAACCCCACTGATCCGCGCCGCATCCAGCCAATGCTTCCAGGTCAAATACCGCTGATCCTCCCGCGCCAGCACATGCAGCAACGTCATGCGATTCAGGTCTATCCCGTCACTCCACTCCCGGGCATACAACGACGGCGCGCACACTGCAATGTGCCGCTCCTGAATCAACAACGAGCTGTCCAACCCATCCCACTCCCCATCGCCAAACCGGATCGCACAATCAAGGGTGCTGGTCTCCGCCAGGCTGTCCTGCAACCGCGTGGTAATGCTCAGCTCCAACTCCGGATGCTGCTCGCGAAGGCGCCCCAACCGCGGCATCAACCAACGATTGGTAAACGTCGGCGGCGCGTTGATGTGCAAGCGATTGGCATGGGACTTCTGCTGGATACTGCGCACCGTCAGCTCGATCTTGTCGAACGATTGGTGCAATGCCCGTAGCAACACGCGCCCGGCACTGGTCAATTCCAGGTGGTGGTGGCGACGCTCCAGCAGGGCCTCGCCCAACTGTTCTTCAAGCTGGCGCACCTGGCGACTGACCGCACTCTGCGTCACGTTCAACAGCTCGGCAGCCCGGGTAAAACTGCCGGTGCTGCCGGCGACTTCGAAAGCTTTAAGGGCGTTGAGACCGGGCATTTTGCGTTTCATGGATGACACTCGGGAGCACAGGGGAAATAACCCGCACAACATACCTTTTTGTATCGGGTCAGCGGTAGCGCCCTGGGTGGACGGCGCATTAATCGCCCCAGGCACCGAATGTGTCGTTTATCGATGTATCCCGTCGCTCACGCATAAATAGCATGCGAATAACGCATGCACACTAAGACAATTAAGCATTGGTCGCCGCCCAACCATAAACGCTAGTCTGCCGATGTACTTCTTATAACTTCGCCTCTCTCTTTCGCGATTAACTTGTCGAGTTGTGGCCATGTCCAGCGCATCCGTTTCATCCCGGCGAAGTATGGGTTTACTGGCCCTTGTGTTTACCGCCTGCAACGCCACCACCCACGGTTTCAGTGTGTTTCTGTATTCGGCGCTGTTGCCGCAGATTCGCCTGGGGTTTGAACTCAGCTATAGCCAGGCCGCGTTGATCGCCGCGCTGTTGCAGCTGTTCTATATGGGTGCCTCGATTGCCAGCGGCCTGGCGGCGGCGTGGATCAGCCCGCGCAATATGGTGCGCCTGACCATCGTCCTCAGCCCCGCCCTGCTGGCCTTGGCCGTGGCCACGCCGTGGGTGTTGCCGTTTGCGCTGTGCCTGGCGCTGGTGTCGGCCTGCGCCGTATCGAACTGGAACGCGATTTCGGCTCTGGCCCAGGAGGTGATCCCGGCCACTCATCGCAGCCGGATATTGGGGCTGGCGTCGTCGGGGTCGGCGTTTGCGCTGTGTTTGAACGGCCTATTGATCGCGTTGTTGCAAGGGTTGTCCCTGCGGCAGTTCTGGCTGATCTGCGCCGGGTTGACGCTGGTTGTCACGCTGCTGACCTTATGGACATTGGCCCCGCTCAAGGAACCGGCGCCACGGGAAGTCAAGGCGCCTGCGCTGAGTCAGGTGCTGCGCCAGTGGCTGAAGCTGTGTGTGGCGCAACCGGTGGCGATGCAGATCGTGGTGCTCAGCGCGTTTATCGGCGCCATCAGCGGGCCGTTCCTGAACTTCCTTTCGGCGTTTGTCAGCGAGCAGTTGCAGGCCAGCGCCTCGGTCACCGGGTCGATGTGGACGTTGATCGGCATCGGCGGTGTCATCGGTGGCTTGCTGCTGGGTACGCTGGCAGACCGTTGGGGCGCGTTGCGGGTGATGGCCCTGAGTATCGGCGCGTTTGGCCTCGGCATGCTTGGCTTGCTCGGGCATCCCAGCCTGTTGCTGAGCTGGCTGGCCGCCGGGCTGTTCGCGCTGTTTTATTTCCCGTGCTGGGGCCTGATGGCCGCCTACGTCGGCGCCCGGCTCGGCCCGGTGCAGAGTCTGCAGGTGGTGAGCCTGAGCATGGTCAGCTACGGCCTGGCGAGCGCTACCGGCAATGCGCTGTGCGGCTGGTTGCTGCAAGTCACCGGCGAGTTTGCGGTGGTGCACGGCTGGATCGTGGCCTGGGTGCTGGCCAGCCTGTTATTGCTGAAGCGCATGGCCCATCGACAAACTGCCGAGGCGCTGGCCGCCCAGATGCCCTGAGTGGCCCAATTGCCGGCGCAGAATCTCCACCAGTGCATCCACTTCCGGCACCTGGCAACCGGCTGAGCGCCAGAACATCAGGCGTGCCGGCGCAATCGGCGGGAAGCCCTGGCGCTCGTCCAGGATCTGCCAGTCAGGCGGCACCAGGCGACGCGCCATCACGCCGACCGACAGCCCTTGCTCGATCGCAATCGCAATGCCCCGCGGACTCTGGCTGGTGTAGACCACCTGCCACGAGCGTCCGGACTGGGCCAGCGCCTGCACCGCATTCGCACGAAACGCACAGCCCTCGGCATACACCGCCAGCGGCACCGACTGACGCCCCACGCAGCTCCAGCTGGGCGCCGCCACCCACACCAGCGGCTCGTCGCACAGGTATTCGCCGGCCTGCAAACCGGCGTGCTCCACCCCCAGCACCAGGTCCAGCTCGCCCCGTTGCAGGCGCCCCACCAGGGCCGTGGACATCTCGCAGCACACGTCGGGCCGCACCTGGGCGAACTGCGTCTGGAAGTCCTTGAGCATCCCGCCCAGGCAATACTCGGCGTAGTCCTCGGGCATGCCGAGGTGGATGCACACCTGTTCATTGGGCAATTGCGCGGCGCTGACGGCCTCGCTGTGCAGCTTGAGGATCTGCCGGGCGTAGATCAGAAAGGTTTCGCCACTGGGGGTCAGGCCCACCGAGCGGCTGGTACGGCGGATCAGCGGCGTGCCGACGATGTCTTCCAGGCGCTGCAGGCTCTGGCTGACGGTGGATTGAGTCTTGTGCAGGCGCTCGGCGGCGGCCGAGAAACCCTGGCACTCGATAATTGCCACAAACACTTTAAGCAGGGTGCCATCCAGTTCGCCCGACATAACTATCGCCCTCCCCGATGGATTCGATCACAACTTGTAATTTCCACTTTGCACCTCGTTCAGCAACTATCGGGTCAGCCAAAAAACACCAACTGATAGTTCCGGGAGTCTTGCATGAGCCTTCAACTTGCTGACGCTGAAGTGGGCGATATCAGCGACATTATTAATACCGAACTGTATCCCATACATGATTCGGGCCATGTTCAATTACAGGCCCTGATCGAACACGCCCGGGCCGAACTGGCGGAAGACGGTTGCTGCCTGCTGAAGAACTTCCTGCGCCCCGCCGCGCTGGAACAGGCACGCCTGGAAGGCCTGGCGCTGTCGGGCAAGACGTTCTACTCGGTGCGCAAGGTCAATGCCTACTTCACCGAAGATGACGCTTCCCTGCCCCAGGATGATCCGCGCCGCACGTTCATGGAGCGCACCAGCGGTTTTGTGACCCGCGACATGATTGCCCCGGACGCCATCATCCACCGGCTGTACGTGTCGCCGATGATGAAACGCTTTATCGGCGCCTGCCTCGATGAGCCGGAAATCTACGAATACGCCGACCCGTTCGCCGGGCTGGTGATCAACGTGATGCCCGACGGTACCGAGCAGCCCTGGCACTTCGACACCAACGAATTCATCGTCAGCATGATGACCCAGAAGCCCGAGGCCGGTGGGCTGTTCGAATACGCGCCGATGATTCGTTCCCGCACCCAGGAGAACCTCGGCGCAGTGGGCAAGGTGGTACGCGGCGAAGACCGTTCGCGGGTAAAGGAACTGGAGCTCAACCCCGGTGACTTGCAGATTTTCAAGGGGCGTTTTTCGGTGCACCGCGTCACCCGTGTCGAAGGCGCCACAGAGCGCAATACGGCGATCTTCGCCTACTCCGAAAAGCCCGGAATCATCGGCCGCGCCCAGCGCACCAAGCAGCTTTACGGACGCCTGTCCGAAGCACATCTGCAAGCCGAACGCAACCTGGTCCGCAGCGACCAGTTGCTCGACTGATTCGACCTCTCAAAAAACTAAAAAACCGTCTTTGCCCTGCGAGGAACACCCCATGAGTCTGTCCGGCCCCAACCGCAACCCCGCCGATTGCGAACCTACCTATGACGAAATCCAGCAGATCCAACTGGACCGCCTGCAACGGGTACGCAACGAACTGAAAAAGCGCGACTACGCCGCCTGCGTGCTGTTCGACCCCACCCACATGCGCTACGCCACCGGCTCGCGCAACATGCAGGTGTACTCGGCCCGCAACCCGGCCCGCTATGCGTTTATCCCGGCCGAAGGTCCGGTGGTGGTGTTCGAGTTCGGCGGTTGCCTGCACCTGGCCGAAACCCTCAACACCGTCGATGAAGTGCGCCCGGCCAAGGCCATCTCCTATTACTTCTGCGAAAGTTTCCTGGGCAATGTCACCGCCGACTGGGCCGCCGAAATCGACGAACTGGTGCGTCAATGCGGCGGCGGCAAACGCATCGCCATTGAGAGCGCCACTTCGGCCGCGGCCTTCGAACTGCAAAAGCTCGGCTATCAGATATTCGATGCCCAGGAACCGCTGGAACGTGCGCGCTGCATCAAGGTGCCGAACGAACTCAAGATGATCCGCGCCAGCCTGCGCGCCACCGAAGCCGGGGTGCGGCTGATGGAAAGCAAGCTCACCCCCGGCATCAGCGAGAACGAACTGTGGTCGCACCTGCACCAGCACGTGATCGCCACCGACGGCGATTACGTCGAGACCCGCCTGCTGTCCTCCGGCCCGCGCACCAACCCATGGTTCCAGGAATGCAGCACCCGGCCCATCGAAGCCGGCGACCTAGTGGCGCTGGACACTGACGTGGTCGGGCGTTTCGGTTATTACGCCGACTTCTCACGGACCTTTCTCTGCGGTGAACAGGCCGCCACCGCCAAGCAGCAGGAGTTGTACAAGCTGGCCTACGAGCAAGTGCAGACCAACATGGAAATGCTCAAGGCCGGGCGCAGTTTCAAGGAGTACGCGGAACTGGCCTGGAAGATTCCCGAGCATTACAAAAACAACCGTTACTTCGCCCTGGTGCACGGGGTGGGCATGACCGGTGAATACCCCTACGTGGTGCACCGCGAAGACATTGATGCCCTCGGCTACGACGGCGTGTTCGAAGCCGGGATGACCATCTGCGTGGAAAGCTACATCGGCCACGACGACGGCGGCGAAGGGGTCAAGCTGGAAGAGCAGATCTACATCCACGAACACGGCATCGAGTTGCTCTCCGACTACCCGTTCGACCCGCGCTTGTTGAGGTACTGATCGTTCCCACGCTCTGCGTGGGCATGCATCCCGTGACGCTCTGCGTCACCGTTTCGCAGAGGGGACGCGGAACGTCCGGGGCAGCATTCCCACGCAGAGCGCGGGAACGATCGGTCGGCGGGGAGCGACATGTAACATGCGTTTATAGAACGTTCCAATGCAGAATTTGTCGTTTGTCGATCTTTGCGCAAATGACAAAACTGCGGGCATCTCTAATAAAAACAACATGAGAGCTGCCCTATGTCCCGTCCCATTGCCACCCTCCCGACTTCGTTGCGCCTTGTTCTTCTGCCGGCTTCACAGCGGTCACGGTCGCGCCTGCCCGGCGCTCGCCACTGACCCTTGCGGTTCAACAAAAAAACGCACATTCGCAAGTACCGGAGAGGCTTATGAAAGAGTTGACTACCCTGGACGGCGCCGCGCCGCATCCAGCCGTAAATGATCTGTGTGCCCACGTGCAAAGCGGCGAAATCAACCGCCGCCAATTCCTGCGCACGGCCGCGCTGCTGGGCATCACCGTCGCCAGCGCCAGCACCTTTCTCGGCTCCGCACTGCTGGGCAATGACGCCCAGGCCGCCGAGCCGCGCCAGGGCGGCAGCCTGCGGTTTGCCTGCGCTATCCAGGAAATCCAGGACCCGATGCTGATCACCTGGATCGAAGCCTCGAACCTGTTGCGCAACTCGGTGGAATACCTGACCTGGGTCGATGCTGACAACATCACCCACCCGTATCTCGCCGAGAGCTGGAGCCCGTCGGAAGACCTTTCCACCTGGACCTTCAACCTGCGCCAGAACGTGAAGTGGAGCAACGGCGACACCTTCAACGTCGACGACGTGCAGCACAATATCGAACGCTGGATTGCCGCCGACTCCAAGTCGGTGAACCGCACCGCATTCCAGGACATCAAGGCCTTCGAGAAAGTCAGCGACTTCCAGTTCCGCCTGGTGCTCAAGCGGCCGATCCTGGCGATCCCGGAGATGCTCAACGCTTTCACCTGCGCCATCGTGCACCGCAGCTTCAAGGCCGGTGATGACTGGGCGAAAAACCCGTTGGGCACCGGGCCGTTCAAGCTGGTGTCGTTCGCGGTGAACAAGCAGGCGACCTTCGCCAAGCGCGCCGATTACTGGGGCAAACCGGCCAACCTCGACGAACTGCGCTACGTCGACATGGGCACCGACGTGTCCACTCACCTCGCCGCCCTGCAAGCCGGGCAAGTGGACGTGCTGTACCGCGTGACCGTGGCCGAGCTGGACCTGGCCAAGCGGTTGCCCGGGGCCCAGTTGCTCACCTGCAAATCCGCGCAAACCGTGGTGATGCGCATGGCCTGCGACCAGAAGCCCTTCACCGATCTGCGCATCCGCAAGGCCGTGGTGCTGTGCGCCGACAACGCGCAGATGCTGAAGATCGCTTATCGCGGCATGGGCACCCTTGGCGAAGACCATCATGTGGCGCCCTCCCACCCCGAATATTTCCCGTTGCCCAAGCGTAACCGCGACGTGGCGGCGGCGAAGAAGCTGCTGGCCGAGGCCGGCTTCCCGAACGGCATCGACATCGACCTGATCGTCGGCAACACCCAGGGCCGTTATGAGCAGGACTGTGCGCAGATCCTGCAACAGAACTGCCTGGAAGCCGGGATCCGCATCAACCTCAAAGTGATCCCCGCTGCGCAGTACTGGCCGATCTGGGACAAGGCCGCTTTCAGCCTGACCTACTGGGCCCATCGTCCGCTGGGTGTAATGTCCCTGGAGCTGGCCTACCGTGGCGGTGGCGCCTGGAACGAAAGCCATTACAGCGACCCGGCGTTCGATGCCGCGCTGGACAAGGCCATGGGCATCATCGACCCGAAACAGCGCGCCGTGGCGATGGAAGATGTCGAACGCATCCTGCAGGACGCCTGCGTGATCGTGCAGCCGTTCTGGGGCGACAAGTTCACCGCCGTGAGCAAAAAGGTCCAGGGCTTCCAGGTGCACCCTTCCGACTTCTACCCGATGGACAGTGTGTGGATGAGCGCTTGATTCAGGCGCTTCCTGCTTCCTGCCCGCACTCGGGCAGGCATCCCTTGAACAGTCGGAGCATGCACCCATGGCTCATTTTCTGATGCGCAAGTTATTGGCGCTGGTGGCGACCCTGCTGTCGGTGTCATTGATCGTGTTCCTGGCCCTGGAACTGAACATCGAAGACGTGGCGATCAACGTCCTCGGCCCCTATTCCGCCGCCGACCAGCGCGCGGCGTGGCTGGTGGAACATGGCTACAACCAACCCTTTGTGTGGCGCTACCTGGTGTGGCTCAAGGACTTTGTCAGCGGCGACTGGGGCACCTCGGTGTACTTTCGCGAATCGGTGATCAAGCTGCTGCTGCCGAACCTCGCGCAAACCCTGACCCTGGCCGGCCTGGCCTTGTTGGTGATGGTGCCGGTGGCGCTGACCCTGGGCGTGCTCGCCGGGATTCGCCAGGGCTCGGTACTGGACCGCCTGGTGTCATTCCTGTCGATTGTCACCACCTCGATTCCCGACTTTGCCAGCGCGGTGTTCGTCTCGGCGATCTTTGTGTTCTGGCTCAACTGGCTGCCCGGCGTCAGCAGCATGAGCGAGGGTTTCAGCGCGGTGGAACTGGTGCTGCCGTTGATGGTGCTGTGCCTGTTCGGCATCGGCTACCTGGCACGCATCACCCGCGCCTCGATGGTGGAAGTGATGCAGGCGCCGTACATCCGCACTGCACGGCTCAAGGGTGCGTCGACCTCACGCATCGTGCTGCGTCATGCCCTGCGCAATGTGCTGATCGCGCCGGTCACGGTGATCATGCTGTACATCCCGTGGCTGCTGTCCAACGTGATCGTGGTGGAGGTGTTCTTCGCCTACAAGGGCTTCGGCTCGCTGCTGTACACCGCCTCGCTGAACCACGACGTGTACCTGATCGAAGCCTGCGCGATGGTCAGTGCCGTGGTGGTGGGCATCACCAAGATCTTCTCGGACCTGGCCTACACCTGGCTCAACCCGCGCATCACCCTGCGCAGCCTCGGCGGAGGTGCCCAATGAATGTCCTGCAATCCTTCAAACATCCCTTGGCGCTGCTCGGCCTGCTGCTGGTGGGCGGCTGGGTGCTGATCGCGCTGTTTGCGCCGTGGATCGCGCCCCATGACCCGCTGGAAAGCTTCACGCCCTTACTCACCCCAATGACCGCAGGCGACAACGGCCAGAGCTTCTTGCTGGGCACCGACATGATCGGCCGCGACATTCTTTCGCGGCTGATCTGGGGCACCCGCACCGTGTTGTTCTGGTCGATCCTCGCCACCCTCACCGCGTTTGCCGTCGGCATCGCCATGGGCCTGTGCGCCGGTTACTTCAACGGCTGGGTCGACAGCGTGCTGTCGTATGTGGCGGACACGGTGCTGTCGTTCCCGGTGCTGGTGTTGTACATCGTGATCATCATCGCCCTCGGCGCTTCGGCGCTGAATATCCTGATTGCGGTGACCTTCACCAGCGCGCCGGCGATCTTCCGGATCATGCGCGCCCTGACCATCGACATCCGCTCCCGCGACTACGTGCTCAGCGCCATCACCCAGGGCGAAGGGTCGCTGCGGATCATGCTGGTGGAAATCCTGCCCAACTGCGGCGGCCCGTTGATTGTCGATTTCTGCCTGCGCATCGGCTACACCGCGATCATGATCGGCGCCCTGGGCTTCCTCGGCCTCGGCCTGCCACCACCGACACCGGACTGGGGCGGCATGATCAACGACGGCCGCGCCATGGCCATCGCCTTCCCGCACCTGGTGATCTTCCCGTGCATCGCCATCTCCACCCTGATGCTGGGCCTGAGCCTGCTGGCGGACGGCCTGGATGAATACGCCCAGAAAGGCGCAAGGAGTTGAGCATGAACCCCACACAAGTGCTGCGGGTGCAGAACCTGTCCATCGAACTGCCCATCGGCGCCGACCGTAGCCACGCGGTGCAGGGCATCAGCCTGGAGGTGCGCAAGGGTGAAATCCTTTGCGTGATCGGCGAGTCCGGCTCGGGCAAGTCCGTGCTGTCGGCAGCGATCATGGGCGACTACGCCAAGGGTTTGCGGCATACCGAAGGCGTGATCGACTTTCTCGGCGATGACATTTGTACCCTCGATGAGGAGCGTTTGCGCCAGCTGCGGGGAAACCGCATTGCGATGATTTTCCAGGAGCCCATGGCGGCGCTGAACCCGGCGATTCGCATCGGCAAGCAAGTGGAAGAGATCTTCGATATCCATCCGCCGCAGATGCCTGCCGCTGAGCGCTGCGAGCGCATGCTCGCGTTGCTGGAATCCACCCAACTGCCAGACCCACCACGCATCGCCAACAGCTTTCCCCACCAGTTATCCGGTGGCCAATGCCAGCGGGTGGTGATTGCCATGGCCCTGGCGATGAATCCGGATTTGCTGATCGCCGACGAACCCACCACGGCGCTGGATGTGACCACCCAGGCGCAAGTGCTGAAGCTGGTGCGCGAGCTGCGCGGTCGCGGGCAACACGGCATTCTGTTTATCACCCATGACTTCGGCGTGGTGGCGCAGATTGCCGACCGTATCGCGGTGATGGAAGGCGGCCGGCTGGTGGAAATCGGCGAGCGCGACCAGGTGCTGAACGCTCCGGCCCACGCCTACACCCGCAAGCTGATTGCGGCGGTGCCGGCGCTGCATCCAGAGCTGCACAAACCGAGTGCCGACGGCGACCTGGCGTTGCGCATCGAGAACCTGACCAAGACCTACACCGTCGGCGGCAGCTCGGTGGCGGCCTTGCGCAATGTCTCGCTGCAACTGCCCCGGGGCAAGACGCTGGCGATTGTCGGCGAGTCGGGTTCGGGGAAAAGTACATTGGTGAAAGCGGCGATCCGCCTGGTGGACAGCGACAGTGGCCATGTTTGGGTCGGCGACACCGACTTCCTGGCCCTGCGCGGCTCTGCGCTGGCGGCCAATCGGCGGCGCATCCAGATGATTTTCCAGGACCCGTACGGCTCCCTCAATCCTCGGCATCGGGTGGGTGACATCATCGCCCGCGCGGCGCAGCTGCGCGGGTTGTCAGCCAAGGATGCGTGGGCTGAAGCCGGTGATTTGCTGGAACAAGTGGGACTCAAGCGCGACGCCCTCAAGCGCAAGCCCCGGCAGTTCTCCGGCGGCCAGCGCCAGCGCATCGGCATCGCCCGCGCCCTGGCGATGCGCCCGGAAGTGTTGATCGCCGACGAGAGCGTGTCGGCCCTGGATGTCTCGGTGCAGAAACAGGTGCTGGAGCTGTTGGCGGAACTGCAACAGCGCCTGAACCTGAGCATCCTGTTCATCACCCACGACCTGCGGGTGGCGGCGCAGATCAGCGACTACATCGCGGTGATGCGCCAGGGTGAAGTCGTGGAATACGGCACTGCCGAGCAAGTGCTGCTGCGCCCCCGGAATACTTACACCCAGACCTTGCTGGCGGCCGCCCCCGGCGCCTCGGAGCTGCCCGCCGCCGGCCCGCCGCTGCGGCTGATTCGCCCGCAAGCGCACTGAGCCAACCCTTTACCCCGCGTCGCAGCGTTCGCTGCGGCAAGGGGCTGCTGTTGCCAAAAAATAACCAATAACGAGAGCAAAACCATGCGACCAACCCTTCGTTACATCGCCCTGGTCCCTGTGCTCGGCGCCCTTGCGGCACCGGCCATGGCCGTGCAAGTCACCGACAACCTGGACCTCGGCGGCGCCATACGCGCCCGTTGGGACTACGACCCGGATCGCGGCATCCAGAAGTTCGGCCTGGATACCGCGTTCCTCAGCGCCAAGTACAACTCCGACACCTGGATCGGCGAGGCGCAGTACCGGTTCTACGGGCGCTCCTACCCGTACCAGTACACCAAGAACTACGGCGATATCCAGTTCGCCAAGTTCGCCTGGGTGGGCTACAAATTCAACCCCGACCAGCAGGTGCAAGTGGGCCTTAACACCGTGCCGTTTGGTTTGCAGCCGTACTTCGGCAGCACTTTCTACGAGACCCTGGGTAACGTCATCGGCCTGGAAGATGTGCAGCAGGTGGGCGCCAAGTACATCCAGCAAAGCGGCGACTGGAACATCCAGGCCGGTTACTACCTGCGCCCCGCGTGGCAAGGCAAAGGCACGAGCAAGGGCGTGACCTATTCCAGCGTGATCTCCGAAGCCGACAGCTACGTGGGCGACGGCAGCAACAACCAGGAACGCAATACCGTGGTGGTGCGGGTGGCCAAGGCCATGGACCTGGGGGGCTGGAAATCGGAAGTCGGGCTGTCCGGCCTGACCTCCACCCTGGAGAACAAAGACACCAACGACGATGGCCGGCGCAACGCGGTAGCGATCCACTACCTGGGCAAGAACGGGCCATGGGGCGTGCAATTGCAGGCGGCACGGCAGCAGATGTCGCCACGCAACCCCGGCACCGACAGTGTGGTGACGTTGGGCGGGTACGACGGCACCTTCAACGTGGCCAGCCGGGGTAATCTGTATGTGGCGGACTTGAGCTACGACGTGGGGGGCAAATACCTGTTTGACCAGATCAGCGGCGTGAAGCTGTATGCCAACTACAGTGCGTTTGATAAATCCGAGGATCAGTTCAAGACGTCGCAGCGGGTGATTGTGGGGACGTCGTTTTCGGTCAGCAAATTGTGGGTGGCCACGGAGTGGTTGATCGGCAAGAACGATCCGTATATTGGCGGGAGCAGCTATACCGAGAGCCTGGGGGCTGGGGGGAGTAACCAGTGGGAGAATCAGTTGTATATGAACATTGGGTATTACTTCTAAACAGGCGGCGTCATCACTGACGCCTTCGCGAGCAAGCCCGCTCCCACATTTTGACCGCGGCGCCTATCAAATGTGGGAGCGGGCTTGCTCGTGAAGAGGCCGCCAAAAACACCATAAAAACAACAGGTGTGGAATCCATTTCATGCGCCAACTGCCCGCCCTCAACATGCTCCGCGTCTTCGAAGAAGTCGCCCGCCACCGCAGCTTCAGCCAGGCCGCCGTGGGCCTCAACGTCACCCAGGGCGCCGTCAGCCGCCAGATCAAACAACTGGAAGACTACCTCGGCGTCGCCCTCTTCATCCGCACGCCCCAGGGCCTGTCCCTGACCGAAGCCGGCTTCGCCCTCTCGCCGCACCTGAGCGACGCCTTCGACCATATCGAACGCGCCCTGCACGCCGTGCGCGTGCCCAACCTGCGCCAGCGCCTGCGCATCGTCGCCCCGCCCACCTGGGCCACCCGCTGGCTGTCCGCCCACCTGCGCAGGTTTTGCGAGCGTTACCCGGACATCAACCTCAGCGTCACCCACCAGAACAGCCACGCAAGCCTGGCGGAAATCGACTGCCAGATCCGCTTCGGCCTGGAACCGGCCACGCATTGCAGCAGTGAACTGTTGGTCATGGAACGCCACATCGCCGTCGCCAGCCCGGAACTGTTCAGCGACGGTCAGCCACCTGACCTGAGACGCTTTCCCCTACTGCACATCCTGCACGACGGCAAGCGCTTGAAGGTTTGGGAGAACTGGCTGGCGGCCATGGGCCGAGAGGACATCGATGCGGACCAGGGCCTGGAATTCAGCACCCTGGACCAGGTGATCCACACCGCCCTGGCCGGCGGTGGGTTGGCGGTGATCGACCGACAGATGATCGAACGCGAACTGGCGAATGGCAGCCTACTGCCGATCACCCCGGTGGAGGTGATCGGCCCGTATGGCTATTGGCTGGATGTGGCAAGTGACAAGCAGGGTTTATCCAAGGTGCGCTTGTTTACGCAGTGGTTGAACCGGGTGAGCAATCCCTGACACCGGTGCTTCGGCCTTGCACGCCTGGCTCAAGGTCAACGCCTTGGTTTCCGGCGCCCAGGCCCAGGAGATGATCGCCCCCAGCACCAGGATAGCGGCGAGGATGCCCATGGTCGGGCTCAGGCCGATCCCGGCCACGCTCACCGGCAACAGGAAGGTACTCACCGCCGAACCCAGGCGGCTGACGGCCGTGGCGAGGCCGATCCCGCTGGCCCGCACTTCAGTCGGGAAACTCTCCGCCGGGAACACGCCCACCAGGTTGCTCACCGCTGACAGCACCAGGGTGAACACGCCGAACGTCAGCACCATCAACCACGCCATGCTCCCCGGCAATACCGCCAGCAGGAACAGCGCTGCCGCCAGGATGATGAACGCGTTGATCAGGAATCCGCGCCGGGAGAACTTCACGGTGCACCAGATGCCGATCAAGGCGCCGATAATCAGCAGCAAATTAAGCAGCAACTCGGTGCCAAAGCCTTCGGACAGGCCCATCTTCTGCAGGATCGACGGCAGGAAGGTGTAGATGGCGAAGTACGGCATCACGATGCACACGAAGAACAGGCAGTTGAACGCGGTGCGCTTGCGGTATTCGCGGCTGAACAGCACGCCGTAGCCGGAGCGGGTTTGCGTCGACGGTTCTTCATCGAGCACCACGTGTTCGCCGAGGTGTTTTTTGACGATGGCCCGGGCTTCGGCAATCCGGCCTTGATTGACCAGCCAGCGCGGTGATTCGGGGGTGCCGATGCGCGCAAGCAGGATCAGCCCGGCAGGAATCGCCGACGAGGCCAGCATCCAGCGCCAGGCGTCATCGCCCAGGCTGAGCATGGCGGTGCCGACAAAGGTCGCGGCCACGTAGCCAACGGTCCAGACCACGCTGAAGGAGCCGAGCAGCACGCCACGGTGTTTCTTGGGCGAGAACTCGGCGAGCATCGCGTGACCGACGCTGAAATCGCCGCCCAGGCCGATGCCGATCAACACGCGGCAAAGGAACAGGCCCATGGCGGTTTCGGCATAGAACTGCATCACCGAGGCCACGGTGATCAGGACGAAGCTGACCAGGAAGATTTTCTGCCGGCCGAGGGTGTCGGAGATCCAGCCAAAGAACAGGCTGCCCATAAACAGCCCGATCAGGGCCGAGGCGCCGATCAGGCCTTGCCAGAAGGCGTCCAGTTGCATCTGTGGGCTGAGCAAGGTGAAGGCGATGCCGATCAGGCCGAGGATATAGCCGTCGGTGAAGTGGGCGCCGAAGGTCAGGCCGGCGATTTTAAGGTGGAAGCGACCGATGGGCAGGTCGTCGATCTTGATGGATGGGGTGGACATGGTGTTCTCCATATTTTTGTTCTTGACGGAGTAACAGCGGGCAAGCCCATTTCCCTGTGGGAGCGGGCTTGCTCGCGAAGGCGGTGTGTCAGTTAATGCATGTGGTGGCAGGCACACCGCTTTCGCGAGCAAGCCCGCTCCCACATTGGATCGGTGTTGTTTGGATGAATGGGGTTAGAGGCCGCCCATCAACAGGTATTTGATCTCCAGGTAATCCTCCAGGCCGTACTTGGAACCTTCACGCCCCAGGCCCGATTCCTTGATCCCGCCAAACGGCGCGACTTCGGTGGAGATGATCCCTTCGTTGATCCCGACCATGCCCGCTTCCAGGCCTTCGGCCATGCGCCACACGCGGCCGATGTCGCGGCTGTAGAAGTAGGCTGACAAGCCAAACGGCGTGTCATTGGCCCGTTGCAGCACTTCGGCTTCATCTGTAAAGCGGAAGCAGGCCGCCACCGGGCCGAAGGTTTCTTCCTGGGCGATCAACATCTCGCCGTGGGCTTCGGTAAGGATGGTCGGTTCGAAGAACGTCCCACCCAAGGCATGTCGACGACCGCCGCACAGCAGCTTGGCGCCTTTCTCCAGCGCATCGCCAACGTGGGCTTCGACCTTGGCCAGGGCCGCAGCGTTGATCAGCGGGCCTTGTTCGGTTTCGCCGTCCAGAGCGCTGCCGACACGCATCGCAGAGACCGCTTCGGCCAGTTTGCGGGTGAACGCATCGTACACACCGTCCTGGATGAAGAAGCGGTTGACGCAGACGCAGGTCTGGCCGGTGTTGCGGAATTTGGAAGCCATGGCGCCTTTGACGGCGGCGTCCAGGTCGGCATCGTCAAACACGATAAACGGCGCGTTGCCGCCCAATTCCAGGGAGACCTTTTTCAGGGTGTCGGCCGCCTGGCGCATCAGCAGCTTGCCGGTGCGGGTGGAGCCAGTGAAGGACAGCTTGCGCACAATGCTGGAGGCTTGCAGTGCGCCACCAATGGCCACGGCATCGCCGGACACGATGTTGAACACGCCGGCGGGAATCCCGGCCTGCTCCGCCAACACCGCCAGGGCAAAGGCCGACAATGGGGTTTCTTCCGACGGTTTGAGAATCATCGTGCACCCCGCCGCCAGCGCCGGGCCGACCTTGCGGGTAACCATGGCCAGGGGGAAGTTCCACGGGGTGATCGCCGCGACCACGCCAATCGCTTCCTTGGTTACGATGATCCGCGCATCGGCCTTGTGGCTCGGGATCACGTCGCCATAGGCGCGCTTGGCTTCTTCGGCGAACCACTCCAGGAAGCTCGCGGCGTAGACCACTTCGCCCATGGCTTCGGCCAGCGGCTTGCCCTGTTCGAGGCTGAGCAAGTGGGCCAGGTCTTTCTGGTTGCTCAGCATCAAGTCGCTCCAGCGCTTGAGGCGCTGGCTGCGTTCCTTGGCGGTGAGCTTGCGCCAGGCCGGCAACGCACGGTTGGCGGCGGCGATGGCCAGGTTGGTTTCCTCGGCCCCGGCGCGTTGCACCTCGGCAATCTGCGCGCCATTGGCCGGGTTGAGCACCGGGTAAACCGGCCCACCGCTGGACCATTGGCCATCGATGAAATTGCCTGTGCGAATCAGCGGGTTCATGCCACGGCCTCTATCAGGTTAAAACGGTCCAGGCCCGGACGGGCGCTGCGCAGGATGCGTTTGCCGGCGGTGTAGTCGTTGATCACATCGCACGGCGTGTAGTTGCGTTCCAGCTCGTGCAGTTCTTCGGCATCCAGTGGGGTGTTGAGGGCTGCAAGCGCGCTATCAAATTGTGCGGTGGTGTCGGCGCCCACCAGCATCACGTCCACACCCGGGTGGTTGGCTACCCACGCCTGGGCGATCTGCGCGTTGGACACGCCACGGGCACGGGCCACGCGTTGCACCGAGTGGGCGATATCGAACGACGCCTGGTCGCTGTACATCTGCTGGGTAAAGAAGTCGGTCTGGTTGCGGGTCGACTGCACTTCGCCGGTGAGCAAGCCACGAGCCAGCGGGCTGAACACCGAAACGCCCAGGCCCTGATCGCGGCAGAACGGGATCATCTCGCGCTCTTCTTCGCGGTAGGCACAGTTCAGTTGCAGTTGCATGTTGATCGGCTTGACCCAGCCATTGCGCTCGCAGGCCATGAGGATTTTCGCCAGTTGCCCGGTGAGCATGGTGGACACGCCGATGTAGCGGGCCTTGCCGGAACGCACGATGTCGTTGAGGGCGCCCATGGTTTCTTCCACCGGGGTGTTCACGTCGAAGTAATGCAGCATGAACACGTCGACGTAATCCATCCCGAGGCGGCTCAGGGAGGCGTCGATGCTGTCCATGATGTGCTTGCGCGAATGGCCGCTGGCGTTGATGCCGCTGCGGGTGCCGTAGCCGACCTTGGTGGTGACCACGATGTCTTCACGGCGGGCAACGCGCTTGAGGATGCGCCCTACCACTTCTTCGCCGACGCCTGCGGAATAGAAGTCCGCCAGGTCGATGAAGTTGACGCCGTTGTCCAGGGCGTGGGCGACGATGGGTTCGCTTTGCTTCTCATCGAAGATCCACGGTTTCCAGTCCGGGGTGCCCATGTTCATGGTGCCCAGGCACAGGCGCGAGACTTGCAGGCCGGAGTTGCCCAAACGAATGTATTGCATGGGGATGTCCTCAGGCTTTTGGCGTGTAGAAAGGGTTGCTGATGTGGTTGACCACGTCCGCCAATTGCGCGGTGTGGGGCAAGCCTGTGAGGGCGGCGCGGATCGCGGTGCGACAGGCGTTGTAGTTGTTCAGGTAGACCGCATCCAGGTCGTCGCAGGCCGGGTTGACCCAGTTGGCGGTGACAATGGCCCACTCGTCCTCGGCTTCCGGCGGCAGGGTGCCGTCGAGCAAGGCTTCAAGCACCGCCTTGGCGATCCCGGCCTGGGACGCGCCCCAGGTGGCATTGCCGTGCAAGTCACTGCCGATGGCGGCCTTGTTGACGTAGAGGGTCATGGGTTTGACCGGGATGTTCGGCTGGGCAATCACCATGAACGGGCAATGGCCCTGGCTTGGCGACGCCAGGCTGGTGGCAAACGCCTGGCCGGCCGGGCCGTTGCGTGGGCCGATCAGGATGTTGATGTGGGCAGCATTGACGCCTGGGCCTTCGAAGCCTTCGCCGATGTACAGATCAAGTGCTTTCATTTCGCAAACGCTCTTTTTTGTTATGGGGAGCTGGTTGGCGAATTTTTAGCACTGGCCCGGGTGGCGGCCGTAACCATTAAAAGTCATGGGGGTGTGAGTTTTGGTCATGGCCCTGCGACCACCGGGCCCGTCTTGCGCGTTGACCATCGTTGTTACACCCCATATAGTGTGCCCACAAACACAGACAACCACTACATAGTGTGCAAGAACGCTGAATACCGACCACACTATGCGCAGTATTTCAATGCCTTGAAGCCTGCAAAACGCACATTTTCGAACGCGGTCACGCCGTCAAACGGACCAGGAAGGAGCAATTCAATGCTGAGTTGGGATGAAGCAGATCAACCAGACACCGGTGACGTAGTCATCCGAGGCGCCAACGCCGGCCACGCCACCGAAGCCAACATGGACCGCCTCGACGGCGCCGGCGCTGCCGCCGCCCTTGAAGCCCGCAATGTGACCGCCAGCGACTCCGCCGCGATCATCCGCGCCAAG
>NZ_AMXG01000032.1:0-36357 GCF_000313235.1 Pseudomonas sp. PAMC 26793
CTGTCCATGGGCCGTCGCAACAAAATGACCGGCGTGGCCGAGCAGTTCCAGTACATCCTGCGGGATGAGTCGATGCACCTGAACTTCGGTATCGATGTGATCAACCAGATCAAAATCGAAAACCCGCACCTGTGGGATGCCGAGATGAAGGAAGAAGCAACCCAGATGATCCTGCAAGGGACTCAGCTGGAAATCGAATACGCGCGCGACACCATGCCACGCGGCGTGTTGGGCATGAATGCGGTGATGATGGAGGATTACCTCAAGTTCATCGCCAACCGTCGTCTGTCGCAGATTGGGTTGAAGGAAGAGTATCCAGGGACGACCAACCCGTTCCCGTGGATGAGCGAGATCATGGACTTGAAGAAAGAGAAGAATTTCTTTGAGACCCGCGTGATCGAGTACCAGACCGGCGGCGCGCTGAGCTGGGACTGATTAACGACGAAAATCAAATGTGGGGGCGGCGGTGCGACGATTCGACTTGCTCGCGAATGCAGAGTGTCAGTCGCCGGAAGCATTGACTGTTTCACCGCATTCGCGAGCAAGTCGAATCGTCGCACCGCCGCCCCCACATTGGGTCCGCTGTGTTCTACAAGACGTTGCACATTAATTTTTATGCCCAATCAAACCATCAAGACACCCTGCGTCGGTCTGTGTTCCACCGTTTACGGAGACCTGGTATGCCGGGGCTGCAAGCGTTATCACCATGAGGTGATTCAGTGGAATGGCTACAACGCCGAGGAGAAACAAGCGGTGTGGCTGCGCCTGGAACAACTGCTGGTGCAAGTGATGACCAGCAAGCTGCAGGTGCTGGACCCGCAGCGTCTGCGCCAGCAACTGGAAGACCGCAAGATCCGGTTTGTGCCCCACCAGTCGCCGTATTGCTGGGCGTACCAGTTGATTGCCCGGGGCGCGCGGGTGATTTCGAAGCTGGATGCGTATGGGTTGGCGCTGTTGCCGGAGTTTCGCGAGCGAAGTCTGGCGGATTTGCGGGATGCGATTGATCGGGAGTTTTTTCTGTTGTCCGAGGCGCATTACGAGCGGTATATCGCGCCGGGGTTTCTGCGGGAGTCTTTTGGGGCGCCGTTGATCGCCAGTACTTTGGGATAAACACCGACTCATGTGGCGAGGGAGCTTGCTCCCGTTGGACTGCGCAGCAGGCCCATCTTTTGGGGCCGCTTCGCAGCCCAGCGGGAGCAAGCTCCCTCGCCACGGTTCTTGTTGTGTCAGCACTCCCAGGACGCATCCCGCTCCGTCTGCAACGCGTACCGCTCGATCGCCTGCTGACACACTCCCCGCTCCAGACTCCCCTGCTCCACCAACGCTGTCAGTGCCGCCAGCACAATGTGATGCCGGTCCACCTCAAAGAAATCCCGCAATGCCGCCCGGGTATCGCTGCGACCAAAACCATCCGTCCCCAGCACGGTGTACGCCGAATCCACGTACGACCCAATCATCTGCGGCACCGCCCTTACATAGTCAGACACCGCCACCACCGGCGCGCCCTTTGGCAAACAGGCCGCCAGATGGCTGTGCCGCACCGGCTGTTGCGGATGCAGGCGATTCCAGCGTTCCACTTCCCGGGCGTCTCGGGCCAGTTCGCTGAAGCTGGTGACACTGAAGACTTCAGCTTCAATCTGCCAATCGTCCGCCAGCAATTGCGCCGCTGCCTGGGCTTCACGCACCAGCGTGCCCGAGCCGAGCAAGCGAACCTTGCCATCGGGCTGCCCGCTAAGCCGGTACATGCCTTTGATGATTGCCGCTTCGACACCTTCCGGCAGGCTCGGCTGCGGGTAGTTTTCGTTCATCAGGGTCACGTAGTAGAACTCGTCCACATCGTGCTCCAGCATCTGGCGCATGCCGTGGTCGAGGATCACCGCAAATTCACCGGCAAACGCCGGGTCGTAGGCCCGGCAATTGGGCACGGTGGCAGCGGTCAGGTGGCTGCTGCCATCCTGGTGCTGCAAGCCTTCGCCGCCCAGGGTGGTGCGCCCGGCGGTGGCGCCCAGCAGGAAGCCACGGGCACGCTGGTCGGCGGCGGCCCAGATCAGGTCGCCGACGCGCTGGAAACCGAACATCGAGTAGTAGATGTAAAACGGCAGCATCCGCAGGCCATGCACCGAATAGCTGGTGGCCGCCGCTACCCAGGAGCTGATGGCGCTGGCTTCGCTGATGCCTTCTTCAAGGATCTGCCCGTCGGTGGCCTCGCGGTAGCTGAGGATCGAGCCAATGTCTTCCGGCTCGTAGCGCTGGCCGACACTGGAATAGATGCCGATCTGCTTGAACAGGTTGGCCATGCCGAAGGTGCGCGCCTCATCGGCGACGATGGGCACAATGCGCGGGCCGAGGGCCTTGTCCTTGAGCAAGTTGGTGAGCATGCGCACAAAGGCCATGGTGGTGGACATTTCCTTGCCGTCCGCCTGGGTGGCAAACGCGCCGTAGCCCGACACTGGCGGAACGCTCACCGCAGGCGCCTGCTGGCCACGGCTCGGCACATACCCGCCGAGGGTGGCACGGCGCTGGTGCAGGTAGCGCATTTCGAGGCTGTCTTCGGCCGGCTTGTAGAAGCTCAGGGACTCGGTCTGCTCATCCGTCAGCGGCAACTGAAAGCGGTTGCGGAAGGCGATCAAGGCCTCGCGGTCGAGCTTCTTCTGCTGGTGAGTGGTCATCTTGCCCTGCCCGGCCTCGCCCATGCCGAAGCCCTTTTTGGTCTGGGCCAGGATTACCGTCGGCTTGCCAGTGACCCGGCGTGCGGCGTGATAGGCGGCGTGGATCTTGACCATGTCATGGCCGCCACGCTTGAGGCGGTCGATCTGCTCGTCGCTCATGCCCTCGACCAGTTTGGACAGCGCCTCGCTTTGACCGAAGAAGTGTTGGCGGTTGTAGGCGCCGTCCTTGGCGGCGAAGGTCTGGAACTGCCCGTCCACGGTCTGCGACAAGGTGCGCACCAGCGAGCCGTCGGTGTCTTTGGCCAGCAAGGCATCCCAGTCCGAGCCCCAGACCAGCTTGATCACGTTCCAGCCGGCACCGGCGAACAAGGCTTCCAGCTCGTCGATAATTCGCCCGTTGCCCCGCACCGGGCCGTCCAGGCGTTGCAGGTTGCAGTTGACCACCCAGGTCAGGTTATCCAGGCCTTCACGGGCGGCCAGGGTCAGGGCTGACATGCTTTCCGGCTCGTCCATCTCGCCATCGCCAAATACACCCCATACGTGGCGGTCGGTGGTGTCCTGCAAACCGCGATGCTGCAAGTAGCGCATAAACCGCGCCTGGAAAATCGAACTGATGGGACCAATGCCCATGGAGCCGGTGGGAAATTGCCAGAAGTCCGGCATCAACCACGGATGGGGATAGCTGGACAGGCCACGGGCGCCCGCCTTGCCGGCGCCGATTTCCTGGCGATAGTGGGCCAGGTCGGTTTCGCTCAGGCGCCCTTCAAGGAAGGCGCGGGCATAGATGCCCGGGGCGGAGTGCGGCTGGTAGAACACCAGGTCACCGCCGAAACTGTCGTTGCGGGCACGGAAAAAGTGGTTGAAGCCTACCTCAAACAAATCCGCCGCACTGGCGTAGCTGGCGATATGCCCGCCCAGCTCGCCATAGGCCTGGTTGGCGCGTACCACCATGGCCAGCGCGTTCCAGCGCACCACCGAGGCCAGGCGCTCTTCGGTGGCCAGGTCGCCGGGGAACGGCGGTTGCTGCTCCACGGCGATGCTGTTGATATAGGGCGTGCCGTGCCGGGGTTTCCAGGCGATGTGCGGCGCGCCGCCGGCCTCCGCCAGCATGTCGAGGATCTCCCGCGCCCGCGCCGGCCCGGCGTTGGCCACCAGGGAGGCCAGGGCATCGCGCCATTCGGCCAGTTCTTCCTGGTCCATCGCTGTCTGACTCACTGCGTTCGCGAAACCGTTCATGGGCACCTCCGGGCTTTTTTTCCAGTTTATGTCGGTGCCAAGGGATTTTTTGACTGTTATACGCAGCCTCTCGCAGCCTTTTGAGCACAAATCACTGCCAATCGACCAATTCAAAGCACGTTGTGCTTGAAGCCCCGAAAACCCCGCAATTGTGTTTAAAATGCCGCCCGCTCAATGACCGACGTTGCCCGATGAACCCAGACGCACTCGCCACCCTGCACACCCATTTGCTGAACGCACTGCAAACCGTCCCCGCCGAAACCCGGCGCCTGTTCCACGGGCGTGGCCGCTGCTGGCCGGGCCTGGAACAACTCACGGTGGACTGGCTGCAAGGTGTAGTGCTGGTCTCGCTGTTCAAGGAGCCAGAAGCCGCGGAGCTTGAAGCGTTGAAGCAGAGGCTGGTGCAGATCGACTGGCCGTCGTTCGGCGCCCATACCGTGGCGCTGCAACACCGTTACCTGCCGCAAAGCACCACCGAATGGCTGTTTGGCGAGGTGGTCGACGAACTGACCATCACCGAAGGCGGCCTGCGCTACCTGATAGACCTGGGCAAAAAGCAGAACAGCGGGCTGTTCCTCGACATGCGTTATGGCCGCAACTGGGTGCGTAAACAGGCGCAGGGCCTGCGGGTGCTGAACCTGTTTGCCTACACTTGCGGGTTTTCCGTGGCGGCCATCGAAGGCGGCGCCGAGCATGTGGTGAACCTGGACATGGCCCGTGGCGCACTGAGCCGTGGTCGCGATAATCACCGCTTGAACGGCCATGACCTGAGCAAGGTGACCTTCCTCGGCCACGACCTGTTCAAGTCCTGGGCCAAGGTCACCCACAGCGGCCCGTACGACCTGGTGATCATCGATCCGCCCTCGTTCCAGAAAGGCAGCTTCCTGCTGACCAAGGACTACCAGCGGGTGCTGCGTCGCCTGCCGGACTTGCTCACGGCCCAGGGCACAGTGCTGGCGTGCATGAACGACCCGGCGTTCGGCGAAGACTTCCTGATCGACGGCGTAACCCGCGAAGCGCCGGGCCTGCGCTTTGAGCAGCGGCTGGAAAACCCGCCGGAATTTCCCGATATCGACCCGCAGAGCGGATTAAAAGCGCTGGTGTTTCGCCAAGGCTGATGCCGAAACGTCCCACGCTTGCTACGCTTAACCTACGCCGGGTGGTGAACCTTATCCCACCCTTCCCGGTCGATACCTGCACACTCTGGCCAGATTCGACGGTGTTACCCCGTCGGCTGCCCTGTTTCACCTTTTGGAGAACGCCCCTGTGATATCGACCCTGCATGTAGCCCGTCTCAAGGCCTGGGGCGCCCACGGTTTTACCGCGACCGGCGTAGTACTGGCTTTCCTGGCCACCCTGGCACTGCTCGACAACCAGCCCAAGGCTTGCCTGCTGTGGCTGGGCCTGGCCTTGATCGTGGATGGAGTGGACGGCTCCCTCGCGCGACGGGTGAACGTGCAAACGGTGCTGCCAAGCTTCGACGGCTCGGTATTGGACCTGGTGATTGATTACCTGACGTACGTGTTTATTCCGGCGCTGTTTATCTATCGCTATATCGCCCTGCCGGACTTCACCCCGTTGTTTACGGTGTCGGTGATTCTGGTGTCGTCGCTGTTCTGCTTCTGCAACGTCAACATGAAGAGCAAGGACAACTACTTCCAGGGCTTCCCTGCGGCCTGGAACGTGGTCGCGCTGTGCGTCTACATCATCCAGCCAGCAGCCTGGATCACCTTGCTGACGGTGATCGTGCTGGCGCTGTTGACCGTGACCCCAATGAAGTTCCTGCACCCGTTCCGGGTCAAGCGCTTCATGCCGCTCAATATCGCCGTGACCACCATCTGGTTGCTGTGCAGCCTGCTGCTGGTGATCGACTTCCCGTACACCAATCGCCTGACCCTGGGCCTGTGGTTGCTGATGTCGGCGTACTTCCTGGGGATCTGCTTCTGGCGGACCGCACTGGAGTGGGTCGAAACACATAAATAGCCAAGCGGGCACGGTTGAAATGTGGGAGCGGGCTTGCTCGCGAATGCGCAGTGTCAGTCACCGGATAGAGTGGCTGATTCACCGCATTCGCGAGCAAGCCCGCTCCCACATTGGGAATGCATCCCGCGACGCTCTGCGTCACCCTTGCGGCAGCAGGACGCGGAGCGTCCAAGGCGGCATTCCCACGCAGAGCGTGGGAACGATCATAGTCGCAGGCCCCCACGCTAATCGGTAAGATACCGGCCTTTCGCGCAGCCCTTGCTGCGCCTTGCCGACTAAGTCTTGCCCATGCCCTTCGAACTCAGCGTTGACCTCACCACCCTGGCGATCCTCGCCGGGGTTGCCTTTATCGCCGGTTTCATCGACGCCATCGCCGGCGGTGGCGGCCTGCTCACCACGCCTGCCCTGCTGACTGCCGGCATGCCGCCGCACCTGGTGCTGGGCACCAACAAACTCAGCTCCACCTTCGGCTCGGCTACCGCCAGCTTTAACTTCTACCGGCGCAAGCTGTTTCATCCGCGACAGTGGGTGCATGCCATCGTCGGCACGCTGATCGGCGCACTCACCGGCGCCGTCGTCGCCCATTACCTGCCCGCCGAAACCCTGAACAAGATGCTCCCGGTGATTGTGTTCGGCTGCGGTTTGTATTTGCTGTTCGGCGGCACGCCCAAAGCGGCGCTGGATAACGACGCGCCGATCAAGAAAAAATGGCAATCCACCCAGGGCTTCGGCCTGGGTTTCTACGATGGCGTGGCCGGCCCCGGCACCGGGGCGTTCTGGACGGTGAGCACCATGCTGTTGCACCCCATCGACCTGGTAAAGGCCAGCGGCGTGGCGCGCAGCATGAACTTCGTCAGCAACGCGGCGGCGCTGACGGTGTTCATTTTCAATGGCTCGGTGGACTGGATTGTCGGCCTGTGCATGGGCGTTTCGGTGATGTGCGGCGCGTTCTTTGGCGCACGCAGCGCCATCAGCGGCGGCGCCAAGTTCATTCGCCCGGTGTTCATCACCGTGGTGCTCGGCCTGACGGTGCGCCTAGCCTGGCAACACTGGTTCAGCGTGGCCTAAGCGACGGGCCAGGTAGAGGTCGATCAGGTAGCGCGCAATCGAGCGTGACGCCGGCAACGGCGGCAGCTCATGGATGTTGAACCACTGCGCGTCTTCGATCTCGTCGGCCTGGGGCACGATGTCGCCGCCGGCGTACTCGGCGTGAAAGCCCAGCATCATCGAGTGCGGAAACGGCCAGCACTGGCTGCCCATGTACTGGATGTTCTTGACCTCCACCTGCACTTCTTCACGCACTTCGCGAATCAGGCAGTCCTCGGCTGACTCACCTGGCTCGGCAAACCCCGCCAGGGTGCTGTAGACGCCCGTGACAAAGCGCGGCGAACGGGCCAGCAGGATCTCGTCGCCACGGGTCACCAGCACGATCATGCTCGGCGAGATACGCGGGTAGCTGCGCAGGTCACAGGCCTGGCAGAACATCGCCCGCTCCCGTGGCACCTGCACCATCGCCTGGCCGCAACTGCCGCAAAACCGGTGTTCGCGGGCCCAGGTGCCGATTTGTGCGGCGTAACCGAGGACTTTGTACAGCGTGTGGTCGCCTTGCAGCATGAACGCCCGCAGGCCCTGCCAGCCGCAACCCGGTACATCGGTTGGGCTATTGAGCTCCAGCAGGTACACCGGCTCGCCGTCCAGATGGCCGATGCCGTGCTCGGCGAACACCGAGAGGTCCTGGCGCTTGAGCCATTCCCGGGGAAACAGCGGGCCGTTCTGGTCGTGTAAAAAGCCTTCACGGCTGCGGGCTACGGCCCAGCCGCCCGGGGCGTCGTTGTCCAGCAGCGTTGTGGTAATCCAGCCTGGGGTCATGTTCAGTCAATCCACGAAGTCGGGTTTCTGCTTGCTCATATGGGCCGCGATGGCCACGCGCAGGTCGTTGGATTGCAACATAGCTGAGTTCCAGGTGGCAACGTATTCCAGGCCGTCATTGATCGTGTGGTCACGCATGTAGCTGATCATCGCCTTGGTGCCGGTGACCGCGATCGGGGATTTGGCGGCAATTTCCCGGGCGATGTCCATCACGCCGGCCAGCAGGCTCTGGTGATCGCTGTACACGCGATTCACCAGGCCGATGCTGCGGGCCTCTTCGGCACCGAACGGGCGGCCGGTGTAGGCCAGCTCGCGCAGCATGCCATCGCCGACGATGCGCGGCAGGCGTTGCAGGGTGCCGACGTCGGCGGCCATGCCGATATCGATTTCCTTGATGGAGAATTGCGCGTCTTCGGCGGCATAGCGCATGTCACAGGCGCTGATCAGGTCGATGGCGCCACCGATGCAGTAGCCGTGGATCGCGGCGAGTACCGGCTTGCGGCAGGTGTCGACAGCGTTGAAGGAAGCTTGCAGTTCGAGGATCTTGCGTCGCAACAGACGTGCGTTACGGCCTACGTCCTTGCCGAATTCGTTGGCCACCGAGGCCAGCATCATCAGGTCGATACCGGAGGAGAAATGCTTGCCGGCACCGCTGATGACCACCGCACGCACGGCGTCGGTGTCTTCGACCCATTGGAAGATGTCGATGATCTCGGTCCAGAACGCTGCGTTCATCGCGTTGATCTTTTCCGGGCGGTTGAGCTGCACATGGGCGACGTTGCCGCTGAGTTCGACGACAAAGGCTTGGTATTCGGACATGGCAGTGATCCTTGACTGGCGGCTGGAATAAGGGCCGAACTATAACAAGGCACCGCGTGAGGGGGTAAGGCTGTGCAAACGCCAAAAGCGGGACTGAAGAACGATGAAGATCACATGTGGGAGCTGGCTTGCCTGCGATGGCGGTGTATCAGTCAACAAAGATGCAAGCTGACCCACCGCTATCGCAGGCAAGCCAGCTCCCACAATGGTTTTGTGGTGTTCTTCAGCTCGGTAGCCAGAGGCGGAACCGTGCGCCGCCCAACGGCGAGGCTTCGGCCGTAAGGGTTCCGCCCTGGGCCTCCAGCGCCCGCCGGCTGATGGCCAAGCCCAGCCCAAACCCTCCAGTGGCGCGGTCACGGCTGCGGTCCAGCCGGTAGAACGGTTCGAAGATCCGCTCCCGCTGATCCACCGGAATACCAATGCCGTCATCGTCCACCCAGATCTCACAGCCCTTGGGGCACACCTTCACGCCCACCTGAATCCGCCGCTCGCAATAGCGCATGGCGTTGCGCAGCAGGTTTTGCAGGGCCCGGGCGGTCAGGCGCGGGTCCAGGGTGAAGCGCTCCACCGCGCAATCCAGCACCACATCCATCACGATATCGGGGTTTTCCAGCTCGTCGTCGACGCTGCCCAGGATGCTGTCGATGAACTCATCCAGCACCACTTCCACCTGCTCGGGTGTTTGCGCCGGGTTTTGCAGGCGGCTGTAAGACAGCAGCTCCAGCACCAGCTCGTCCAGCTCACGAATGTGCGCCACCAGCCCTTGCAGGCGTTCGCGGCTGGCCGCAGGGAGGTCGTCGGACAGCGCCAGGGCCAGGCCGAAGTCCAGGCGGGTCAGTGGCGTACGCAGTTCATGGGAGACCGCATTGAGCAAGTCACGCTGTTGATTGAGCAACTGTTCGATGTCGTTAGCCATGGTGTCGAACACCGCCGCCAGGCTGCCGATGTTGGAGCTGGGGGGGATTTTTGTGCGCGCCGCAAGGTCGCCCTGACCCAGTTGCGCAGCAGTACTTTTCAGGCGTTCAAGGTCGCGCCAGTGGGGCCGTAGCCAGAACAACAGGCACGCCAGCAGCGCCGCGCCGATCAGCACGTTCATGCTCCAGTACAACAGGTTCATGTCCAGCGGGTCCGGCGGGACCGAGACCTTGACCACCAGTTGGTCGTCCAGGGGTGAACTGACGTCGTCCGCCCAGCCCCACTCCCCCAGGCGCACCACCATCTGGTCCTTTTCCAGCAGGCGCTGTTCTTCCGGGGTGTAGCTGGCGTCCTGGATGCGCAGCAGTTGCACCTTGAGCGGGGCAAAATCCGCCGACAGGCGCACGGTGACATTGGCCCACTGCTCCACCGGCACCCGTTGGTATTCCTTGACGATCAGGCTTTGCATCCCCCGGGACTGCTCGATGTTGTAGCTCATGTAACGGTGTTCAAACAGCTGGATCACCGCCCGCGGAACCAGGTAGATCGCGGCGGCGAAGGTGACGATGGTGATCAGGTACAGCCGAATCAGGACGCGAAACATGGCTCAGCATTCCCACTCGGAACGGCTGAACAGGTAGCCCTTGCCCCACACGGTCTTGATCTTGCGCGCCTCGCCTGCGTGGTCGTCGAACTTGCGTCGCAGCTTGGAGATCGCCACGTCCACCGAGCGGTCGGTGCCGTTGAATTCGATGCCTCGCAAGCGTTGCAGGATCTGGTCGCGGCTGAGCACTTCGCCGGCGTGCCGGGCCAGTACCACCAGCAGGTTGTATTCACCGCTGGACAGCTCAACCGGCTGGTCACGCCAGGTCACGGTGCGTTCCGACAGGTCGATGCACAGATTGCCCATCAGGATCTGGTCGTTGGCCACCTGGGGTTCGGTGAGGCTGCTGCGGCGCAGCAGGGTCCGTACACGGGCCAGCAATACCCGGGGCTCGCAGGGTTTGGTGACGTAGTCGTCGGCGCCCATTTCCAAGCCGAGCACTTGGTCGTGGCTGTCGTCCCGGGCGGTGAGCATCAGGATCGGCAGCGTGGCCGAGTCGGCCCGCAGCAACCGGCAGACTTGCAGGCCGTCGAGGCCCGGCAGCATCAGGTCGAGGATCACCAGGTCCGGTGGATTGAGCCGTGCGCGCTCACGCACATGGTCGCCACGGCTGAGCACACTGACGTGATAGCCGTTGCGTTCCAGATAACTGGCGATTAATTCGGAGAGCGCGGCGTCGTCTTCCACCAGAAGAATGTTGGGCATGGTATTTCCAAATAATACAATTTCTGAGTAGTACGCAAATCCAATGTGGGAGCGGGCTTGCTCGCGAAAGCGGTGTTTCAGTTAACGCATACGGCGGCTGACACACCGCGTTCGCGAGCAAGCCCGCTCCCACATTTGATCTTCGGTGTCAGGAAGATCGTGTAAGGTTCGGCGGTTATGAAGGATATACGCCCGCGTGCATCTGTGGGCCGCACCTTACATTTCTTCACACACCACCTACAGAGCTTCACAGCACTGTGGCGGGGGCGACCGTAGGATGCGCCAGTCAATATTGGGATATGAGCATGTCGAAGAATCTGTTTGCGCCGTTTTGCCTGTTGGCCCTGACACTGGCGCTGAGCGCGTGTGGCAAGTCGGCGGACGAAGCCGCCGAGGCACCGCTGGCCAAGGTGCGGATCGAAACCCTTGAAGCCAAGCCCCTGTCCATCACCAGCGAGCTGAGCGGGCGCATTGCCGCGCCACGCATCGCCGAAGTGCGCGCCCGGGTGGCCGGCGTGGTGTTGCAACAGGTGTTCAAGGAAGGTCACGACGTGAAACAGGGCGATGTGCTGTTCCGGATTGACCCGGCGCCGTTCAAGGCCGACCTCGACAGCGCCCAGGCCAGCCTGCGCAAGGCCGAGGCCAATGCGTTCCAGGCGCGCCTGCAAGAGCAGCGCTACAGCCAACTGGTGGAAGGCAACGCCATCAGCGGCCAGGAATACGACAATGCCCGCGCCGCCGCCCGGCAAACCGCGGCGGATGTGGCCGCCAACCAGGCCGCCGTGCAACGCGCCAAGTTGAACCTGGGCTATGCCACCGTCACCGCGCCGATTTCCGGGCGCATCGGCCGCGCGCTGGTGACCGAAGGCGCCCTGGTGGGCCAGAACGAGGCCACGCCGATGGCGCTGATCCAGCAACTGGACCCGATCCACGCCGACCTGACCCAATCCACCCGCGAGCTGAACGACCTGCGCCGGGCCTTTCGCGCCGGGCACTTGAAGCAAGTCGGCCAGGACCAGGCCAAGGCCACGCTGATCCAGGATGACGGCAGCCTGTACCCGCTGCCGGGCAAGTTGCTGTTCGCCGAGATCAGCGTCGACCCGGGCACCGGGCAGATCATCTTGCGCAGCGAATTCCCCAACCCGGACCTCGACCTGCTGCCCGGCAGCTTTATCCGCGTACGCCTGGAGCAAGCCGTCGATCAGCAAGGCATCAGCGTGCCGCAGCGGGCGATCACCCGCGACAGCGCCGGGATCCCGATGGTGTTGCTGCTGGACGCCGAGCAAACCGTGAGCCAGCAACCGTTGGAACTGGGTTCGGTGGTCAATGACCGCTGGGTGGTCAACAGCGGCCTCAAGGCCGGTGACCGTATCGTCGTCGAAGGCCTGCAACACGCCCGCCCTGGCGAGAAAGTCCAGGTTGACGACAGCCCCGCGCCCATCGCCCAGGCATCCGGCCAGTAAGAAAGGAACCGTTCACAATGCCGCAGTTCTTTATTGACCGCCCGATCTTCGCCTGGGTGGTCGCCCTGTTTATCCTGCTGGCCGGCGCCCTCGCCATCCCGCAGTTGCCGGTGGCGCAGTACCCCAACGTCGCCCCGCCGAAAGTCGAGATCTACGCCGTGTACCCGGGCGCCTCCGCGCAGACCCTGGACGAAAGCGTGGTCAGCCTGATCGAGCAGGAGCTTAACGGCGCCGATCACCTGCTGTATTTCGAATCCCAGAGCAGCCTCGGTTCGGCCACCATCACCGCGACCTTCCAGCCGGGCACCGACCCGGAAATGGCCCAGGTCGATGTGCAGAACCGTCTCAAGGCCGTGGAGCCGCGCCTGCCGCAAGCGGTGACGCAGCAAGGTTTGCAGGTGGAGAAGGTCTCCGCCGGCTTCCTGCTGCTGGTCACCCTCACCTCCAGCGACGGCAAGCTCGATGACGTGGCGCTCAGCGATTACCTGGCGCGCAACGTGATGAACGAACTCAAGCGCCTGGACGGTGTGGGCAAGGCCCAGCTGTACGGCGCCGAGCGCGCAATGCGAATCTGGATCGACCCGCAGAAGCTGATCGGTTTCAACCTGACCCCCGCGGACGTCAACGCGGCCATCGCGGCGCAGAACGCCCAGGTATCGGCGGGCAGCATTGGTGATTTGCCGGGTACCAAGACCCAGGAAATCACCGCGTCGATCCTGGTGAAAGGCCAGCTGTCGACCCCGGCTGAATTTGCCGACATCGTGCTCAAGGCCAATCCGGACGGTTCCACCGTGCGCGTCGGTGACGTGGCACGGGTGGAAATCGGCAGCCAGGAATACCAGTTCTCCACCCGCCTGAACGGCAAGCCGTCCACCGCCGTCAGCGTGCAGCTGTCGCCGGGGGCCAACGCCTTGAGCACCGCGACCCTGGTACGGGCGAAGATGGACGAACTGGCGCGCTACTTCCCGGCCAACGTTGAGTACAAGATCCCATACGACACTTCGCCGTTCGTGAAAGTCTCCATCACCAAGGTGGTGTACACCCTGGGCGAGGCGATGCTGCTGGTGTTTGCGGTGATGTTCCTGTTCCTGCAAAACATCCGCTACACGCTGATCCCGACCTTGGTGGTACCGATCGCCTTGATGGGCACTTTCGCCACCATGCTGTTGCTGGGTTTCTCGATCAACGTGCTGACCATGTTCGGCATGGTATTGGCCATCGGCATTTTGGTGGACGATGCGATTGTGGTGGTGGAGAACGTCGAGCGGATCATGGTCACCGAGGGCCTGTCGCCCAAAGAGGCTACGCGCAAGGCAATGGGCCAGATTACCGGGGCGATTGTCGGCATCACACTGGTGCTGGTGGCAGTGTTCCTGCCGATGGCGTTCATGCCGGGCTCGGTGGGCGTGATCTATCAGCAGTTCTCGTTGTCGATGGCCACTTCGATCCTGTTTTCGGCATTCCTCGCCCTGACCTTGACCCCGGCCCTGTGCGCGACATTGCTCAAGCCGATTGCCAAGGGCGAGCACCATGAGAAAGGCGGCTTTTTCGGCTGGTTCAACCGTCGCTTCGAACAGTTCACCGACCGCTATGAAGGCTGGGTGGCCTATGCCCTCAAGCGCAGCGGGCGTTACCTGCTGATCTATCTGGTGTTGGTGGTGGGCCTGGGGGTGTTGTTCAGCCGCCTGCCCTCCTCGTTCCTGCCGGTGGAAGACCAGGGCTACACCATCACCGACATCCAACTGCCGCCGGGTGCGAGCAAGAACCGCACGGTGCAGGTGGCTGAGCAGATCGAGGCGCATAACGCCGGCGAGCCGGGCGTGGGCGATACCACGATGATCATGGGCTTCAGCTTCTCCGGCTCGGGGCAGAACGCGGCGCTGGCGTTTACCACGCTCAAGGACTGGTCGGAACGCAGCAGCAAGGATTCCGCCGCCGCCATTGCAGACCGTGCCAACGCGGCCTTTACCGAGCTGAAGGACGCGATTGCCTACGCGATCCTGCCACCGCCGGTAGATGGCCTGGGCACCTCCAGTGGTTTCGAGTTCCGCCTGCAAGACCGTGGTGGCGTGGGCCATGCCGCCTTGATGGAGGCCCGTACCGAACTGCTGGCCGCCGCCGAGAAAAGCCCGATCCTGGCCAACGTGCGTGAAAGCGCCCTGGCCGAGGCGCCTCAGGTACAGCTGGAAGTTGACCGCAAGCAAGCCAACGCCCTGGGCATTTCCTTTGCCGATATCGGCAATGTGCTGTCCTCAGCCATCGGTTCGGCCTATATCAACGACTTCCCCAACCAGGGCCGCATGCAGCGGGTGGTGGTGCAGGCCGAAGGTGATCAGCGCAGCCAGGTGGCGGACCTGATGAAAATCCATGTGCGCAACAACGCCGGGAAGATGGTGCCGCTGTCGGCCTTTGTCGAAGCGCGCTGGATCCAGGGCCCTGCCCAGTTGACGCGTTATAACGGTTACCCGGCCATCGCGATTTCCGGTGAATCGGCGCCGGGCCACAGTACGGGCGAGGCGATGGAAGAGATCCAGCGGCTGGTCAGCCAACTGCCCGCCGGCCTGGGCCAGGAGTGGACTGGCCTGTCGTTGCAGGAGCGTTTGTCCGGCTCCCAGGCACCGCTGTTGCTCGGCTTGTCGCTGCTGATCGTGTTCCTGTGCCTGGCGGCGCTGTATGAGAGCTGGTCGATTCCGACCTCGGTGTTGCTGGTGGTGCCTCTCGGCGTGCTCGGCGCAGTATTGGCCGTGAGCTTGCGCGGGATGCCCAACGATGTGTTCTTCAAGGTCGGCCTGATTACCATCATCGGCCTGTCGGCAAAGAACGCGATCCTGATCATCGAGTTCGCCAAGGACCTGTATGACCAGGGTGAAGACTTGATCGATGCCACGCTCAAGGCTGCACGCCTGCGTCTGCGGCCGATCATCATGACCTCCCTAGCGTTCATCCTCGGCGTGGTGCCGTTGGCGATTGCCACCGGTGCCAGCTCGGCAAGCCAGCAGGCCATCGGCACCGGGGTGATCGGTGGGATGATTACCGCGACGCTGGCAGTGGTGTTTGTGCCGGTGTTCTTCGTGGTGGTGATGAAACTGGTGAAAAAGCGCCACAAAGACAGCTGAACAAAGGACTCAGGTGGGCTAAGGTAACGCAAACCCTGGCCCATCGAGTTCCCATGCCCTTCCTCGCCCGCACCCACCCTCGCCTGTCCACCGCCGCCGTATTGGGCCTGGCGGTGGGTCTCCTGGCCCCGGCCGATACGATCATCAGCAAAATCCTCATCGGCTGGAACGCAGGCGTCTGGACCTACCTGGTGCTGATGCTCTGGCTGACCAGCCACTCCCGCGCCGACGATGTAAAACGCATCGCCGAGATCGAGGACGAGAACGCCGGCCTGGTGCTGTTCATGGTGTGCATCGCGGCGATTGCCAGCCTGGCGACCATCACCTTGAACCTGGTGGGCACCAAGGACCTGAGCGATAGCCAACGCCTGTTGCACTACGGCTTTACCGGCCTGACGGTGGTGGGCTCATGGTTGCTGATCGGGGTGATTTTCAGCGTGCACTACGCGCGCTTGTATTACACCTGGGACGGCCCGGAGCCGGCGTTGCGTTTTGCAGAAGATTTGCGCACCCCCAATTACTGGGACTTCCTGTACTTCTCGTTCACCATCGGCGTGGCGGTGCAAACGGCGGATGTCGGGGTTGCCACGCGCACCATGCGCAAGGTGGTGCTGGGGCAATCGCTGATCGGGTTCCTGTTCAACACGGCCATTCTGGGATTCTCGATCAATATTGCCGCCGGGCTGTTTGGTTGAGCTGCACAAAACTTCTAGACGAGCGCCCGCCCGGGCGCGCTAACTGGCGCCAACGTTTACCTGCCACCGGTGCTTTATGACCGCCCACAACTGGATCGACCTGTCCCAGGACGCCAACACCGGCATCGAGACCCTGCGTGCGCATTTCGAGGGCCATGCGTACGACCCGCACTGGCACGACAGCTACCTGGTGGGCGTCACGGAGCAAGGCGTGCAGCAATTCAATTGCCGCAGCACCCGGCACCAAAGCACACCGGGCAAGGTGTTTCTGCTGGAGCCAGGGGAAATCCATGACGGCCACGCCCCCACCGAAGCCGGGTTTACCTACCGCATGCTGTACCTCGACCCGCAGTGGTTGCAGCGGGAAGTGACGGCGGTGTTCGAGGAAGCCCCGGCCAACAGTCAGTTGGGGTTTGCCACCACCCTTGCCAGTGATCCTCGCCTGGCGCTTGCCACCAGCCAGGCGTTTCAAAGCCTGCACGATGGCGAGCTGCGCATCGTGCGCCAACACGCCCTCGACCACTTGCTGGAACGTCTGACCGGCCAGTTGCACTGGCGCCAGCGCTATCACCAGGACCCGCGCCTGCCTCTGGTGGCCCACAAGGCCCGCGAATATTTGCATGCCCATCTGCATCAGGACGTCGGTATGGATGAGTTGGCCCTGGCAACCGGCGTAGACCGCTTCCGCCTGACCCGCGCCTTCAAGAGCGCCTTCGGCCTGCCGCCCCATGCCTATCTGGTACAGCTGCGCCTGGCCCGAGCCCGCCATTTGCTGGCCAAGGGCGAGCAACCTGCCGAGGTCGCCAGCAGCCTGGGCTTTGCCGACCAAAGCCATTTAGGCCGCTGGTTTGTGCGGGCCTATGGCATGACACCGGCAGCGTACCGCAAGCGCTGCTCAAATCTTCCAGACAGGTAGCGGGCCGCTTGTGAAGATCGACTCCATTGCCTTGCTGATTGGAGTCACACCACCATGTTCCCTACCCTGCTGCCTTTTCTGTTATTCGCCTTCGTTGCCTCCATCACCCCCGGCCCGACCAATATCCTGGTGCTGAGCAACAGCGCGCGTTATGGGCTCAAGGCTGCACTGCCTATCGTGCTGGGTGCCTGCATGGGGGCGGCGGGAATTGTGTTGCTGGTGGGCTCGGGCGTGGGCCAGTCGCTGGCGCAATTGCCCAGGGTGCAGGCCGCGATGCTATGGGTCGGCGTTGCCTGGCTCAGTTACCTGGCCTGGCAGATCTTCCGCGCCCCGGCCGAAGTCATCGACCCGGACACCGCGCAAAAACGCCTGGGCCTGGTCGGCGCCGCCGGCCTGCAACTGGTCAATCCCAAGACCTGGATGATGGCCTTGGCGGTGGTCAGTGTGTTTGCCGGCAATGGCGACGAACGCCAGAGCCACGTGCTGTACCTGTCGCTGGCCTTTTTCCTGATTTCGTTGCCGTGCCTGGGGGCGTGGGCGTTGCTGGGGGTGGGGTCAAGCCGGGTGTTTCGCTCGGCCAAGGCCATGGGGCGTTTTAACCAAGGCATGGCGTTACTGTTGTTCGGCTCAGCTTGGCTGAGCGTTTTAGCGGGAGCGTAGAAAAGGCGACGAATGGCGAGCAAACCTGTGAATTCTGACAGTTGTGAGCAAGGCCTTAATGGCGCTGAATAAAGCCACTTGTCAAAAAGCACGGGCCAGGCCGGGTATCAAGGCCTGCGGGAGCGCGCCATGTCACCACCCGTTCCGTTAAATAAGAACCTGATCCTGAATGGAAACTTTATCGACCATGGAACCCATTGGACAGCCACCGCGACACTTCCCGGCAGTGTGGATTTTTCCCAACGCAGTTGCATCGTCAGAACTCAAGGAATGGCCGAGCAAACGGTGCGGGTGGTTGACGCAACGGCCTATACCCTCAGCCTGTTTACGCTGATCACTTACAGAGGTGCCGGTTCGATAACCGTGGTTTTTCAACCTTCGGGGGTCAATGAATCGATATCGATGTCCGGCAATCAAGGCTGGTTGCGTCAGTCATTAACGTTCACGCCTCCCACCGGCACTGTCAGCGCAACCGTGCAATTGACAGGAACGTCGGGGGACGTCTGGTTCGATAACGTCAGGCTGGTGGAGGAAGAAGGCACGACCATACCGATTGAGTTGATCCGTAACGGGGACTTCTCACGCAACAACGATGAATGGACTTCGTCACCGCCGCCCAATTTGGCGACCTTCCACGATCAACAGTGTCAGTTGAATCTGGGCGCTTATATCGAGCAGGACATCAGGGTCGTTCCCGGGCAGGCGCTTGTCTTCTCTATCGATGCGCAAACGCCAACCGGCGGCCATGGGCTTGTAATGTTTCATATAACCCCCGTTCACGTACCTGAGCTCGAGTTACGCGGAGAGGGAGGCTGGGATACATACACCTACGTATTCACCATCCCCGCCGGGGCTCATGACATGACGCTGCAAATACAGGGCATTACTTTTCTGGTCGTCGACAATATTTCGATAAAAGCAATGGAATGAAAGCGCGTGCAAAACGAGGCAAACGTAGACCGTCGTATTTAACAGGCTTGTCCCAAGTGGGTAATGATGCCTTCACGGGACATTTATTGACGAGAGCGGGAGACTATAACCATGAGTACTGCAACTGCATCTGCGGTAAGTGAAAACAGCCGATCCACTGCCCAAGTTTACTTCCAGGGAACGATCGCGACTCAGGCGTTCAAGGACGATTCCCCCAAACATGAACTCAAATCCGGTTATTGGTGGGTTGAGGCCACTCAGCGGGATTTAGGCATTGGTGACCGTCGGCGAATCGTTGTTTTCAAGTATCTGGCGAATCCAAAGACATTGCCCTCCGGCCGGTACCACCTGAAGCCCGACGAACCCGACGAGCGTTTTTCGGTTATTTATATGGAGCTCAATGACGCGCCACCTCCCGCTTATACAGCCGAGCGCGGCACAATCGAGTTTATCCATGACGAGCAAACCAACCATGTCAGCGGTGCCTTGGACGTCTACTACGTTGACGTCGCTGGGCGGGAGCAGCGTATGCAAATCCTGTTCAATGTTTGACCCCACAAAAAATGTCCCGGAAACCGGGGCATTTTTTTATCACTTGATCCAGGGCATTGTTGATTACCAGCTGTAACGCACGCCCACGTTGGCACCCCAGGGCTGATCAATACGCTTGCCTTTCGCATGTTCGAAATCGGCATGCAACTGCAGGTTCTGGGACAAGGACACCGCAACCCCCGCACCGAATTCCGCACGGCTGCCCGAGAGATCGTTATTGAACGCCTGGTTATTCACCGACACCTTGTTGTTCTTGGCAAATTCATGAGCGACCGCACCGCGCAAGTAAGGCTGTACAACGCTACCGCTATCGAGCACAAAATCACGGCCGACAGTCACCCCCAATTTACCCAGGACCGAGTGGGTGTGATCGCCCTTGGCCTGCATCCCATTATCCAGTTTGTAGCTCTTGCCCTTGGCAGTCATCACCGACGCTTGGGCAAACGGTTCAACGAAGACCCCATCATCCAACCTGATATTACGCCCAACCTCTGCCGAAACACCCAAGGCATTAGTAGCGTAGTCACCCTTGGCCTGCGTGCCATCGCTCAACCCCACCTTGGAGTCATTGCGCAAGTGGTTCACCTTGGCCACACCGTCAAAGTAGTAGCCACTGTCTTCATCCATCCAGGTGGCGTAGGCACCGACGTAGTAACTTTTGATAGTGCCCGACGTTCCACGGCCAACATCCAGATCTGATTCACTATGACCGGCCATGACCCCCAACAGCCATGGACTGTCCATCACCGGCATATCCGCACCGAGGGAAAAACCGCGTTGCGATTGCGTGTAGCCATTGCCGGCACCGCCTTTCGTCTCGTACTTGTTGCCATAACTGCGAACCCATCCGCCGGACTCGGCACCGTTGTGGCGCAGTTCACCCATACGGGTACGCAGAGAGGACAGCTCGCCATACCACACGGTAGGCGCGGCATTGAACAGCGCCAGCACCGAGCGGGTGCCAGGGCTGATGACCCGCGATGACGGGTCGAGGAACCAGTCGTTGCCGTCTTGCTTGAGCCCATAGGACCACGCCCCCACATCGACCGCACCGCCTAGCAACGAAAACTGCGCATCACCGCCACCGGTATGCACAATACGCACCTCACTCGCACTGAGCGGCTCGACGCCGCTGCTGGCCACCAACAACTGATGGTTGCCGCTGGCGGAACCCGTGATGTTGAGGAAGTCGGTCAAGCCCCGAGCAAAATCGGTGCCCATTACAAACGTGCCGTTACCGGACAGGCTGCTCAGGTCCAGCTGGTAAAAGGCGTCACTCGCACCAAACCTGATCATCCCGTCCGACAGGTTCAAGGCGCCGACCTGGCTGTTGCCGGTCATGTCCCACAGCGACTGGCTACCGACACTCAACGACGAAACATTTTCCAGGCGACCGGTCAACGCAGCCCGGTTCTGCAAGTCAAGGTGTGTGGTACTGCCCGACTCAACGATCACGTTGCCCAGTAGTTGGCTGCTATCAACCCGAACAGTGGCCGAAGACCCACCCTTGACCTCAAGAAGGTTGCCGTTGCCACCGGACAGTGTCGAGCCATTGAGCACCTCAATCGTTGCATTGGCCCCTCTTCTCACCTCAATCGCCGCACCGGTTTCGCCGGTCACGCGTGTATTGTCCAGTACCAAGCTATTGGCAAGCACACTACGGGGTTCATTCACCAGCACTACACCATTGAGGCCGCCCGTGATGACACTTTGGCGGGCATGAGCCTCTGCGCTCTGCAACTGCAAACCGAAACTGCCAGCGTCTATACCCTGCAGGATGCTGCGGTCCAGGTTCAGCACGCTATGGGCTCCTACCACCGCGCCACCGGTAGCTCCGGAAACCACGCTGTCATTGACGGTCGCGTTGGAACCCACGGTGGAGCCAGAGAAACGATTGACCACCAACCCATGGTAGTCGGCACTGGAAATCACGCTGCCGTTAATCAGCGCATTACTGCTGTACAACGTGATACCCGTGTTGAAATCACCCTGCGCTACAACGCGACTGGAATCCATGTTGACGTTCGAGCCTGCCTGCGCAACGACCGTGCCGAGGACAGTACTCGACTCGCTCAGGTTCAGGTTGGAGCGGGCGGCATAGACGCTCTCGGTTCGCCCCTCTATCACGTTGAGCGTGGCATTTTCCAACGAATAGCTGTCGAGCACGTCGTGAAAGTCGATGGTCTCGGTTCGATTTTCGATCAACCTTGCCTGAGCGTGCGGGGCGAGAACCAACAATGATGCAATCGACGCGACTTTAACGACGACGGCCAAAGGATTTAACTTAAAAATAGACTGGGTATTCATGATCACTCACTCGTTCAACAGGCGTTCCATCACAGAAAAGTTCGGCCTGTTTCGAATGCAGTGGAAACTGGCCAGTTACGGCCCGCAAAATTACCGGTGAGCGCTAACGATGGATGTAGGAATTATCCGAACCCCCTAAGGAAAAACGCGTATCCGTGGAGGGAATGGCGTAACGCAACTACGCAAGGAAGCTTGTGACAGGTGAAAACCAAAGGGCGCCGAAGCGCCCTTTGGACAACGCGTATTACGCTTCATCCTCCCCGAGAACCGGCAGTTCCTCGCAGTACAACGGTGGCGTATTCCGGTTTGCGAGCAGGGTCGTTGTAAAGCCCATCTCAGACGACTCCTCAACGCCATTAACCGTCGCAAAGTATTGAATGCCGACTGAGTTGCGCCCAGCAGGCCTGATGACGCTCATGTAAGGCTGAATCACCAGGAGGAAGCCATTTGAAACCATATCCGGTGTCAACGGCGGCGAGGAGAACGACACAGGATCACCCAATGGCGTAGTGTGCCCCCTGTCGCTGTATACCTGCCATTCCAGGCGGATGACAGAGTCCACCTCGAAGTAAGTGGTATTGCCCGGTACTCTGACACGTGCGGAAAAGTTAGACGGATTCAGATCCCTACAGGCCAAATCCGTGGCTGTCTTGACGAAGGTCGGCGCCTCCATGACGACTACGTTGGCCTCGACCACGACATTCTGGGGACGAGACCGCTGAAGGTTGTCATTGACGTCCCAACTCAAGGTATAGAACACCGGGATCGTGCCATTGCCAACCGCCTTGATGATTGACCAGGGCACGGTGAGGGTAACGGTGTCTCCACCTTCTTCACCATTCAGCTCGGTTGGATCGAAGGGGTGCGCAAAACTGCCCCAATAACCGGTGATAGTGATACCGGGTACAGGCGGAGGAACCTCCCACAGCACAATCTCGACGGTCGCGGCGTTACCGAAATCTTCCGGCAGCAAATGGTTTTCCGTATCGGGGTCGCCACCGTAAACGGTCACCACGTTGAGCCGAGAGTTTTCCGGGTCGGGCGTCGGATCGGGGCCGGGGCCGGAAAGATCCACCCTAATGGTTAGACTAGGCGCGGGATATTCGTTGCCATTTCGATCAACCACATACTCGATATCCGTGTCCACTTCCCCCGGGCCTTCACCATACGCGTCGAAGATGATAGCGGTATCAACCGGCAGCCTTAGAGGAAACGGCACGTAATCCCTGACATTAAAGCGCCCCGCGCTCTCGCCGCCCCAGGTGAGGTCAATCACATCCAGCTCCTCTCGCACATTGGCATACAGAGGAATTTCCACCGTCACGCCACCAAGCTCATAAGCATCCTGCAGATCAATCAATCCATCGGCCGGCAACAGCGCCAACGGCACCCTCGCCTGCAGAGGAGCAGGAACCCCCACCAAATTCAGCCGGACGGGACGGGGAACAGACTCCCTGCTTTTGTTACCGGCCAGGTCGGTCAGGATATAAAACAAATAGTAGGCGCCAGCTTCCAGCACTTCGATCCGGTCCCAGGGGATCACAAACTCAAGGCTATCTTCCACCGGCACCGTGTCGATCGGTGTGGCAAGCTGCGATGAGGAATACTCAGAGAAATAGACCGTGATTGTGTCGCCTTCTGCTCGACCATAGTTCACGTAATTCGGGAAGGTGCATACCAGTCCCTCATCATGCTCATCTACATATTGTTCGTCGATTTCCGAGCCCAGGTCTGCCGGTAATAACGGAGCAAACGGGTGGATATCGTGCTCTTCGTCGTCGTTGAGATTGAATTTGTAGGGTGCCGTCAGATCAACCTCCAATGGCGCGATATCTGACAGCGAAGGGTTATCGTCTTCATAAAAGATATAGGCAATTTCGTACCGTCCCTCATTCAGGCGGGAGGGAGGAATATTCCTGAGAATCAGGTCGCCCGGACTGACTCCACCGGGTGCACCATAGCGCATCGTATATAGGGGCGGTCCCCAATTTGTCACACCTTTATCGCGCATCACCAGTTCCAGCCGATGTACTACATCCGGTCCCACATCCTCGTCAAGTGTCGGGGCTTCAAACGTAACAGGCAAGTTTCTTCTTGAGGCTGCTGCCGGAATGAGCCCTTGATCATTTAACGAGTCGAACTCCGGCGCCTCAAACTCAAAAATACCGCCCCCATACTTGGAGACATACTCTCGATTGAGTTTTCTAGAGGCAAGTGCGGCCTGTTGTTTTTTACTAAAGATAGTCATCTACGTTCTCCATAAGCGAATTATTAATGCCGGTTACCACTTCAATGTCACAGACGAAACGAGAAATCGCTCGCCTTGAACCGAATAGCTGGCCCCGCCTCTAAAACACTTGAGACCACTATCGAAGCTCAACTTTATGACTGGGCTGACTCACACGCTCGCCAGGCTAGTCCTGCTCCCCGTCTTCGTCAGGACCGCAATAACGCCCACTGGAATAGCGCTGATCAATCTTGACTTGCCGCTCTCGTGCGCGGCCTATGATCCTGGTACCACGGAACACTTCGTAAGACACCAGTGCCGAACTCCCTACGCTTGCCGGATTGTCTGACCGTATGGGTTTTATCTTTTCTTCATAGTTATCTTGCTTAAATATATAACCGTTCTCTGCTTCTTCCGCCGAAAGGAAATGCAGTAGAGAGTCTTCAGTCCCGTCAATGGGCCCGGTAAAAAAAACCTCATAACCCTGCCAACTCAAGAGGACCGCATCGCCTTCTCTGAGCTGTGTATTTGCCGTAACTTCCAAGGGGATGTGGTCCCACATGGGAGGAACGGCCTGACAATTTATCCAGGCGTCTGCAGTTGCACTGGGAAATCGCACTTGCGTAAGACTCAATATTGGAACCACGGCCACTGTCACGTTGGTGAAGTTGGCCAATTGTTCATTAACGCCGTTAGAAGTCGTGTAATAAACAGGCATTCTGTCGTCATTGCCTGCCCCCATAATCACACTCCACGGAATATCACTGAACTCGACAATACTGCCTTCCACATCGCCCTTACTTACATCCACCGTGTAGTGTGCAACCGGTACAGCGGTACTGGGAAAGTTGCCCCAGTACAACGTCAACTCTTCCCCATCCTGGGGCCGGTGGTACAACGGAACACTGGCGTAAATGCGCTGATCCTGATCACGTATATCGATATGGTTCTCTGTCATGGAACCTTCACCCCAGACCGTCACGGCAGGAAGGTCGAGATTCAGCAATTGCGGAGCATTGCCGTGGTCTTGCCCCGCCACCGTGAAGTTCCATCTGATCACCGTCGGTGGGCTGGGAGGGGTGGGGAGCGTTCCACCGGCGCGAGTAATGGTGTACGTAGCAACGCCGGTCGCTGGCCCCGGCCCCTGGGCAATCAAGGTTTCCCAAGGGATGCTGACATCAAAAGGCAACTGGGTGACCGGCTGTGGCGATAACGGCGTATCGCCCCACGTAACCGTGACATGGTCACCCTCCTGCCAATTGTCGTACAGCACCTTCCCCACAACGCCGAGGCGCGCATCCTGGCGATCAATCAAGCCGTTCACCATCGCCGGAACAACCAGTGGCTGGAGGTCGGAGGGCGCGGCATCCAGATCAACAATAACCGTCTTCTGGTTTGATCGCGGCCCCGCGTTACCGGAGCGGTCCCGCAACACAATATGCATGAATTGAAGGCCGTTTCGATAAAGCCGAAACAGATCTCCTGGTACGGGGAACACCAACGGTTCAGTTTCAGAAACAAAGTCGAAAAAACCGTCCGGCGTATTCCGGTCGGGGGGTGGGGTATCAATCGAAAGGTAATACTCGACCCGGTCCCACGCGCGACGGCCAGTGTAAAAAGGTACCTGCATGTTCACCGTCGGGTTCGCAGCCAGGTAATTCTCATCGATGATATCGACGGGAAATTCAGGCCCCTGGGGGGTGATATTGTTGTTGGGTGGGGTACGGTCCAGCACTAACACGCGCGTTGGCGAAGGGGTGGGCAAGGTGCCCTGCTCAAGCACCTCATAGCTCAGCAGCACGGTGCCGTCATTCTCCAGGTACCTTCGGTCGACGGGAATACGCAGTGGAAAAATCGCTGGATCAATCGGGCCATCGAACCGCCGGCGCAGGAGCGGCTCTCCCTCACTTCCACTACGCCGCCAATGAACAACCAGGACGTCGAACCTCTCCGCCGACGCGGGGTCAGGCCACAGCTCCTCGATGACCACCTCAATATTCGAATCAAGGTACTCACGCGGGATATACCCCTCGAGGATGGGGGGCACGGCATCATCGAGGATAGGCACCTTGATCTCGGGAAGTGACAAAATATTGCTTCTGGAGACACGTCTGCGACGAGCGTTGGAAGTGTTCATATAAATGTCCTGCCGACGATGCAATGGGAGGTGCCCTTGGCAAGGATTAAGCGCCCAAATACCAGGCTTGGGTACTGTCAAAACTAACAGGTAGGCATAGCCGCTCGTCGGTTTCGACACCGGTGTCGGCGCCGCATTGGCTTGACGGATCTCCTGAGTTGGTGTTTCCTGAAACCGGTTTCAGGCATCCTTGACGATGTTTAATGCCATTCAACTCCAATAAGAAAGGCCCTGCACCGTGACCTCTTTTTCCGCCGCCCAGCGCAGCCGCGTGACCATGCTTGATGTAGCCGAACGCGCCGGTGTCTCCAAAGCCAGCGTGTCGCGTTTCATCGGCGACGACCGTGGGCTCTTGTCCGAGGCCATCGCACTGCGCATCGAGCACGCCATCGATGAGCTCGGCTACCGCCCCAACCAGATGGCCCGTGGTCTAAAGCGCGGGCGCACCCGCCTGATCGGCATGCTGGTGGCCGATATCCGCAACCCCTATTCGATTGCCGTAATGCATGGCGTAGAAACCGCCTGCCGCCAGCACGGCTACAGCCTGGTGGTGTGCAACACCGACCGCGATGACGAGCAGGAGCGCCAGCACCTCGCGGCCCTGCGCGCCTACAACATCGAAGGGCTGATCGTGAACACCCTCGGCCATCACCTCGACCAATTGCTGGAGCTGCAACGGGAAATGCCCCTGGTGCTGGTGGACCGTAAGGTCGAGCCGCTGCACAGCGACCTGGTGGGGCTGGATAACCCGGTGGCGGTGCGCATGGCGGTTGAGCATCTTGAGCAGCAAGGCTATCGCGACCTGCTGTTGGTCAGCGAAGCCACCGACGGCACCAGCTCACGGCTGGAACGCCTGGACAGTTTCAAGGCGGAAATTGCCAATCGTCCGACGTTGACCGGCGCTGTAGTGGAGTTGGACAGCAAACTGGAACAGCGTCTGCAAAAGTTTCTGGCCAAATCCGGCCCCAAGGCGTTGTTCTGCGCCAACGGTATCGCCGCACTGGCGTGTACCCGCGCATTGAAAAATCTGGGCTGCAACCTGTTTGAAGACGTAGGCCTGATCGCCCTGGATGACCTCGACTGGTACCCGCTGGTGGGCAACGGCATCACCGCCCTCGCCCAGCCCACCGAGGCCATCGGCGCCAAGGCCTTCGACTGCTTGCTCAAGCGTTTGCGCGGCGATACCGAGCCGACGCGCACCCTGGACTTCTTGCCACAACTGATTGTCCGGGGCTCGACCCAACCCCTTGTGGGAGCTGGCTTGCCTGCGATAACGGTTTCTCCGGCGAAGCAGTAGTCAGCTGACCGCCGCCATCGCAGGCAAGCCACACACGTTTATTTTTCGAATAAAAATGAAACCGGTTTCAGAGGTCCACAACAATGCATAAATACCCCGTCTCCATCAGCCTTTCCAGCTACGGCGCCGACCTGGTCCGCCAGCAAGGCCAGCTGAGTTTCGTCTCGGTACTGGCCGCCGCTGGCGCCCAGCGCATCGAATGGCGCGAAGAACTGCTGACCACCGAACAACCCCATGAGCTGGCACAGGCCGCAACCGATCAAGGCCTGGAATGCGTGTTCTCCTCGCCCCTGGAACTCTGGGTGGCCGGCCGCTCGCAGCCCAATGCCGAACTGGCCGCCACCCTCGACCGCGCCCAGGCGTTTGGCGCCCGATGGCTGAAAGTCTCCCTCGGCTATTTCACCGACACCAACGACCTGGACAGCTTGAGCGCCCTGCTCAACCGGCATCCGGTCAAGCTGCTGGTGGAGAACGACCAGACCCTGCACGGCGGGCGCATCGAGCCGATGCAACGTTTTTTCAACGAAGTCGAACGCCTGGCCGTGCCGGTAAAAATGACCTTCGATATCGGCAACTGGCAATGGCAGGACCAATCCGCGACCACCGCCGCGCGCCTGCTAGGCCGGCATGTGGACTACCTGCACTGTAAAGCCGTGGCCCGGCGCGCCGACGGCAAACTGGTGGCCCTGCCGCCGGGCGCCGCCGACCTGCATCTGTGGGAACAACTGCTCAAGCTCATGACTCAAGGTATTACCCGGGCCGTGGAATTTCCGCTGCAAGGTGATGATCTGGTGCAGGTCACCGCGCAGCAGGTCGCCGCCCTCGCCGTCCTTGGCCAGCCCCGCGTGGAGAATGCCCATGTCTGAGATCGATATCCTGTCGTTTGGTGAAACCATGGCGATGTTTGTCGCCGAACAGACCGGCGACCTGGCCCAGGTCGCGCAGTTTCACAAACGCATTGCCGGCGCCGACAGCAACGTCGCCATCGGCCTGTCGCGCCTGGGGTTCAACGTAGCTTGGCTGAGCCGGGTGGGCGCCGATTCCCTCGGGCGCTTTGTGGTGGACACCTTGCAGAACGAAGGCTTGGACTGCGCACATGTGGCGGTGGACCCGCTGCACCCCACGGGCTTTCAACTCAAGTCCCGCGAAGAAGCCGGCGACGATCCGCAGGTGGAGTACTTCCGCCGTGGTTCGGCCGCCAGTCATTTGTCGGTCGAGGCGATCAAGCCGCAGCTGTTGCAGGCCCGTCACCTGCACGCCACCGGCATCCCGCCGGCACTGTCGGACGCCACCCGCGAGCTGTCACGCCAGTTGATGACGCAAATGCGCGAGGCCGGCCGCAGCGTGTCCTTCGACCCGAACCTGCGGCCGTCCCTGTGGGCGAACGAGCAACGCATGATCAGCGAAATCAACGCCCTCGCCTGCCTGGCGGACTGGGTGTTGCCGGGGTTGAGCGAAGGCCGTTTGCTCACCGGTTTTGAAGACCCGGCCGACATCGCCGCGTTCTACCTGGACCAGGGCGTGGAAGCCGTGGCCATCAAGCTCGGCCCCCACGGCGCGTATTACCGCACCCAGTTGGACCAGGGTTTCGTCGCCGCCGTGCCCGTGGCCAAGGTGGTCGACACCGTCGGCGCCGGCGATGGTTTTGCCGTGGGGATGATCAGTGCGTTGTTGGAAAACCTCAGCTTTGCCGAAGCCGTGCAGCGCGGTAACTGGATCGGCAGCCGCGCGGTGCAGAGCCGTGGCGATATGGAAGGCTTGCCGTTCAGGACCGATCTGCCCCACACGCAAAAAGCCGGCTAATCAGAGTTACCCGTTACCTGTTGCCACAACTACAACAAGCTCAGGAGCAACCTCATGGAACCGTTGAAACTCGCCACCCGCCGCTGGTGGTACATCATGCCCATCGTGTTTATCACTTACAGCCTGGCGTACCTGGATCGCGCCAACTACGGCTTCGCCGCCGCCTCCGGGATGGCCGAAGACCTGATGATCACCCCGGGCATGTCGTCATTGCTCGGCGCGCTATTCTTCCTCGGCTACTTTTTCTTCCAGGTGCCGGGGGCGATCTACGCGCAGAAGCGCAGCGTCAAAAAGCTGATTTTCGTCAGCCTGATCCTGTGGGGCGGCCTGGCCACCCTGACAGGCATGGTGTCCAACGCCTACATGCTGATCGTGATCCGCTTCATGCTCGGGGTGGTGGAAGCCGCCGTGATGCCGGCGATGCTGGTGTACCTGTGTCACTGGTTCACCCGCGCGGAACGCTCCCGGGCCAACACTTTCCTGATCCTCGGCAACCCGGTGACCATGATGTGGATGTCGGTGGTATCGGGTTATCTGGTGCAGCATTTCAGCTGGCGCTGGATGTTTATCATCGAAGGTTTGCCGGCGGTGCTGTGGGCGTTTATCTGGTGGAAGCTGGCGGATGAAAAACCGGCCGACGCAAAATGGCTGAGCGCCCAGCATAAAAAAGACCTGGAAACCGCCCTCGCCGAAGAACAGGTGGGCATCAAGGCGGTGAAGAACTACGCCGAAGCCTTTCGTTCGCCCAAGGTGATCATCCTTGCGCTGCAGTTTTTCTGCTGGAGCATTGGCGTGTATGGCTTCGTGCTGTGGCTGCCGTCGATCCTCAAGGCCGGCTTGAAAATGGACATGGTCGAGGCCGGCTGGCTGTCGGCGCTGCCGTATCTGGCGGCGGTGATCGGCATGCTGGTGGTGTCCTGGGGCTCGGACAAACTGCAAAAGCGCAAACGCTTTGTGTGGCCGCCGCTGTTGATCGCCTCCATCGCGTTTTATGCGTCCTACGTGCTGGGCGCCGAACACTTCTGGTGGTCCTACACCCTGCTGGTGATCGCCGGGGCGTGCATGTATGCGCCGTACGGGCCGTTTTTCGCAATCGTCCCCGAGATCCTTCCGGCCAACGTCGCCGGCGGTGCCATGGCGCTGATCAACAGCATGGGCGCCCTCGGTTCGTTTGGTGGTTCGTACCTGGTGGGCTACCTCAACAGCAGCACCGGTTCCCCCGGCGCTTCGTACCTGCTGATGAGCGGTGCGTTGCTGGTGTCGGTGGTGCTGACGATCTTCCTCAAGCCCGGCGCCAGTGACCGCGAGCGCGCCCCGCTGCATTCCCTTGAATTGAAGGTAAAGACCTGATGAAAAAGTCTGTCGTGCTCTACAAGAAACTCTCTGCGCCGCTGATGGCCCGCCTGCACGAACAGGCCGAGGTCACGCTGATCGAGGCGCTGGATGAAAGCGGCCTGGCCAAACTGCGGGAGGCCTTGCCTACGGCCCGAGGGTTGCTCGGCGCCAGCCTGCGCCTGGATGCGAAACTGCTGGACCTGGCACCGAAGCTTGAGGCCGTGGCCAGCGTGTCCGTCGGCGTCGATAACTACGACATCGACTACCTGACCGGGCGCGGCATCCTCCTCAGCAATACTCCCGACGTGCTGACTGAAACCACTGCCGACACCGGTTTCGCGCTGATCCTCGCCACTGCCCGGCGCGTGGTGGAACTGGCCAATATGGTGCGCGCCGGCAACTGGAACCAGAACATCGGCCCGCTGCATTTCGGCAGCGACGTGCACGGCAAGACCCTGGGCATTATCGGCATGGGGCGTATTGGTGAAGCCTTGGCCCAGCGTGGGCACTTCGGGTTTGGCATGCCGGTGATCTACCACAGTCACTCGCCAAAACCGGCGGTGGAGCAGCGTTTTGACGCGCAATACCGCAGCCTGCCGGACCTGCTCCGGGAAGCCGATTTTGTGTGCCTGACCTTGCCGCTGACGGCTGAAACCGAAGGCTTGATTGGCGCTGAAGAATTCGCGCTGATGGGCCCCGAGACGATCTTTATCAACATCTCCCGGGGCAAGGTGGTGGACGAGCCGGCGCTGATTGAGGCGTTGCAACAGCGCACGATACGCGCGGCGGGACTGGATGTGTTTGTGCGGGAGCCACTGCAGCATGATTCGCCGTTGTTGCGCTTGAGCAATGTGGTGGCGACGCCGCACATCGGTTCGGCTACCCATGAGACGCGGGAGGCGATGGCCAAGTGCGCGGTGGACAATCTGCTGGCGGCGCTGGCGGGTGAGAAGCCGAAGAACCTGGTGAATCCGGCCGCCTGGAAACACTGATTCCTGAAGCACCACAGAAGCAAATGTGGGAGCGAGCAAGTCGAATCGTCGCACCGCCGCTCCCACATTTTTTGATCGCATTTCAGGTCAGATGACGAAGCGCGCCACCATCCCGTTCAAATCCACTGCCAGGCGCGACAGCTCATGACTGGCCGCTGAGGTCTGGTTGGCACCCGCCGCCGACTGAGTCGCCAGGTCGCGGATGTTCATCAGGTTGCGGTCCACTTCGCGAGACACCTGGGCCTGTTCTTCCGACGCACTGGCGATCACCAGATTGCGCTCGTTGATCAGGCTGATGGACTGGGTAATCTGCTCCAACGCCACGCCGGCAGCCCGTGCCATTTCCAGGGTGCTCTGGGTACGCTGGTTGCTCTGCTGCATGGACTGTACGGCTTCACCCGTACCGCTCTGAATGCCAGCGACCATTTTTTCGATTTCCTGGGTCGACTGTGCGGTGCGATGGGCCAGGGCCCGCACTTCATCCGCCACCACCGCGAAACCACGCCCGGCTTCACCGGCACGTGCCGCTTCAATCGCCGCGTTGAGGGCCAGCAGGTTGGTCTGCTCGGCAATCGCGCGAATCACGTCCAGTACCTTGCCAATGTCACGGCCTTGAGTAGCCAGGCCCTCGATCAGCACCGAGGTGTTTTGCACGTCCTGGGTCATGGTCTGGATCGCACCCACGGTTTCCACTACCCGGTCGCGCCCTTCCCGCGCAGCCTGGTTGGACTGGCCGGAAGCCTCGGAGGTGGACACCGCGTTGCGCGCCACTTCCTCCACCGCGGCGGTCATTTCGTTGACCGCGGTAGCGGCCTGGTCGATTTCGTTGTTCTGCTGCTGCAGGCCTTTGGAGGCTTCTTCGGTGACGGCGCTGAGTTCTTCAGCGGCTGAAGCCAACTGCGTGGCCGAGCCGGCGATGTGCTGGATGGTCTGGCGCAGGTTGTTCTGCATGGCGGCCAATGCGCCGAGCAGGCGCGCCGGCTCATCCTTGCCGTCGACTTCGATGGGTTTGCTCAGGTTGCCACCGGCGATGGTTTCGGCAGCAATAACAGCTTTTTGCAGCGGTACAACGATGCTGCGGGTCAACAGCCAGGCCAGCAGCACAGTCAACAGGGCCGCCACCACGGCGACGATGATGATCCCGGTCACCGCTTGGGAGTAACTGCCGTCAGCGGCGATGTTGGCCTGGTCGGCACCCGCACTGTTGATGGCGATGAGTTTATTCAACTGCTCACCCATCAGGTCAGTGCCATCCTTGATCCGGGTGTTGATCAGGGTGTGCATCTCCTCGACCTTGTTTTGTTGCGACAGCGACATCATCTCGGCCTGGGCCGTGAGGTAGCTGTCGAGTGTCGCGGAAAAGGCTTTGTAAACGCTGGCCTCTTCGCCCTCGGCAGGCAAGGCCGAATAAGCGGCCTGGGCCACCTTGACCTTGTCCACCAGAATGGCCGAGCGCTCCTTGGCGTCCTGCACGGCGGCCGGGTCGCGATTGATCAGAATCCGGAAGGACAGGATGCGCAGGCGCAACACGTTTTCGGTGATGTTGCCGAGGTACTTCACACTGGGTAACTGGTTGGTTCCCATGTCGACCGAAGCCTGGCGGATCAGCGTCATGCGGTTGACCGCAAACACCCCCAGGATAACCACAAGCAACGCAATGAACGCAAAACCGAGGAAAGCTCGGGGGGCAATATTCAGGTTACGGAGGGACATAGGTGCGCTCTCAGAGATAGTGGCTGCGCGCGTCCCTGCCGCGACACGGCCAGTCAGCGTCAACGCGCTGCCCTGACCTTTCGGCACCACTGTTTTAATAGGTATGTGACGCCTATAAGGTTATCGGCCGGCTTGAGGGTTTATTGCAGGATGTTTCGAAATATTTTTACACACTTCTGAGTGCCCGCTCTTTCTGGCATCCTGCGCCTCCTTTTTCCTACCCGGGCCCGTATTTTGTCTGACACTCAAACCCCTCGCCCCCGTTATAAATCCGACCTGATCTACGGCCTCGACGACCGCCCCCACTTCAGCGCGGCGATATTCGCCGCCCTGCAGCACGTGCTGGCGAGCTTTGTCGGGATCATCACTCCGACGTTGATCGTCGGCGGCGTGCTGGGCCTGGAAAGCGAAGTGCCGTACCTGGTGAGCATGGCGTTGTTTGTGTCGGGGCTCGGCACCTTTGTGCAGGCCCGCAAGTTCGGCCCGGTGGGTTCCGGCCTGCTGTGCCTGCAAGGCACCAGCTTTTCGTTTATCAGCGTGATCCTCAGTGCCGGCTTCATGGTCAAGGCCCGGGGCGGCGGCACCGATGAGATACTGTCGACGATCTTCGGCATCTGCTTCTTCGCGGCGTTTATCGAAGTGGTGCTCAGCCAGTTCATCGGCAAGCTGCGCAAGCTGATCACCCCGGTGGTCACCGGCACCATCATCACCTTGATGGGTTTGTCGCTGATCAAGGTGGCGGTCACCGACATGGCCGGCGGCTATGGCGCCAGCGACCTGGGCGCCGCCGGCAACATGGGCCTGGCGGCCCTGGTGTTGCTGACCATCGTGGTGCTCAACCGTTTCAATAACCCGTTCCTGCGCCTGGGTTCGATCGTGATCGGCCTGACCCTGGGTTTTGTAGTGGCCTGGTGGATGGGCCGCGTCGACCTGGCCGCCCTGCCCCAACTGCCGCTGATCAGCGTGCCGGTGCCGTTCAAGTACGGTTTTTCGTTCGACTGGGTAGCGTTTATCCCGGTGGCGGTGATCTTCCTGATTTCCCCGCTGGAAGCCGCCGGTGACCTGACGGCCAACTCGATGATTTCCCAACAGCCGGTCAAGGGCCCCCTGTACATCAAGCGCATCAAGTCCGGCCTGCTGGCCGACGGCCTCAACTCGGTGATGGCGGCCACCTTCAACAGCCTGCCCATGGTGACCTTCGCCCAGAACAACGGCGTGATCCAGTTGACCGGCGTGGCCAGCCGTTACGTGGCGTACTTTATTGCCGGGCTGCTGGTGCTGTTGGGCCTGTTCCCGATGATCGGCGCGGTGTTGCAACTGATGCCCAAGCCGGTGCTGGGCGGCGCCACCCTGATCATGTTCGGCACCGTGGCCGTGGCCGGGATCAAGATCCTTGCCGAAGCCGGCCTGCACCGGCGCAACGTGCTGATCGTGGCGATCTCCCTGGGGATGGGCCTAGGCGTGGCGGCAGTCCCGGAAGTACTGCGCGAGCTGCCCAAGGCGCTGCACAACATCTTCGAGTCGCCGATCACCGTGGGTGCGTTCTGCGCTATCGTGCTGAACATCTTCCTGCCTGAGGAGTTCATAGAACTGGAAGAAGATGAATTTGATCCGGAAGCCTCCACCCTCAAGGTGATGCAGGACCCGGACGTCACGCAATAGGAGAAGCCGTTTATGCGCAAACTCATGGTCCTGTCCCTGCTGCTCCTCACCCTGAGCGCCTGCGCGCTGTTCCCCAACCGCGACCCGGTGAACATCAACGTGGTGGGCATCGAGCCGCTGCAAAGCCATGACCTGGAAGTGCGTTTCGCGGTAAAGCTGCGGGTACAGAACCCGAATGAAACCGCGATCGACTACAGCGGCGTGGCCCTGGACCTTGAGGTCAATGGCCGGCCGCTGGCGTCCGGGGTGAGTGACCAAGGGGGTTCGATCCCACGTTTTTCGGAGACGGTGCTGACGGTGCCGGTGAGTGTTTCGGCGTTTTCCGTGTTGCGCCAGACCCTTGGCTTGAGCCAGACCCAGAGTTTGAATAACCTGCCCTACGTGTTGCGCGGGAAACTTGCGGGTGGCCTGTTCGGCACCCTGCGTTTTGTGGATCGCGGAACACTGGACTTTCCCAACACTGCCACGTGGTAACGACATGGATGCGCAACCTACGCTGTACACCGAACGCCTGATCCTAAGGCCGCTGACGCTGGAGGATGCCGAGGGTGTCCAGCAGCAGTTTGCGCACTGGGAAGTGGTGCGATATCTGAATGCCCAGGTGCCTTGGCCGTACCCGGCGGACGGTGCGCGCAGTTATCTGGAGCAGGTTGCATTGCCGGCGATGGCTCGGGGTGAGGAATGGCATTGGTCGATCCGCCTGAAAAGCGCGCCGGAGGTGTTGATTGGTAATGTCAGCCTGATGGATGAGGTGGATAACAACCGAGGCTTTTGGCTGGCGCCGCAATGGCAGGGTCAGGGGTTGATGGCCGAGGCCAGTGCGGCGGTGACTGAGTATTGGTTTGAGGTACTGGAGCGGCCCGTGATGCGCGTGCCCAAGGCGGCGCCGAACGTGGCCTCTCGCAGGATTTCCGAGCGGACGGGGATGCGGTTGGTCAGGACGGATGAGGGGCAGTTTGTCGCTGGGCGTTTGCCCAAGGATATCTGGGAGATTACCCGGGAGGAATGGCTGGGGAGTCGGCGGGGCTGAGGTGGGTTTGGGTGTATATCCGTTATTTAGGTAACGGCCGCTATTGGTTCCGCCCTTACGGCGGCTCACTTTTGAAAAGCGCAAAAGTAAGCAAAACGCTCTTGCCCCACCACTCGGCACCTCGCTTAGGCTCGGTGTGCCCTCACTCCGGCTTTGGACCGTGGGCCGCCGCGATGGGCCATCCATGGCCCAGCGCGGCTAACCTGGCGTCCTGCCAGGTTACCCACGCTCCAAAGCCTGCGTTCGGCCAGCGTGGTTTAACGGGGCGCCCAAGATCAAAAGCAGATCAAGAGCACAGCGGCCTACCGGCCGGCTTGAGTGTTGAAGAGCAAAATCAAAAGCTAAAGCGGGCACAGTCAAATGTGGGAGCTGGCTTGCCTCGATAGCATCAACTGGGTGTACCTGATGCACCGAGGTGTCTGCATCGCAGGCAAGCCAGCTCCCACAGAAAAGCAGAGCTGCATCCGCTTCAGATTTGGCTTTCGCTCTGGATCTTGCCTTTGCTTTTAACACTCAAGCCGGCCGGGAGGCCGCTGTGCTCTTGCTTTTGATCTTGATCTGCTGGCCCCGTTAACCACGATGGCCGCAAGTAGGCACGGTGGAGCGGGTAAATCGGCAGGGATGCCGATTTAGCCGCGCCGGGCCAATGGATGGCCCGTCGCGGCGGCCCGCGGTAATCGGGCCGGAGTGCGGGCATGCCGAGCCTAGGCGAGGCACCGAGT
>NZ_AMXG01000033.1:0-3590 GCF_000313235.1 Pseudomonas sp. PAMC 26793
GGCCGTTGGACAGCGTCACGGTCACTGGTGCGTGCGCTTCATTAGAAAGCGTGGCGGTGTAGGTGATCTGCCCACCCTCGGTGATCGCAGTGTCGTTAGTCGACAGCGCCACCGTCGTGGTGTCGATCGAATCGGTAATCGTGGTGGTCGGCGGATTGGTGTTATCCGGCACCAGTTTCTCGAAGTTGCCGCCAGTAGCCGCTGTAATCGTGGTGCTGATGGTGGAGCCGTTGTTGTAGACATCGTTGGCGGGTGTCTGGAAGACCACGGTGCCGGTGGTTTTACCGGAATCAATGGTGATCACCTGGCCGTTAGACAGGGTCACAGTCACCGGCGCATGCGCTTCATTCGAAAGCGTCGCGGTGTAAGTGATCTGACCGCCTTCGGTAATGGCAGTGTCAGTGGTGCTCAATTTAACGGTAGTGGTGTCGATCGAGTCGGTGATGGTGGTAACCGCTGGGTGGCTGTTATCCGGAACCAGCTTCTCGAAGTTGCCGCCAGTGGCCGTGCTGATGGTGGTGCTGACGGTGGAACCGTTGTTGTAGACGTCGTTGACCGGAGTCTGGAATACCACGGTACCGGTAGTTTTACCCGCGTCGATGGTGATCACCTGGCCGTTGGACAAGGTCACGGTCACAGGCGCGTGAGCTTCGTTGCTCAAGGTCGCGGTGTAGGTGATCTGACCGCCTTCGGTGATCGCAGTGTCGTTGGTCGACAAGGTCACGGTGGTGGTGTCGATCGAATCCGAAATGACGGTGGTCGGCGGATTGGTGTTATCCGGGACCAACTTCTCGAAGTTACCGCCAGTAGCCGCTGTAATCGTGGTGCTAACGGTCGAACCGTTGTTGTAGACGTCATTGACCGGAGTCTGGAAGACCACGGTGCCCGTGGTTTTACCGGCATCAATGGTGATCACCTGGCCATTAGACAGCGTCACGGTTACCGGCGCGTGAGCTTCGTTGCTCAAGGTCGCGGTGTAGGTGATCTGGCCGCCTTCAGTGATCGCGGTGTCATTAGTCGACAACGTCACGGTGGTGGTGTCGATCGAGTCGGTAATCGTGGTGGTCGGCGGATTAGTGTTATCCGGAACCAGCTTCTCGAAATTGCCACCAGTGGCGGTGGTAATCGTGGTGCTAACGGTCGAACCGTTGTTGTAGACGTCGTTGACCGGTGTTTGGAAAACCACAGTGCCGGTAGTTTTACCGGCATCAATGGTGATCACCTGGCCGTTAGACAGGGTCACGGTGACCGGCGCATGCGCTTCATTAGAAAGCGTGGCGGTGTAAGTGATCTGGCCACCTTCAGTGATCGCAGTGTCGTTAGTCGACAAGGTCACGGTGGTGGTATCGATCGAATCGGTAATCGTGGTGGTCGGCGGATTAGTGTTATCCGGGACCAGCTTCTCAAAGTTGCCGCTAGTAGCCGCCGTAATCGTAGTGCTGACGGTGGAACCGTTGTTGTAAACGTCATTGACTGGAGTTTGGAAAACCACAGTGCCGGTAGTTTTACCGGCATCAATGGTGATCACTTGGCCGTTAGACAGGGTTACGGTCACCGGTGCGTGAGCTTCGTTGCTCAAAGTCGCGGTGTAGGTGATCTGGCCGCCTTCAGTGATCGCGGCATCGGTGGTCGACAAGGTTACTGTGTGGTGTCGATCGATCCGAAATACGGTGGTCGGCGGATTTGTATTGTCCGGAACCAGCTTCTCGAAGTTACCGCCAGTAGCCGTCGTAATCGTGGTGCTAACGGTGGAACCGTTGTTGTAGACGTCGTTGACCGGGGTCTGGAAAACCACGGTGCCCGTGGTTTTGCCCGCGTCGATGGTGATCACCTGGCCGTTGGACAGGGTTACGGTCACCGGTGCGTGCGCTTCATTCTCAAGGTCGCGGTGTAGGTGATCTGACCGCCTTCAGTGATCGCAGTGTCGTTGGTCGACAGCGTTACGGTGGTCGTGTCGATCGAATCGGTAATCGTGGTGGTCGGCGGATTGGTGTTATCCGGGACCAACTTCTCGAAATTGCCACCAGTCGCGGTGGTGATGGTCGTCTAACGGTCGAACCGTTGTTGTAGACGTCATTGACCGGCGTTTGGAAAACCACGGTGCCGGTAGTTTTACCGGCATCAATGGTGATCACTTGGCCGTTAGACAGGGTTACGGTCACCGGTGCGTGAGCTTCGTTGCTCAAGGTCGCGGTGTAGGTGATCTGACCGCCTTCGGTGATCGCAGTGTCGTTGGTCGACAAGGTTACGGTGGTGGTATCGATCGAATCCGAAATGACGGTGGTCGGCGGATTCGTATTGTCTGGAACCAACTTCTCGAAGTTACCGCCAGTAGCGGTGGTGATGGTCGTGCTGACGGTAGAGCCGTTGTTGTAGACGTCGTTGACCGGCGTTTGGAAAACCACGGTGCCGGTAGTTTTACCGGCATCAATGGTGATCACCTGACCGTTGGACAGGGTCACAGTCACCGGCGCATGCGCTTCGTTCGAAAGCGTGGCGGTGTAGGTGATCTGGCCACCTTCAGTGATCGCAGTGTCGTTGGTCGACAAGGTCACGGTGGTGGTGTCGATCGAGTCGGTAATCGTGGTGGTCGGCGGATTGGTGTTATCCGGTACCAACTTCTCGAAATTGCCGCCAGTAGCGGTGGTGATCGTTGTGCTAACGGTGGAACCGTTGTTGTAGACGTCGTTGACCGGAGTCTGGAATACCACGGTGCCGGTAGTTTTACCGGCATCAATGGTGATGACCTGGCCGTTGGACAGAGTCACAGTCACCGGCGCATGCGCTTCATTCGAAAGCGTGGCGGTGTAGGTGATCTGGCCGCCTTCAGTGATCGCGGTGTCGTTAGTCGACAGCGTCACCGTCGTGGTATCAACCGAGTCGGTGATCGTAGTCACCGCTGGCGTGGTGCTCGGCACCAGGTTCTCAAAATTACCGCCAGTAGCCGCCGTAATGGTGGTGCTAACGGTCGAGCCATTGTTGTAAACATCATTGGCTGGCGTATCGACGACCACCGTCCCCGTGGACTTTCCGGCTTCAATGGTGATCACCGAGCCATTGCTCAAAGTGACCGTCACCGGCGTCTGCGCGGGGTTGGTCAGGGTGGCGGTGTAAGTAATCTGACCGCCTTCGGTCACGCTTTCGCCCGCCGTCAGGGTGACGGTGGTGGTGTCGATCGAATCGGTAATTGTAGTAACCGCTGGCGTAGTCGCTGGCACCAGGTTCTCGAAGTTACCGCCGGTAGCCCCGGTAATCGTGGTGCTGATGGTCGAGCCATTGTTGTAAACATCATTGGCTGGCGTATCGACGACCACCGTCCCCGTGGACTTTCCGGCTTCAATGGTGATCACCGAGCCATTGCTCAAAGTGACAGTCACCGGTGTCTGTGCTGGGTTGGTCAAGGTAGCGGTGTAAGTAATCTGGCCGCCTTCGGTGACGGTATTACCGGCCGTCAGCGTGACCGTAGTGGTATCGATCGAATCGGTAATGGTGGTAACCGCTGGCGTGGTTGCCGGCACCAGGTTCTCGAAGTTACCGCCGGTAGCCCCGGTAATCGTGGTGCTGACGGTCGAGCCGTTGTTGTAAACATC
>NZ_AMXG01000034.1:0-41194 GCF_000313235.1 Pseudomonas sp. PAMC 26793
GAGGGAGCTTGCTCCCGCTGGGCTGCGCAGCGGCCCCAAAAAAAGCGGGAGCGCTGCGCACTCCAGCGGGAGCAAGCTCCCTCGCCACAGCAAGCCCCCTCTCTACAGGTCATTGCTCGTCTTGAGCGTGCTTCAGCGCTTGGCCAACGTCTTCTGCCGCAAAATATAAACCGTCACCAACACCGCACTGGTCAGCATGAACCCTCGCGCCCAGATCAGCGGCACCAGGTAGCAGGAAAACCCGATACTCACCCACATCAACCCAATGGCATACACCTTGCCCTTGAGCGGAATCCCGTTGCCATCCAGATAGTCACGGATCCACGGCCCCAGGCGCGGGTGTTCCACCAGCCATTGGTAGAAGCGCGGGGAGCTACGGGCGAAGCAGGCGGCAGCCAGCAGAAGGAAGGGAGTCGTGGGCAGCACCGGCAGGAAGATGCCGATCACCCCAAGCGCTACGCTCAACCAGCCGATGGCCAGCAGAACGTAACGCGTGATCACAGAGCGATTGCCCATGGGCGCCACGGGCAAGGGTCTTAGTGGTGGCGAGGCTTGAGGATCGCCGGCTTTTCGTCAGGGGCGTTGCACAGCAGGTACAGGGCGGTCAGCGCTTCCGGGATCTGAACGATCATGTCGTCCATCAGGTTGGCGTCGGAGGCGATGTCTGAGAACTCAGGTTGCTCGTCGAACAGGCCGGAACCGACCATGATCGGCAGCAGCATTTCGCTGACTTCTTCTTCAGCCGTTTCGAACCAGGCCTCTTCACGCAGGAACACGCCTTCCATGAAACCGATGCACCAGCCGCGCAGCTCGGAATCGTCCGGGTCTTCGCCGAGGTCCAGGTCGCAAGGCAGTTCGAACTCTTCATCGGAAGCCAGTTGGCGGCCAATGTGAGCCTTGAGGGCCAGCAGGGTGGATTCGATTTCTTCGCGCTGGGCGGCATCACTGTAGTGAGGCTCTTCAGAGAACAGTGCGTCGATCCATTCACGATCAGGCACGACATCGGAGCAGATCGACAGCGCGGTCAGATAGCCGTGGGCGGCCACGTAGTCCAGCGCCTCGTCGTGCAGCTCATCGGCATCGAGGAAGGCTTGCAGGCGGGTTAGTTGCTCAGCGAAGGACATTGACGGACTACCTTGGGAATAAACGATGGGCAATTCTAGGCTTTCTTGAGCGCCCAGGCCAGCTTGTGGGAGCGGGCTTGCTCGCGAAGGGGACAATTGGGTCTACCTGACGGAATGAATTCCCAGCATTTCGGGCCATTTAATGGGCCTGTGCAATTCACCAACGGCACCCTGTGCCGGGTGACCCTCGGGTATACTGCCGCGTTTTGTGATGCCCCTACAGGCTAGGCGCCAGTCGCGGGAAAAGTTCGCTTACGGATTATTTCCCGCTCAAGCGTGCTTTTTCGACCAGCCTGTACAGAGGGATTTCGGCGATATTTGGAGTTTTTCATGCTCGAGCAGGCTCAACGCGTCCTCAAGGACATCTTCGGCTACGACAGTTTTCGTGGCCGCCAGGGTGCGATCATTGAGCGCGTGGCCAACGGCGGTGACGCCCTGGTACTGATGCCTACCGGCGGCGGCAAGTCGCTGTGTTTCCAGGTGCCGGCACTCCTGCGTGAAGGGCTTGCAGTGGTGGTGTCGCCGTTGATCGCCTTGATGGACGATCAGGTAGCCACTCTGGAAGAGCTCGGCGTGGCGGCTGCCGCGTTGAACTCCACCCTCAGCGCCGAACAGCAGCGCGACCTCGCCGCCCGCATCAAGCGCGGCGAAGTGAAGATGCTTTACCTCGCTCCCGAGCGTTTGGTGCAGCCGCGCATGCTGGCGTTCCTGCAGAGCCTGGAAATTTCCCTGTTCGCCATCGATGAAGCCCACTGCGTGTCCCAATGGGGCCACGATTTCCGTCGTGAATACTTGCAACTGGGCCAACTGGCGGAGCTGTTCCCCAACGTCCCGCGCATCGCCCTGACCGCCACCGCCGACAAGCGCACCCGCGAAGAAATCGTCGAGCGTCTGCACCTGCAAAACGCCGAGCGATTCCTCTCGAGCTTCGACCGGCCGAATATTTTTTACCGCATCGTGCCCAAGGAACAGCCGCGCAAGCAGTTGCTGGCGTTCCTTTCCGATCGGCGCAGTGACGCCGGCATCGTCTACTGCCTGTCGCGCAAGAAAGTGGATGAGGTCGCCGCATTCCTCAGTGAGCAGGGCTACCCGGCGCTGCCGTATCACGCCGGCCTGCCCAACGAACTGCGGGCGTACCACCAGAAGCGCTTCCTCAACGAGGAAGGCTTGATCATGGTCGCCACCATCGCGTTCGGCATGGGCATCGACAAATCCAACGTGCGCTTCGTGGCCCACATGGACCTGCCCAAATCCCTTGAGGCGTACTACCAGGAAACCGGACGTGCCGGCCGTGATGGCCTGCCGGCGGATGCCTGGATGGTCTACGGCCTGCAAGACGTGGTGATGCTCAAGCAGATGCTGCAGAACTCCGAAGGCGACGAGCGCCATAAGCGACTGGAACAGCACAAGCTCGACGCCATGCTCTCGCTGTGTGAAGAAACCCGCTGCCGTCGCCAGACCTTGCTCGCCTACTTCGACGAAGACATGCCCCAGCCCTGTGGCCACTGCGATAACTGCGTGGATGGCGTGCAGACCTGGGATGCCACCGAACCGGCGCGTCAGGCGTTGTCGGCGATCTACCGTACCGGCCAGCGTTATGGTGTCGGCCATCTGGTGGACGTGCTGCTGGGCAAGGACAACGAGAAGATTCGCAGCTTCGGCCACGAAAAACTCTCGGTCTACGGCGTCGGCAAAGACCGCGCTGAAGGCGAATGGCGCTCGCTGTTCCGGCAGATGGTCGCCCGTGGCCTGGTGGACATCGACCTGGAAGGCTACGGCGGCCTGCGCCTGAACGACAGTTGCCGGCCGCTGCTCAAGGGCGAAGTCAGCCTGGAGCTGCGCCGCGACCTCAAGCCGCAAACCACCCCCAAAACCAGCACCAGCCAAGCCAGCCAACTGGTGCGCTTCGAAGAGCGCGAACAGTGGGAAGCCTTGCGTGCATTGCGCAAGAAGCTGGCGCAGGAACACAGCGTGCCGCCTTACGTCATCTTCCCCGACTCCACGTTGCTGGAAATGCTCCGCGAGCATCCCACCACCCTGGGCGAAATGGCCAGGGTCAGCGGTGTGGGTGCGCGCAAGCTGGAGCGTTACGGCCAGGCGTTCCTCGAAGTGCTCGGCGGCCAGGTCGAGGCGCCGAAAGAGGTGGCCGATATCCGCCACGAGTTGATCAGCCTGGCCCGCGCCGGCATGACCCCGATCCAGATCGCCGGGCAGTTGCAGTGCTCGGAAAAGAACGTCTACACCTTGCTCGCCGAGTCCATCGGCAAGCAGCAGTTGTCGTTGGAGCAGGCCCTTGATTTGCCGGAAGATTTGCTCGGCGAAATCCAGGATGCATTCCTGGATGGAGAAGGCGAATTGCCACCTGTTTCCGAGATTGCGCCGCTGTTTACCGGGCGTGTGCCTGAAGGCGTTTTGTACTGCGTCAGGGCCGCTTTGCAGTCGGAATTCGAGATTTGATGTGCCAATTACGACAATGTAACGAATCAGTACATACCGGGTCTTGCCTACTGGCATGGGTCATGCTTAGCTGACTAATAATTAGCCACACTTTATTTTCAGTCTAATCCATGAGTTTTTTATGCCGTTAACCGATCAACACCGTTTTGGCATGCAGTTGGCGCAGATGTCCCGAGGTTGGCGTGCCGAGCTGGATCGTCGTTTGGCCGGTCTGGGCTTGTCCCAGGCACGCTGGCTGGTGCTGCTGCACCTGGCTCGTTTTACCGAACCGCCTACCCAGCGTGAGCTGGCGCAAAGTGTTGGGGTAGAAGGGCCCACATTGGCGCGTTTGCTCGACAGCCTGGAAAGCCAGGGCCTGGTGCAACGCCAGGCCGTGGTGGAAGATCGCCGTGCCAAGCGCATCGTGCTGTGCGACACCGCGAAGCCGTTGATCGAACAGATTGAAACCATCGCCACGGCCTTGCGCCATGAGCTGTTTGTGGGCGTCGATGAAGAGGATCTGCGGGTGTGCATGCGGGTGCATGAGCACATCCTCGGAAATCTCGAGAAGTCCTGATCCCAAGGACACAGAAGATCAGAAATGTGGGAGCGGGCTTGCTCGCGAAAGCGGAGTGTCAGTGAATACATGTGCTGACTGACACAGCGCCTTCGCGAGCAAGCCCGCTCCCACATGGGTTTTGCGGCGTAGTCAGAACGTCTGCCCCAGGTTCAGGTACACCGCCTGCTGATTGTCATCGTTAAACCCATAACTGAAATTCAACGGCCCCAGCGGCGTGTCAAACCCCAGGAAAATACTGGCGGCGTTGATGTACCCGCTGTCGTATTCATTGTCGTTGTTCCACGCGCGCCCGCGTTCCAGTGACGCGCCCAGGTACAACGGGAAATCCAGCGGCAAGTAAGACCGCGGCGTCAGCCGGCGATAGTAAACCGCACGCATCAGGCTGATGTTTTGCCCGGCAATCGCATCCTCGCGAAAGCCCGACAACTGCCGCGCGCCCCCCAGCAGGAAGCTGGAAATCACCACATCCGACTTATCCAGAGTGCGCCCATAACGACCGCCGAGGATCAGCGTGTCCGGCCCGCTGCTCATGGCTTTGTCCAGCTTGAACTCCCACTGGCGATAGCGCTGGTCCGAACCCAGCCCCGGTTCGAACTCCCGGAAGGCCAAGCCAATGTCTTCCCCGGTGTGGGGGAAGTACACGTTGTCGAACGAGTCGAAGGAGTACTTCAGCTCATAGAAGCCCTCGCTGAAGTTGATGCTCGGTGAATCCCGGTCACCGATGCGCACATCCGCCTTGCCCCAGGCCTCGCCGACGCCGAAACGAATCTCGCCGCTGTTGCCGATCTGCCGGCCCACGTTCAAGCCGAAGCCGTAGCGTTCCAGGCGGTACTCGGAGATCGGGTTGTTGTCTTCGATCAGTTCAACGTTTTGCGCCTGGGCACTGATATAGGGCGCGACGAAGTACCGCGAGCCGGTGTCCATCGGCTGATAGAACTCGCTGTAAAGCTCCTGCTTGTCACCGATCTGCACCCGCGTCAGCCATTCGGCACCGAGGCGGTTGATGCCATTCATGCGGTAGCTGGCGCCGAGGTTGAAGGCGCTGTCGCCGCGCATGTCATCCGACAGGTTGAGGCCCAGGCGCAGGTAGTCGGTGCCGCTGCGTTTGCCCCGGGCGCTGATGACCAGGGTGTTGTCCTTGCCCTTTTTCACCACGCGGTATTGCACCTGCTCGAAGTAATCCAGGCCATACAGGGTGCCCATGTCGGTTTGCAGGCGGGCCAGGTCCAGGGGTTCGCCGAGGTTCTGGCGGATGTAGTAGCGGATCACCTCGTCACCCACCTTGGAGTCGTTTTCCACTTTGATCGCGGTAATCACGGGATTGCGCTCGCCGGGCGTGCGGGCGGCCACCAGGGACGGGTCTACCGGCTCGGCCGGGCGCAAGTGGGCCAGGCGTACGTCGAGGGCGCGGGTGGCGCGGTAGCCCGCGTCGATCATGTCCTTGGCGCGACCGAAATCCGTCACGCCGTAAGCGGCCAATGGCGGCTGGATCAGTACGTCGCGTGGGGCCAGGGCCTTGAGTTGTTCTTCGGAGTTACGCCGGGTCATCAGCGTAATGGACTGGTTGAGCACGTCCACCACGGTGTTGAGTTGCTTGCGTGAACGCAGCGGGGTGCCGATGTCGACGACGATGGCGATGTCGACCCCCATTTCCCGCGCCACATCCAGCGGGATGTTATCGGTCATGCCGCCGTCCACCAGCAGCCGGCCATCCAGCTCCACCGGGGCAAATACCGCCGGGATCGACATGCTGGCGCGGATCACCTGGGGCAGGTGGCCTTTGCGGAACACCACCTTTTCACCACTGGTGATGTCGGTGGCCACGGCGCGGAAGGGGATGGGCAGCTTGTCGAAATCCCGTACGTTACTGGTGTGGGCAAACATGCTTTCCAGCAGCAAATCCAGGTTCTGGCCCTGGATCACCCCCAGTGGCAGGCCCAGGCTGCCGTCGTCGCGGAAACTGAGTTTTTGTTTGACCAGGAAATCCCGGTCATCCTGCTTGCGCCGGAACGGCACGTCTTCCCGTGGCGGCGCGTCGGACAGGGCGAGCTTCCAGTCGATGTTCAGTGCGAGCTTTTCCAGCTCATCGATCTTGTAACCCGAGGCATACAGCCCGCCGATCACGGCGCCCATGCTGGTGCCGGCAATCGCATCAATGTGAATGCCTTGTTCTTCCAGGGCCTTGAGCACGCCAATGTGCGCCAGGCCACGGGCGGCGCCGCCGGAGAGCACCAGGCCGACCTTTGGGCGCGGGTTTTCGACGGCTTGGACGAGGACAGGGAGCAGGCACAGCAACAGGCAGGACAACAGGCGGCGCATCATCAATCTCAAGGCAGGACGATAAAGGCCGGTATTATAGCCACTCGATCCTTTCAACCCGCCAAGCAGGAGCCAGTCAATTCATGTCAGCGGCCAAACCCGAGATTGTCATCACGTATTGCACCCAATGTCAGTGGTTGCTGCGCGCCGCCTGGCTGGCCCAGGAGCTGTTGAGCACCTTCGCCGATGACCTTGGCAAAGTGGCCCTGGAACCGGCCACTGGCGGTGCGTTTCGGATTACCTGCGACGGCGTGCAAATCTGGGAACGCAAAGCCGACGGTGGCTTCCCGGAAGCCAAGGTGCTCAAGCAACGGGTACGCGACCAGATCGATCCGCAACGGGACCTGGGGCATAACGACCGTATTCAGTGAACCTCGGCTGTGGCGGCCGGCTGCTTGGCCGGTTTGGCGCTGCCCATCAGGCCGGACACCACGATGGCGACGATGATCAGCGCGCCGCCCATCAGCATACGCAGGGTCGGGGTTTCGGCAAACAGCAGCCAGGCCATGGTGATGCCGTACACCGGCTCCATGGCGAACACCACCGCGGCGGTGCGCGCCTTGAGCACTGCGAGGCTGGCGACAAACAGGCTGTGGGCGAGGCCCGTGCAAAACACACCCAGCAGGCCGATCCATAGCCAGTCCAATGCGCGCACCTCCGCGAGCCCAGGCGCAGCCACCGGCAACAGGCACAGCGCGACCACCACGTTCTGGCACAAGGCCGCCTGCACCGGCGGGATGCGCCCACTGGCGCGGTTGTTCAGCGACAGCAGCGAGAACAGCAAGCCGGAACCGACGGCCCACAACAGGCCGCTGGTGGCCTGGCTGGCGAGGTTGAAGTCCGGCGTGACCAGCACCAGGCCGATGCTCACCAGCACCACCAGCAGGATTTCATTGGCGCGAATCCGCTCGCGGAAAATCAGGCCTTCGAGAATCACCGTGAACGCCGGGAAGGTAGCGAAGCCCAAGGTGGCGATGGCCACGCCGGCGACCTTCACCGCAATAAAGAAACTCACCCAATGCCCGGCCAGCAACAGGCCGCTGACCAGCAGGCGGCGCCAGTCGCGGGCTTGCAGCTTCTGCCAGGTGGTGTTGCTGGCGAAACGCGCAAAGATCGCCAGGGCAAGCACCGCGAACGCGGCGCGACCGAACACGATAATCGCCGGCGAAGCGGCCGCCAGCTTGCCGAACACGCCAGTGAGGCCAAACATCAATGCGCCGATATGCAGGGCGCCGAGGGCTGTGCGGGGAGTCATTGGGATCCTTAGACAACGGGTTTACAGGATCGCAGTCTAGAGGGTGGCAGGCGTTTGCGTCTGTCGTTGGGCTCGCGGTTTTTGTCGCAGGGCTCTTACCAGGCACCTCCCACACTGGATGGTGCCCGTCTGAAAGCGCGGGGCGAGAGCCCAAACTCCCGCAACATCGCCGCAGCAAACGCACTTTGCGAAGCATAGCCAACCCGCGCGGCAATCTCGCCGATGGGCAATTGGCTGTTGCGCAACAGGTCGCGCGCCATCTGCAAGCGTCGGGTGCGCAGGTAGTCCATCGGCGTCTGTCCGCATTCCGCGATAAACCGTGCATGCAGGCGGGCGACGGACAGGTCGGCGATCTTCGCCAGGTCTGCCACTTGCAATGGGTGCGCGGCGTGCTTCTGGATATGCGCATCGAACGCGGCATACGGAAGGCGCTTGCCCGTCGGCGGCTGTACGAGATTGAGGCTGGCCAGCAGTAATACGGCGCCTTGCTGGGCGATCAGCGGGTCGTCCACCGGGCTGCTCGCCAGCCACTGCACCAGTTGGCTTTGGCGATTGTCGAGGGTCAGGTGGGCGGACTGGTCGAGCAAGCGCCGGCTGGCGTCGGCATGCTCCCCCAGGGACTGTGCCAACCAGTGCTCATCGGGCACGTCCAGCACCAGGCAGCGGCTGCCATCACGGCTGATACACGCGTGATGAGCGGCGTAGGGCAGCACCATCACGCTGCTGTGTTGCACCTGGCTAGCCCGGCCATCCACCTCGAAGTCCAGATGCCCGGACAGGCCAAACACCAGCTGCGCGTGGTCATGGCTGTGGGCGATAGGCTCTTCGACGTAGTGGCGTAGCGTGAGGTTGGGTCTCATCGCAGTCTCCTGGGCAGGCCCGCAGTTTACATCGCTTCACCGGCCTTGGGCGCTGTCATCAGACTGACGCAACACTGTCATGGGCTATTAACCCCATGGGCGCAAGCTCGCGAAAACACCGTGAGGCATGCCCATGACCAGCGCCGAACTCGCCAAGCCCAGCCGTAAGCAACGCGTGCGTACCCTGTGGATTTCCGACGTGCATTTGGGCACCCGGGATTGCCAGGCCGAACACCTCTCGCATTTTCTCAAGGGCTACCACGCCGACAAGGTCTACCTGGTGGGCGATATCATCGACGGCTGGAAGCTGCGCAGCGGCATGTATTGGCCCCAGGCCCACACCAACGTGATCCGCCGATTGCTGACCATGAGCAAACGCGGCACCGAGGTGATCTACGTCACCGGCAACCACGATGAGTTTCTGCGGCGTTATTCGAAACTGATCCTCGGCAATATCCAGTTGGTGGATGAGGCGGTGCACGTGACTGCCGATGGCCGGCATCTGCTGGTGATCCATGGCGACCAGTTCGATGTGATCACCCGGTATCACCGCTGGCTGGCGTTCCTTGGCGATTCGGCCTACGAATTCACCCTCACGCTCAACCGCTGGCTGAACCACTGGCGGGCGCGTTATGGCTACGGCTACTGGTCGTTGTCGGCGTACCTCAAGCACAAGGTCAAGACGGCGGTCAGCTTTATCAGTGATTTTGAAGAAGCGATTGCCCATGAAGTGACCAAGCGCGAATTGCACGGCGTGGTGTGCGGGCATATCCACCATGCGGAGATTCGCAAGGTGGGCGAGGTGGATTACCTCAATTGCGGGGATTGGGTGGAGTCGTGCACGGCGTTGATCGAGCACTGGGATGGGCATATCGAGTTGTATCGGTTGGCGGATGCCCAGGCGAAAGAGGCGCAGCTCAAGGCCGAAATGGTCGCGGGCTAAGCCTCAAACCCACAGACTCACTCGGTCTAAATGTGGGAGCGGGCTTGCTCGCGAAGGCGGAGTGTCAGTCACCCGATAACTCGACTGACCCACCGCATTCGCGAGCAAGCCCGCTCCCACATTTGGATCCGGTTTGTTCAGTTAGATATGACACACATCCGCGATGGCTTCCGCGAGAAGCGTCAACCGCGTCGCATCAATCCCCGCCACGTTCGCACGCCCGGAACTGACCATATACACGCTGTGCTGCTCACGCAGTTGCTTCACCTGTTCCGCACTCAAGCCGGTATAGGAAAACATCCCGCGTTGCGCCGCGATATGCGCAAACCGCTCCGACAACCCATGGGGCGCCAGCGCCTCCACCAGCCCGGAACGCAACTGTGCAATCCGCGCGCGCATGGCTTCAACTTCCTCGGCCCACTGCTTTTTCAGCCCGGCATCACCGAGAATCGTCGCCACCACTGCAGCCCCGTGATCCGGCGGCGTCGACCACAAATTACGCGCAATAAACGCCAACTGGCTGCGCACATCCGTCAGCTTCTCGGCATTCGTCGCGCACACAAGCAGCGCGCCTACACGGTCGCTGTACAGGCCAAAGTTCTTCGAGCAGGAGCTGGTGATCAGCACTTCAGGCAGCTCAGCCGCAAACAGCCGCACCGCCCATGCATCCTGATCCAGGCCATCGCCAAAACCTTGATACGCAAAGTCGATCAGCGGCAGCAGCTCGCGCTCTTTGACAATCTTCAGCACCTGGCGCCAGTCATCCTGGGACAGGTCGAAGCCGGTGGGGTTGTGACAGCAGGCGTGCAGCAGCACCACATCGCCCTTGGGCACCGTGGACAGAGTGGCCAGCATCGCCGCTACATCCAGGCGATTGTCGCTGCCCACATACGGGTAATGGCTGACCTTGAGTCCGGCCTTGGCGAAGATGGTTTCGTGAATCGGCCAGGTCGGGTTGCTCAGCCATACGCCACGGCCAGGCAGGCTGTGGGCGATAAAGTCGGCGCTCAGGCGCAACGCGCCGGTGCCGCCAGGCGTCTGGGTGGCGCCGGCGCGGCGTTCACTCAGCAGCGGCGAACCAGCGCCCAGCACCAACTCACTGATCAGCGTGCCGAACGCGGCATTGCCATGGCCGCCGATGTAGGTCTTGGTGGTTTGTTGCTCCACCAGGCGCTGCTCGGCCAGTTTCACTGAATACGGGATCGGCGTCAGGCCCTGGTCGTCCTTGTACACGCCCACGCCGAGGTCGAACTTGTTCGGGTTGGGGTCCTGGGCATACAACTCCATCAGCCCGAGGATCGGGTCCCCGGGCACCCGGCCAATCGCGTCAAAATGCATTACTTGCGGCCCTCGGCATCCTTGGCCACTTCGTCGGTGCGCGCAGCCATGATGAAGTCGTTGCGGTGCAGGCCCTTGATGGAGTGGCTCCACCAGGTCACGGTGACCTTGCCCCATTCGGTGAGCAGGCCCGGGTGATGGCCTTCAGCTTCGGAGATCACACCCACGGCGTTGGTGAAGGCCAGGGCAAATTTGAAATTCTTGAACAGGAAGACCTTTTCCAGCTGCATCACGCCGTCGCGTACTTCGATGTTCCAGTCGGGGATCTGCTTGATCAGCACCGGCAATTCTTCGTCGCTGACTTGCGGGGCGTCGGCGCGGCAGGCTTCGCAGTGGGCTTGGTTCAACGTGGTCATGTGGGTATTCCTGAAATCGAGTGTTTGGAAAACGGTCGTCAGTGGCGTCACCCTAAAGCAACGCGGGGCCAGGGAACAGACTCACCTGGCCCTAAAAGCCACAGCTCAAGCCGCTTTGGGCTTGGGCGGAAACTTCGGTGCGTGCAGACCCAGCTGCATCCCGCGTTCAACCATGCCCATGATGTCTTCCTGCGCCACTTCGAACAGGCGCTTGAGGTTGGGCAGGGCGAAGTACACGGGTTGCAGGATGTCGATGCGATACGGCGTGCGCATCGCTTCCAGCGGGTCGAAGGCTTGGTGCTCGGGTTCGTCCGAGAGGCAGTACACGGTCTCCTTGGGCGAAGACAGGATGCCGCCGCCGTAGATGCGCCGGCCTTCAGGCGTGTCCACCAGGCCGAACTCGATGGTCATCCAGTACAGGCGCGCCAGGTACACGCGCTGTTCCTTGGTGGCGGCCAGGCCGAGCTTGCCGTAGGTGTGGGTGAATTCCGCGAACCAGGGGTTGGTCAGCAGTGGGCAGTGGCCGAAGATCTCGTGAAAGATGTCCGGTTCCTGCAGGTAATCCAGCTCTTCACGGGTACGAATAAACGTCGCCACCGGAAACTGCTTGTTGGCGAGCAATTCAAAAAAGGTCTGGAAGGGGATCAGCGCCGGCACCCGGGCGACTTGCCAGCCGGTAGTCTCGGCCAACACTTTGTTGACCTCCGCCAGTTGCGGAATGCGGTCATGGGGCAGGCCGAGCTTGTCGATGCCGTCCAGGTATTCCTGGCAGGCGCGGCCCTCGATCACTTTCAGTTGGCGCGTGATCAGGGTGTTCCACACCGCATGTTCTTCGGGCGGGTAGTCGATAAAACCGTTCGCGTCGGGCTCGCGGGCCACGTACTGCGTCTGCTTCATACTGCTCTCCTGCTAGGCATTCGTTCTTGTTATGTCCTGCGATGAGCCTATTGATACGCCGCCTGGGCCAGGAAGCCATCCTCCCGTGTCATGGGTTTGTAGGAAAAGTTACTGGATTTCGTAAAGTTTTCGTTACGGTTGAGGTGGCTCGTTGTGTATGTGGCGCGTTTTGGGTGTGAATCGCCTCGCGACTGTCACATAATCTTGACGACTATCTGCGCCCAGCGGCAAAAAGACGCAGCGCCTCCACCTCTTCGGGCCTTCTCATGCGTATCAAAGTGCATTGCCAGAACCGCATCGGCATCCTGCGGGACATCCTCAACCTGCTGGTGGAGTACGGCGTGAACGTCGCCAAGGGCGAGGTCGGCGGCGAACACGGCAACGCCATTTACCTGTTCTGCCCGAATCTGGTGAACCTGCAATTCCAGGCATTGCGCCCGCAGTTCGAAGCGATCGCGGGGGTGTTTGGCGTCAAGCGGGTAGGGCTGATGCCCAGCGAACGTCGGCACATGGAACTCAACGCGCTGCTGGGGGCGCTGGAGTTTCCAGTGCTGTCCATCGACATGGGCGGCTCCATCGTTGCTGCCAACCGTGCGGCGGCGCAGTTGCTCGGGGTGCGGGTGGATGAGGTGCCGGGCATTCCGTTGTCGCGCTACGCCGAAGATTTCGATTTGCCGGAACTGGTACGGGCCAGCAAATCGCGGATCAATGGCTTGCGGGTCAAGGTCAAGGGCGATGTGTTCCTGGCCGATATCGCCCCGCTGCAATCCTCTGAACATGACGACAGCGAAGCCATGGCCGGTGCGGTGCTGACCCTGCACCGTGCCGACCGCGTGGGTGAGCGTATCTACAATGTGCGCAAGCAAGAGCTGCGCGGCTTCGACAGCATTTTCCAAAGCTCCAAAGTCATGGCCGCCGTGGTGCGCGAAGCCCGGCGCATGGCACCGTTGGATGCGCCTCTATTAATAGAAGGCGAAACCGGCACCGGCAAAGAGTTGCTGGCCCGCGCCTGCCACCTGGCCAGCCCCCGTGGGCAGTCGCCGTTGATGGCGCTCAACTGCGCCGGTTTGCCGGAGTCCATGGCCGAGACCGAGTTGTTCGGGTATGGCCCCGGTGCTTTTGAAGGGGCGAGGGCGGAGGGCAAGTTGGGGCTGCTGGAGCTGACGGCGGGCGGCACGTTGTTTCTCGACGGAGTCGGGGAAATGAGTGCGCGGCTGCAGGTGAAGTTGCTGCGCTTTCTGCAGGACGGCTGCTTTCGCCGTGTAGGCAGTGATGAAGAGGTGTACCTGGACGTGCGGGTGATCTGCGCGACGCAGGTGGACCTTTCCGAACTGTGCGCTCGGGGCGAATTTCGCCAGGACCTTTACCATCGTCTCAATGTGCTCTCGCTGCATATCCCGCCGCTGCGCGAGTGCCTGGATGGGTTGCCACCGCTGGTGGAGCACTTCCTGGATCAGGCCAGCCGGCAAATCGGCTGCCCGCTGCCCAAGCTGGCGCCGCCGGCGATGGATCGCCTCAGCCATTACCACTGGCCGGGAAATGTGCGGCAGTTGGAGAACGTGCTGTTCCAGGCGGTTTCGCTGTGTGAGGGCGGCACGGTCAAGGCTGAGCACATTCGCCTGCCGGACTATGGCGTGCGCCAGCCGCTGGGGGATTTTTCCCTGGAAGGCGGGTTGGAGGAGATAGTCGGGCGCTTCGAGAAGGCGGTGCTGGAGCAGTTGTATGCCGAGCATCCCAGCAGTCGACTGTTGGGCAAGCGGCTGGGCGTATCTCACACCACCATTGCCAACAAGTTGCGCGACTACGAAGTCGTCAAAGCCGAACGCGGTTAAACCTGTGGGAGAGGGCTTGCTTGCGAATGCGGTAGGTCAGTCGGCACATAGGGTGACTGTCACACCGCATTCGCGAGCAAGCCCGCTCCCACATTTGTTCTCTGTCGGTCTTGATACCTGCACTTGCCGATAGCGGCATAAGTCCGCCGTTTTTTCGACTCTCTCCCTAATGCCTTAAGCTGCTCCCTGCCGGAAAACCCCCGCCCCGCTTGGACTTTTGCGTATTTGCAAAAGTTGGTTCGCAAATTGCTTAAGCCTCATCAGTACAGCGGTGGGCGGCAAGCGTCCGTCAGAAAGAGGAAAGAGCGTGGATAAGTACCTTTACGTGGCAATGACCGGCGCCAGCCAGAATGCACTGGCGCAGAAGGCCCACGCCAACAACTTGGCGAACGTTTCCACCAATGGTTTTCAACGTGACCTGGAACAGGCGCGCTCGATGCCGGTGTTCGGTGACAGCTTTCCGGCGCGGGCCTTTGCCTTGACTGAGCGCCCAGGCACGGACTTTTCCCCTGGCGCGATGATTGAAACCGGCCGTGACCTCGACGTCGCCGTCAGCGGTGACGGCTGGATGGCCGTGCAAAACCCGGATGGCGGCGAGTCCTATGTGCGCAGCGCGAGCATGAACGTCGATGCGCTGGGCGTGCTGCGGGCCGGCAACGGGATGCCGATCATGGGCAACGGTGGCCCGATTGCCGTGCCGCCCCAGCAGCAGATCGAAGTCGGCCAGGACGGCACTATCAGCATCCGCGCCATGGGCGAAGGCCCTCGAGTGATGGCTGAAGTGGACCGGATCAAGCTGGTGCAGCCCGACCTCAAGAACATGACCAAGGGCCTCGACGGCACCATCCACACCAAGGATGGCAAACCGGCCCAGGCCGATGCCACCGTCAAGCTGACGTCGGGCTTCCTGCAGGCGAGCAACGTGAACGCCGTTGAAGAAATGACGGCGGTACTGGCTCTGTCCAAGCAGTTCGAATTGCACATCAAGATGATGAACAGCGCCAAAGAAGACGACCAGGCCATGACCCGCGTCCTGGCGATGAGCTGATAGCAGCCACACACTAATTTTTGTAGCGCGGCGCCATAAAACAGGCGCACGAAGGAGAAGAACATGCTTCCGGCTCTATACGTTGCCAAAACCGGTTTGTCCGCCCAGGACACCAACCTGACCACCATTTCCAACAACTTGGCCAACGTGTCGACCACGGGTTTCAAACGTGATCGCGCCGAGTTCCAGGACTTGCTCTATCAGATCAAGAAGCAGCCTGGCGCCCAGTCGACCCAGGACAGCGAACTGCCGTCGGGCCTGCAACTGGGTACTGGTGTGGCCATCGTTGGCACCCAGAAGAATTTCAGCGCCGGTAACTTGCAGCAAACCGGTCAGCCGCTGGACCTGGCGGTCAACGGCAAGGGGTTCTTCCAGATCCTGCAGCCGGACGGCACCACCACCTACACCCGCGACGGCACGTTCCACCTGGACGCCAATGGCCAGGTCGTGACCGCCAACGGTTTCGCACTGGAGCCGGCGATTGTGGTGCCAAACAACGCCCAGACCTTCACCGTCGGCAACGACGGCACCGTGTCGATCACTGTGGCCGGCAACCCGGCCTCCCAGGTGATCGGTAACCTGCAAACCGCCGACTTCATCAACCCGGCCGGCCTGCAGGCGATTGGTAACAACCTGTTCCTGGAAACCGCGTCCAGCGGCGCGCCGCAAATCGGCACCCCTGGCCTCAACGGTTTTGGTACCACCCTGCAAAGCACTCTGGAAACGTCCAACGTCAGCACCGTTGAAGAGATGGTCAACATGATCACCACTCAGCGCGCCTACGAGATGAACTCCAAGGTGATTTCCACCGCCGACCAGATGCTTTCGTTCGTAACGCAGAATCTGTAATCAAGTCTATGGGGCGCCCTTGAAGGCACCTGCAACACCGTGAGGTATGTGTCATGAATCGCTATGTTTCTGTTCTGGCATTGAGTGGGATTGCTGCGCTGGCGGGCTGTGTCGCGCCGACGCCAAAGCCCAATGATCCGTACTATGCGCCGGTGTTGCCGCGCACGCCGCTGCCGGCGGCCGCCAACAATGGCTCGATCTACCAGGCCGGTTTCGAACAGAACCTGTACAGCGACCGCAAGGCCTTCCGGGTGGGTGACATCATCACCATCACGCTGAACGAGAAGACCCAGGCGAGCAAGAACGCCAACTCGCAGATCGGCAAGACCAGCAAGACCAGCATCGGTCTGACCTCGTTGTTTGGCGGTGTACCGAACACCAACAACCCGCTGGGCAGCGGTGACCTGAGCCTGGACGCCGGCTACAGCGGCGACCGCGCCACCAACGGCAAAAGTGCGGCGGGGCAGGGCAACAGCCTGACCGGTTCGATCACCGTGACCGTGGCCGACGTGCTGCCCAACGGCATCATTGCCGTACGCGGCGAGAAGTGGATGACCCTCAACACCGGTGACGAACTGGTGCGCATTGCGGGCATGGTTCGCGCCGACGATATCTCCACCGACAACACCGTGTCGTCGACACGGATTGCCGATGCACGCATCACCTACTCGGGTACGGGTTCGTTTGCTGACGCCAGTCAGCCGGGCTGGTTTGACCGTTTCTTCCTTAGCCCGCTGTTCCCTTTCTAGGTGATCACTTTGAACTTCAAACAGCTGATGGCTACGATGTTGCTCCTGGCCCTGAGCGCAGGCGCCCAGGCTGAGCGCTTGAAAGACATCGCGAGCATTTCCGGCGTCCGGTCCAACCAGTTGATCGGCTACGGCCTGGTGGTGGGGCTTAACGGCACCGGTGACCAGACCACCCAGACCCCGTTCACCCTGCAGACCTTCAACAACATGCTCTCGCAGTTCGGCATCAAGGTGCCGGCTGGTTCGGGCAATGTGCAGTTGAAGAACGTCGCGGCGGTGTCCATCAGCGCTGACTTGCCGCCGTTTGCCAAGCCGGGGCAGGTGGTCGATATCACCGTTTCGTCCATGGGTAACTCGAAAAGCCTGCGGGGCGGCACCTTGTTGATGACCCCGCTCAAAGGTATCGACGGCAACGTCTACGCCATTGCCCAGGGCAACCTGGTGGTGGGCGGCTTTGATGCCGAAGGCCGTGACGGTTCGAAGATCACCGTCAACGTGCCGTCGGCCGGCCGGATTCCCGGTGGTGCCTCGGTGGAACGCACGGTGCCCAGCGGCTTCAACCAGGGCAACAGCCTGACCCTGAACCTCAACCGCTCCGACTTCACCACCGCCAAGCGCGTGGTCGACAAGATCAATGAGCTGCTCGGCCCGGGCGTGGCCCAGGCCATCGACGGCGGCTCGGTGCGTGTCACCGCACCATTGGACCCAAGCCAGCGCGTGGACTACCTGTCTCTGCTGGAAAACCTTGAGGTTGACCCGGGCCAGGCGGTGGCGAAAGTCATCATCAATTCGCGGACCGGCACCATCGTGATCGGCCAGAACGTCAAGGTTTCGCCGGCGGCCGTAACCCACGGCAGCCTGACCGTGACCATCACCGAAGACCCGATTGTCAGCCAGCCTGGCCCGTTGTCCAACGGCCAGACCGCCGTGGTGCCCCGTTCGCGGGTGAATGCCCAGCAAGAAGCCAAGCCGATGTTCAAATTCGGCCCCGGTACCACCCTGGATGAGATTGTCCGCGCGGTGAATCAGGTGGGCGCAGCGCCCGGCGACTTGATGGCGATCCTCGAAGCATTGAAACAGGCCGGCGCCTTGCAAGCCGACCTGATTGTGATCTGACGCCATGGCCATGGACATGCGCAAAAGCGGCCTGAGCAGCACGGCGGACTCGGGTTCTTATTCCGACCTCAACCGGCTGAACCAGTTGAAGGTCGGCGACAAGAACAGCGACGGCAACATGCGCAAGGTCGCGCAGGAGTTCGAGTCGCTGTTTCTCGGCGAGATGCTCAAGTCCATGCGCTCGGCCACCGAAGCCCTGGGCAAGGACAACCCGCTGAATACACCGGCGGCCAAGCAGTACCAGGAAATGTACGACCAGCAGTTGGCGGTCTCCCTGTCTCGTGAGGGCGGTGGTATTGGCCTGGCAGACGTGCTGATGCGCCAGATGCAGAAGAACAAGCCGGTGGACGCCCAGGCGGCCACCTTGCAAGGCCCGGCCGCACCGGCGAAGAAGGTGGATGTGCCGACCGAAATTGCCGCCGGTACCCAGGCCGATGGCCCGCTGGGTCGCAGCAATGGTCAGCGGCCATTGTGGGCGTACCGCGTAGCGGTGCCTGAAGGCACTAACTCCCACGCCAACGACATGGCGCTGATGAACCAGCGGCGCATCTCGTTGCCGAGCAAGCTGACGGATCGCCTGCTGGCCGGCATCGTGCCGGGCGCCGAGGCTACCACTGCCGCCAAGGCCGCGCCGCTGCGTAACAGCGCCGCCGATGATGGTGTGGTCAACAGTTCTGCCCGCAGCCTGGCTGCACTGCCCCCTCGCGGGCAAATGCAGGTTTACGGTCGCGCCGTGGCCCAGCCGCCGCTGGCACCGGCGAAAAAAGCCTTCAGCTCGCAGGACGAATTTGTCGCCACCATGTTGCCGATGGCCAAGCAGGCCGCCGCACGGATTGGCATCGACCCACGCTACCTGGTGGCACAGGCCGCTTTGGAAACCGGCTGGGGTAAATCGGTGATGCGTGCCGAAGACGGCACCAGCAGCCACAACCTGTTCGGCATCAAGGCCGGCCAGAGTTGGCAGGGCGAACAGGCCCGGGCGATCACCAGCGAGTTTCGCAATGGTGCGATGGTAAAGGAGACGGCGCAGTTCCGTTCCTACGACTCCTACCAGGACAGCTTCCATGACTTGGTGACGTTGCTGCAAAGCAATGATCGCTATAAAGAAGTTGTGAAATCAGCCGACAACCCGGAGCAGTTTGTGCGCGAGTTGCAAAAAGCCGGTTATGCAACCGACCCGGATTACGCCAGCAAGATTTCGCAGATCGCAAAAACGATGAACAGCTACCAGAACTACGCTGCCGCGGGCGCTTCCACTCATTTATAAGGTCTGAATCATGAGTTTGCTCAATATCGGGATGTCGGGGCTCAATGCCGCCCAAGGATCGTTGTCGGTCTTAAGTAACAACATCGCCAACGTCAACACCCCGGGATACTCGCGTCAGCAGACCACCCAGAACGCCAGTGCGTCGAATGCGTTCGGCGGTGTGTTCATCGGCACCGGTACGACCCTGGCGGATGTGCGCCGGGTGTACAACGACTTCCTGAACACCGCTTACCAGAACAGCACCGCCCTCAATAGCGACGCCAATGCCTACCTGGGCCAGGCCAGTGCAATCGACAAGACCCTGTCGGACAAGAGCACCGGCATGTCGGCCGTGCTCAGCGCCTTTTTCGCGGCGGCGCAGGCTTCTGCGGCCACGCCCAGTGATGTGTCCGCCCGGCAATTGCTGGTGACCAGTGCCCAGACCCTGAGCAATCGGTTCAACGCGATTTCCTCGCAGTTGACCCAACAGAAAGAAAGCATCAACGGCCAGTTGAGCACCATGAGTGATCAGGTCAACAAGCTGACCTCCTCCATTGCATCCCTGAACAAGCAGATTTCCCAGGTCCAGGGCTCGACGAGCAACGCGCCCGCCAACCTGCTGGATGCGCGCAACGAAGCGGTGCGCTCCCTCAATGAGCTGATCGGTGTCACGGCCACTGAAAAGGACGGCCAGGTCAACATCACCACCGGCACCGGCCAGTCGCTGGTAGACGGCGATGTTGCCAATACCCTTTCCGCAGTGCCGAGCAAGAACGACAGCAGCCAGTACACCATTCAGATCAACATGGGCAGCACTTCCATGGACATCGGTTCGGTGGTCAGCGGTGGCAGCATTGGCGGCCTGATGCGTTATCGCAGTGATGTGCTGATGCCGGCTATCAATGACTTGGGCCGACTGGGCATCGTCACCGCCGATACCGTCAACAATCAGTTGGGCCAGGGCCTGGACCTGAACGGTGATTTCGGCTCTTCGCTGTTCTCGGATATCAACAGTGCGGCCGCCATCTCCCAGCGTAGCCAAGGGGTCGCGGGTAACAGCGCTGGCTCCGGCAACCTGAATGTGTCGATTGCCGACAGCAGCAAGCTGACCACCTACGACTACAAGGTCACGTTTAGCAGCGGCAACCAGTACAACGTGGTGCGTTCCGATGGCAAGGCCATGGGGTCGTTCGATACCACGACTACGCCGCCGCCGGTGATTGACGGTTTCACCCTGGCGCTGGATGGCAAAGGGCCGATGGCGGCGGGTGACAGCTTCAAGGTCAGCCCCACCAGCAATGGCGCCAGCGGGATCGGGGTCGACCTCACCGACCCGAATAAACTCGCGTTCGCCGGCCCATTGGCGGGTGTTGCCGGCAAGAACAGCGGCACCGGCACGTTCACGCCGCCGCAGTTGACGGTGCCGCTGGATATTCATGGCGGTGCCGATACCGCCCAATTGCGCACCGGGATCGAAAACTCGATGCCGGTGAAAATGGTGTTCGGCGATAAGGCCGCGGACGGCACCCAGCCGTATACGGTCAGCGACGCCCAGGGTAACCCGATCGGCACCGGCAGCATCATTCCGGGCCAGGGCAACAAGATCACCATCAATGTGCCGATGCGCGACGCCACCGGTGCCTTGATCGCCGGCAAGAGTTTCAGTTTTGACACCACCGTTGGCGGCTCGCCGGCCAATAACGACAGCACCACCTTCTCCTTCAACAGTGGCGCCACCTCCGACGGCCGCAACGCCCAGTCGCTGCTGGCGCTGCAAACCACGGCAACTGTCGGTGTGACGGACGGCAACGGGGGCGTGAGCCTGGTCAGTGCCAACAGTCGCCTGGTGTCCCAAGTCGGTTCCAAGGCCGCCCAGGCCAATACCGACAGCACCGCGACCGGTGCGCTGCTGACGGCGAACAAGGCGGCCGCCAACTCGGTGTCCCAGGTCAACCTGGATGAAGAGGCGGGCGACATGATCAAGTTCCAGCAGTACTACACCGCGTCGTCGCAGATCATCAAGGCGGCGCAGGAAACCTTCAGCACACTGATCAACGCACTTTAAGGGAGTCTGGGACGATGCGTATTTCTACACAGCAGTATTTCGACACCAGCTCCGCCAAATACCAGGACAACTATTCCGGTGTGGTGAAGGCCCAGGACCAGGCGAGTTCCGGCGTCCGGGTGCAAACCGCCTCCGATGACCCGGTGGCCGCTGCCCAATTGCTGATGCTGCAGCAGCAGAAAGACATGTTGGGGCAATACAACACCAACATCACCACCCTGCAAAACTCCCTGACCAACGAAGAGAGCGTGCTGCAAAGCATCAATAACGCACTGCAAACCGCCCAGGGCCTGGCGCAGCAGGCCGGTAACATCGCCAAGAGCGATGACGATCGCAAGGCGATTGCCGCCCAGGTAGGAGCGCTTGAGGACCAGGTGCTGGGCTTGCTCAACTCCAAGGACTCCAGCGGCAACTACATGTTCTCCGGTGCCAAGACCGATACACCGCCGTACACCCGCAACAATGACGGTACCTACACCTACCAGGGTGACGAGACGCCCCTGAGCCTTCAGATTTCGAACAACCTTTCGATCTCCATGGGTGATACCGGCAAGGCGCTGCTGGAAAGCTCGTCCAATACCGGTCGCACCCAGGCCACGTTGCTGCCGCCTGCCGTGAACGACGGCACGGTGGGGATCTCGGCGGGCCTGGTCACGTCGAGCACGAAGTTTGCCAACAGCTTTTCCGATGGCCAGCCGTACAAGCTGACCTTCGCCAGCAGCACCCAATACAGCGTGACCGACAAGGACGGCAACGACGTCACCTCGGAGATCACCGGTAACGGTACGTTTGACTCCACCAAGGAAGGCTCCTCCAGCGTCAGCCTGCGGGGTGTCACGTTCGACATCCGGCTGAACCTGGGCAAAGACGTTGCGTCGGGCCCGGCATCCGATGCGCTGGTGGCGGGCAAGGAGTTCTCCCTGGCAACCAAGCCCGACAGCTTCAGTATTTCCCGTACGGCAAGCAATCCGTCCACTGCGCAACTGACGGGTGGCACGGTCACGGATTCGGCGGCTTATACCAGCACCTTTCCCAACTCGGGTGCGGTGATCAAGTTCACCAGTGGCACCGATTACCAGGTGTTCGCCCAGCCGTATTCCGCCAATAGCAAGGCCATTGCCACCGGCACCATGGCTGCCGGCGCCACGTCGATCACCACGGCCGGCCTGACCTTTGGTGTGAGTGGCACGCCAGGCGCCGGCGACCAGTTCTCGGTCGGCGCCACCAGCAACAAGAACATGAATGCCCTGGACACCCTGGGCCAATTGCGCAAGGCCCTGGAAACTCCGGCAGACGGCAATCAGGTTGCCTTGAATAACCTCAAGGACGTGGTCGCCACGAGCATTGGCAACCTGGGCAATGCTTCGGCGCAGATCGATCAGGTACGCGGCTCCATCGGTGCGCGCCAGAATGCGATGGATATCCAGAGCACGGAAAACACCAGCCTGGGCCTGGCCAACACCTCCACCATGTCGTCCCTGGCCAACGTTGATATGGGCCAGGCCGCCATTGACCTGACCTTGCAGCAGACCATGCTGCAGGCCTCGCAACTGGCGTTCGTGAAAATCTCCCAGTTGAGCCTGTTCAGCAAGATGTGATTCGAGCGGCTGCAAACCTGCGGCTCACCCTGGAAACGGGGTGGGCCGTTGTGGTTTTTGGCGCTTGTATGTCCCCGTGTTTCGCACAAAGCGCAGAAAATTGAGTGACCTGTGAGTCATAAAGCGCATCTTCACTGTATCGTGTGAAAAGGATAGGTCGTCGCCAGGTCTCTGCGAGGGCCTGCCGCCAAGGTGTAAAGGCGGTTTTCGGCGAGTTTTTTGCGGGGTTATCCCCATTATTGTCAGCACCCGGCGACGTGTCTCGCGGGGTGTTCTCCAGCTATTTAGTATTGGGAAGCCACAATGATTGGCATAAAAAGCATCGCCAGTTACGTGCCGGTAGACGGGATCGATAACTACGCCCAGGGTGCCAAATTCGCCAAGGATGAAGAATTCATCATTGGCAAGATCGGTTCGGCGTTCCTGCCGCGCAAGGATGCTGCACAGGAAACCTCCGATCTGTGCGTCGAGGCGGTCAACGCCTTGTTTGCCAACAACCCGGATTTGAAGCGCGAATCCATCGATGCGCTGATCGTCGTCACCCAGAACGGCGACGAAGAGGGCTTGCCTCACACCGCCGCCATCGTCCAGGACAAACTGGGCCTGCCGACTCACGTGGCGGCCTTTGATATTTCCCTGGGCTGCTCGGGCTATGTCTACGGCATTTATGCAATGAAGGGCTTCATGGAGGCCACGGGCCTGAAAAATGGCCTGCTGGTGACCGCCGACCCGTACTCGAAGATTGTCGACCCGGAAGACCGCAACACCACCATGCTGTTCGGTGATGCCGCGACGGCCACCTGGATGGGCGAAGACGCGCCCTGGCAGTTGGGCAAGGCCAAGTTCGGCACTGACGGTTCCGGTGCGCCGCACTTGAAGGTCAGCGATGGCGTGTTCTTCATGAACGGCCGCCAGGTGTTCAACTTTGCCTTGCTCAAGGTGCCGGCCCATTTGCACGAGCTGCTCAACGAGTCGGACCTCAAGGCTGACGAGATTGACGCGTTCTGCATTCACCAGGGCAGTGCGGCGATTGTCGACGCCGTGGCCCGGCGTTTCGAAGATGCACCGGTGGACAAGTTCATCAAGGACATGGTCGAGACCGGCAACACCGTGTCCTCGAGCATTCCGCTGCTGCTGGAAAAGCACATGCTCGACTCCACCTGGAAGCGCGTCGCCATCAGTGGTTTTGGCGTGGGCCTGTCCTGGGGCTCGGCGATTTTGCATCGTCCTTGATGCCTTAAAGGCGCTGCACACAAAAACGCCCATGATCGAAAGATCATGGGCGTTTTTTATTTGGCGCCAAAAAGCCAGCAACTGCGGGGGTTTGGGCCGTCGTAAATGCTTGAATTACAAGGGGTGGCACGGCGCCAGTAAAAAAAATCAAAAAAGTCCTCAAGCAACCTGCTTTCACGACGATAACTATTACGAAGGTTCTCTAGGCCACACCCGGCGGTTGCCAGGGCCGGAAGCCGCAGTAAACAACCCACGAGGATTTCGTCATGGCTTTAACAGTAAACACTAACCTTGCTTCGTTGAACGTTCAGAACAACCTGAACAAGGCTTCCGGCGCCCTGCAAACTTCCATGCAGCGTCTGTCCTCCGGCCTGCGTATCAACAGCGCCAAAGACGATGCGGCCGGCCTGCAAATCTCCAACCGTCTGACCAGCCAGATCAACGGCCTGGGCGTTGCAATCAAGAATGCCAACGACGGCAGCTCGATTGCTCAGACCGCTGAAGGCGCCATGCAGCAGTCCACCAACATCCTGCAAAGCATGCGTACCCTGGCTCTGCAATCCGCCAACGGCTCGCCAAGCGCTGACGACCGTAAGTCGAACCAGGCTCAATACGCAGCACTGACTGCTGAATTGACCCGTATCGCTACCACCACTACTTTCGGTGGCAAGAACCTGCTGGACGGTTCTTTCGGTACCACTTCGTTCCAGGTCGGCGCCAACGCCAACCAGACCATCGACATGAGCATCGGTAACGTTGCAGCCAACAACATTGGTTCGCAGCAGCTGAAATCCCAAGGCGTTGCTCCAAGCGCAACAGGCGTTGCCGGCGGCGCACTCACCGTTACCGGTGGCGGCCAGTCCAAGAGCCTGACCATCGCTGCCGGTGCTTCGGCCGGGCAGATCGCTGCGCAAATGAACGGCGCTGTAGGCGGCCTGGCTGCTACTGCCAGCACTGTTGCCCAGTTCACCGTTGACTCCGCTGCCATCGCTGCTGCAACCCCTGCCAGCGCCAACTTCACCTTGCAAGTCGGTAGCGGTGCTGCGGTTCAGTTCACTGGCGTGGTCAAAACTTCTGACCTGGCTGACCAACTGAAGTCCAACGCTGCCAAGCTGGGCATCACCGTTAACTACGATTCGACCACTCAAGCGCTGTCGGTCAAGTCCGATACCGGTGAGAACCTGACCTTCAACGCTGGCGACGCCGGTGCTATCGCAGGCGTCAAGGTCGCCACCCTGGATGGTACCGGTACTGCCGGCACCGCCGTTGCCCTGGCTAACACCGCTATCATCGCAACCGGCGCAGTTTCCCTGAACTCCTCCAGCAGCTACTCCCTGAGCGGCGCCGGTGTGACGGGTCTGTTCGCAGCGACTGGTACTGCTGCCAACTCCATCAAAACCACCGTCAACAACACTGACATCACCACTGCTGCCAACGCACAGAACTCGATCGACGTGATCACCCAGGCGATCTCGGACATCGACTCCCAGCGTGCCGGCCTCGGTGCTGTACAAAACCGTTTCGACAACACCGTTGCCAACCTGCAGAGCATCTCCGACAACTCCAGCGCCGCTCGCGGTCAGATCCAGGACGTTGACTACGCTGCTGAAACTGCTCAGTTGACCAAGCAACAAACCCTGCAACAGGCTTCCACTGCGATCCTGTCTCAGGCCAACCAACTGCCATCCGCTGTACTGAAGCTGCTTCAGTAATAGCCATCGGTAGCTGACTGACGGAAGGGCGCGTTTACGTGCCCTTTTGTCTTTTGCGTGATGAGGAGAGTGGACATGGACATGAGCGTCAAGTTGAACCTGTCTTATCCTGCTGCCCCAGCGCCACAGAGTGCACCCGCCCCTGTGACTGCCGACTCGCAGACCCCCAAGGTTGATGCGACCGTCGCAGCAGTAAAACCCAAGCAGGAAACGAAACCGGACGACCTGGAAAAGGCCGTCAACGATATTCGCAAATTCGTCCAGGCTGCCCAGCGCAACCTGGATTTTTCCATTGATGACTCCACCCATCAGGTGGTGGTCAAGGTCATCGCGACCGACAGTGGCGAGGTCATTCGTCAGATCCCGTCGGAAACCGCATTGAAACTCGCACAAAGCCTTCACGACGCCAGCAACGTGTTGTTTGACGCTAAAGTCTGAGCTGGCATGAATTTTGTTGCTGTAGCTGCTTGAGGCGTCGTCCGTCAAGAAAGCGCCAGCCCCGATCAGGAGAAGAGTCATGGGTGATATCACGGTAAGCGGCCCGGTTACGGGGATTAATACCGAGTCGATCGTTACGGCCTTGGTGAACGCTGAACAAGCGCCCAAGCAGTCTCAGATCAACAAGCAGACGCAAACGTCGACCGCCCAACTGTCCTCGATCGGCAAGATTCAAGCGGCGCTGGATGCCTTCCGCGGCGCCATGGACAACATGACCAAGGACGCCAGTATCGGCGGCCTGACGGCGACCACCTCGGATGCCAACGTTTCTACCGTCACCCTGGGCGCCGGTGCGTCTGCGGGGAGTTATGCGCTGGTTGTCACCCAGTTGGCGACAGCCTCGAAGATTGCCACCCAGACGTATGCAGGGGGGGCGAAGACGGTCGTCAATACCGGTAGCACCGCCACGACCCTGGAAATTTCCCAGTCGGGCCAGAGCTATGGTGTCAGTGTTCCGCCGGGCGCGACGTTGCAGCAAGTGCGTGATTCGATCAACGCGCAATACAGCAGCGCCGGCCTGAGTGCCAACATCCTGACTGACTCCACCGGTTCCCGTCTGGTCTTGACCTCGACCAATACCGGCGCCGGTACGGACATTACGCTGGGTGGCAACTCCGGGCTGGACACCGGATCTTCAGTGGTAGACAAGCCGCCACAGAATGCGAAATACACCATTGACGGTACCGCTCAGGAATCCAAGAGCAATACCCTGTCCGACGCGATCAGTGGCGTGAGTATCAAGTTGACGGCTTTGTCGCCTCTGCCCACCGGGCAATCAGGAGACGCCAACCGGATAGCCTCGACCATTACCGTGACGCGCAGTACCGACACGCTTAAGAGCTCGGTAAAAGGTTTTGTCGACACCTATAACGCCCTGATGACCGCGATCAACACCGAGACCGCCGTCACCACCAACGCGGATGGTTCCACCACGGCTGCGGCCCTGACGGGGGATTCCACCATGCGCGGTCTGCAGACGGCCGTGCGTGCTCAGTTGAACGCACTGGCCGGTACGGGCACGTTGAAGTCCCTGGCCCAGTTTGGTGTTAACACTGACCAGACAACCGGCAAGCTGAGCATCGACGACAAGCTGTTCAGTGCAGCTATCTTGACCAATCCCACCGACATCGGCGGCATTTTCAACGGTGACAATGGCCTGTTGGCGCGTATGAAATCTGCGACCGACAGCTATGCGGTGACCAATACCGGTGTTCTTGCTGCGCGTTCTTCGACACTGTCGGCAAACCTCAAGGACCTGCAAAACCAGCAGGACACCCTGACCGCGCGCATGGCTGCCCTGAAGACAAGCCTGACCGCCAAGTACACGACCATGAACAACCTGGTGGCTCAGCTCACCAGTCAACGCTCCAGTGTCATGACCACGCTCAACGCGCTGAACAAGACCTCCTCGGACAGTTGATCCTCAGTGAAGCCGTCCGGTGAAGTGAATAGCTTCACTGGGCGGGACCTTCAGCAGACCGCCGGTTTAAAGTTTTTTGCGACACCGTCGACATAATAGTCAGAGCCCTTTCTTTTTAGTTGTTGCCTGTCACGAGGTAGAAACATGAATCCCATGCGAGCCCTTCGCCAATACCAGAAGGTCAATTCCCATGCCCAGGTCTCCGAGGCCAGCCCCCATCGCCTGGTTCAGATGTTGATGGAAGGCGCGCTGGACCGCATGGCCCAAGCCAAGGGCGCCATGGCTCGTGGTGACATCGCGCAAAAGGGCCTGTTGCTGGGCAAGGCGATCGATATCCTGATTGGTCTGCGCGACGGCCTCAACCCGGAAAAAACCGATGATCCGGCCGCCTTGCAGCAATTGGATAACCTGTACGCCTACATGACCACGCGCTTGCTCGAAGCCAATACCAAGAGCGATGTGGCCATGATCGACGAAGTAGCCGGCTTGATGATTACCCTCAAGGAAGGCTGGGACGGTATTGCAACACTGTAGGCCTGCTGGCCTGAGGAAGACGTTATGAGCCACGCCCTGCAACGGATTGACGAGACCCGCGAAGCCTTGATGGATGCATTGGCTGCACGTAACTGGGACGCCATCGGCGAACTGGACCTGGGGTGTCGTGCAGTGATTGACGAGGCGCTGAGCAATGCGCCGGTGGACGAAGATGCCCTGCGGGAAAAACTGGAGAGTTTGCTGGAGGTGTATCAGCAGCTGCTTGAGGTGACAACCGGGGAGCGTCAGGCGATTTTCGAGGAGATGTCGCAGATCAACCGAGCGGAAAGTGCGTCAAAGGTTTACCATCTGTTCGGCTGAAGGCTCAGTTAATCCGAACAAGGCGCGTCATTAATTTGACCGTGCACATATTTTTGACTTAACTAGTGCTATTTTCAGACGTCAGAAAGCTGTAGCGCAGAAAATGCCTACAGCTATCTAGATTGCCCCAACTCGAGGGCATTAGAGTTTTACTAGGGAAGTTGCTATTGCATGTGGCGTGAAACCAAAATCCTGCTGATCGATGACGATAGCGTTCGGCGCCGCGATCTGGCGGTGATCCTGAATTTTCTTGGGGAAGAAAATCTACCCTGCGGCAGCCACGACTGGCAGCAGGCGGTCAGCTCTTTGTCGTCGAGCCGTGAAGTCATTTGTGTGCTGATCGGGACGGTAAATGCTCCTGGCGCCGTTGCAGGCTTGTTAAAGACACTGTCAACCTGGGATGAGTTCCTTCCGGTGTTGCTGATGGGCGATATTTCTTCTGTGGACCTTCCGGAAGACCAGCGCCGTCGCGTCCTTTCCACCCTCGAAATGCCACCCAGCTACAGCAAATTGCTCGACTCCCTGCACCGTGCCCAGGTCTACCGCGAGATGTACGACCAGGCCCGCGAGCGCGGCCGTCACCGCGAACCCAACCTGTTCCGCAGCCTCGTCGGCACCAGCCGTGCGATCCAGCACGTGCGCCAGATGATGCAGCAAGTCGCCGACACCGACGCCAGCGTGCTGATCCTCGGCGAGTCCGGCACCGGCAAGGAAGTGGTCGCGCGCAACTTGCATTACCACTCCAAGCGCCGCGACGGGCCGTTCGTGCCGGTCAACTGCGGGGCGATCCCGGCAGAGCTGCTGGAAAGCGAACTGTTCGGCCACGAGAAGGGCGCCTTTACCGGGGCGATCACCAGCCGTGCCGGGCGTTTTGAGCTGGCCAACGGCGGCACCCTGTTCCTCGACGAAATCGGCGACATGCCGCTGCCGATGCAGGTCAAGCTGCTGCGGGTCCTGCAGGAGCGCACCTTCGAGCGCGTGGGCAGCAACAAGACCCAAAGCGTCGACGTGCGCATCATTGCCGCCACCCACAAAAACCTCGAAAGCATGATCGAGGTCGGCAGCTTCCGCGAAGACCTGTACTACCGCCTCAACGTATTCCCGATCGAAATGGCGCCCCTGCGCGAGCGTGTCGAAGACATCCCGCTGCTGATGAACGAACTGATCTCGCGCATGGAACACGAAAAGCGCGGTTCGATCCGTTTCAACTCGGCGGCGATCATGTCCCTGTGCCGTCACGGCTGGCCTGGCAACGTCCGCGAGCTGGCCAACCTGGTGGAGCGCATGGCGATCATGCACCCGTACGGGGTGATCGGCGTGGTCGAGCTGCCGAAGAAATTCCGCTACGTCGACGATGAGGACGAGCAGCTGGTAGACAGCCTGCGCAGCGACCTGGAAGAGCGCGTGGCCATCAACGGCCATACGCCGGACCTCGGTTCCACCGCCATGCTGCCGCCGGAAGGCCTGGACTTGAAGGACTACCTCGGCAGTCTTGAACAAGGCCTGATCCAACAGGCCCTCGACGACGCCAACGGCATCGTCGCCCGTGCCGCCGAACGCCTGCGCATTCGCCGCACCACCCTGGTGGAGAAGATGCGCAAGTACGGCATGAGCCGCAAAGAAGGTGATGAACAGGCGGATGATTGACGCCTGTTTTTCAAGCCGCTGATTAATCAGCGGTTTTTTTTCGGCACGGGTATTGCTACAGCACTCGCAACGTTCCGTTTAACTGACGGTCAGCCAAGCGAGAGAGCATGATGCCCCACGCCGCCCAACTATCTTCGGTCCCTGACACTCAGGGGCCTGCCCCCTCCGTAGAGCAGATCAGCCGTCTCGGGCTTGAACAGGCGTTTTCCCTGTTCAACCAGATGTCGAGCCAATTGACTGACTCCTACAGCCTGTTGGAAGCACGGGTTTCCGAGCTTAAAGGCGAGTTGGCCGTGGTCAGCGCCCAGCGCATGGAAGAGCTGGCCGAGAAAGAGCGCCTGGCCAACCGTCTGCAAAACCTCCTCGACCTGTTGCCCGGTGGCGTGATCGTCATCGACGACCAGGGTCGCGTACGCGAAGCCAACCCGGCCGCCTGCGACATGCTCGGCCTGCCGCTGGAAGGCGAGCTGTGGCGCGAGGTCATCACCCGCTGCTTTGCGCCGCGGGAAGACGACGGCCATGAAATCTCCCTCAAGGACGGACGCCGCCTGTCCATCGCCACCCGTTCCCTGGATGCCGAGCCCGGCCAGTTGGTGTTGCTCAACGACCTGACTGAAACCCGTCACCTGCAAGACCAGTTGGCACGCCACGAGCGCCTGTCATCCCTGGGGCGGATGGTCGCTTCCCTGGCGCATCAGATTCGTACCCCGTTGTCCGCTGCGCTGATTTACGCCAGTCATTTGACTGATGAGCAGTTGCCGGCGGCCACTCACCAGCGTTTTGCCGGGCGGCTCAAGGAGCGCCTGCACGAGCTGGAGCATCAGGTGCGCGACATGCTGGTGTTTGCTCGCGGCGAATTGCCGCTGACCGATCGCGTCACCCCGGCCGCCTTGATGCAGTCCCTGCAAGCCGCCGCCGCCACCCATATCCAGGAAGCGTCAGTCCGTTGGCAGTGCGACAGCCATCACGGCGAGTTGCTGTGCAACCGCGACACCCTGGTGGGCGCGCTGCTCAACCTGATCGAAAACGCGACCCAGGCCAGTGGCCCCGGGGCGCGGCTCAAGGTTCACCTGTATAACCGTGGCGACACCCTGCGCCTGAGCATCAGCGACAGCGGCAGCGGGATTGACCCGGTGGTGCTGCAGCGCCTCGGCGAACCTTTTTTCACCACCAAAACCAACGGTACCGGCCTGGGCCTGACCGTGGTCAAGGCGGTCGCCCGTGCCCATCAGGGAGAATTGCAGCTGCATTCCCGGTTGGGTCGCGGCACGTGCGCGTTGATCACGCTGCCGCTGTTTTCATGCGCCGTCAGCGCGGAGTAAAAGGTCATGGCTATCAAGGTTTTATTGGTTGAAGACGATCGCGCCCTGCGTGAAGCATTGGCTGACACGCTGTTGCTGGCGGGCCATGACTACCGGGCGGTCGGTTCTGCCGAAGAAGCCTTGGAGGCCGTGGAGCAGGAGTCCTTCAGCCTGGTGGTCAGCGACGTGAACATGCCGGGCATGGACGGTCATCAATTGCTCGGCCTGTTGCGTGCGCGCCAGCCGCAATTGCCGGTGCTGTTGATGACCGCCCACGGTGCCGTGGAGCGTGCCGTCGACGCCATGCGCCAGGGCGCCGCAGATTACCTGGTCAAACCTTTCGAACCCAAAGCCTTGATCGAACTGGTCGCCCGCCATGCCCTCGGCACTCTGGGTGCCGCCGACGGCGAAGGCCCGATTGCCTTCGAACCGGCCAGTGCGCAACTGCTGGAACTGGCGGCCCGGGTCGCCCGCAGCGACTCCACCGTATTGATCTCCGGCGAATCCGGCACCGGCAAGGAGGTGTTGGCGCGCTACATCCACCAGCAATCCCATCGCTCCAGCCAGCCGTTCATTGCAATCAACTGCGCGGCCATCCCCGACAACATGCTCGAAGCCACCCTGTTCGGCCATGAGAAAGGCTCGTTTACCGGCGCCATCGCCGCCCAGGCCGGCAAGTTCGAACAGGCCGACGGCGGTACCATCCTGCTGGACGAGATCTCCGAAATGCCCCTGGGCCTGCAAGCCAAATTGCTGCGGGTATTGCAGGAGCGCGAAGTGGAGCGGGTAGGGGCACGCAAGCCGATCCAGCTGGACATCCGTGTGGTTGCCACCACCAACCGCGACCTGGCGGGCGAAGTGGCGGCGGGGCGCTTCCGTGAGGACCTGTTCTACCGTCTTTCGGTGTTCCCGTTGGCCTGGCGCCCGTTGCGCGAGCGCCCGGCAGACATCATCCCGCTGGCCGAACGCCTGCTGAGCAAGCACGTCAATAAAATGAAGCATGCCCAGGCGCGCCTGTCGCCCGACGCTCAGGCCTGCCTGATCAGCTACCCCTGGCCCGGCAACGTGCGGGAACTGGACAATGCGATCCAGCGCGCTTTGATTCTGCAGCAGGGCGGCTTGATCCAGCCTCAAGACTTCTGCCTGGCCATAGGCACGGGCGCAGCGCCGTTGCCAAGCCTGGCGGCCGCGCCACAGATTGAAGCCGCGCCTGCCGAGTCGGCCGGTGCCTTGGGCGACGACCTGCGCCGCCGCGAATTCCAGATGATCATCGACACCTTGCGCTCCGAGCGCGGCCGCCGCAAAGAGGCCGCCGAGCGCCTGGGTATCAGCCCGCGCACCTTGCGCTACAAGCTGGCACAGATGCGCGATGCCGGGATGGACGTGGAAGCCTACCTCTACGCCACCTGAAAATTCTCAAAGCCGACAGGGCCAGTCGCCTTTTCTTACAGAATGCCACGGAGCTGGCACCCTTGTTGCTACCACCCCTGTAATCGCTGTGTAGTGTCAAAAAATTGCGGGTCGTCGGAGAGAGAAGGTCATGAGCCAAGGTGTTGAGTTCAATCGGTTGATGTTGGATATGCGGTCCATGCAAATGGATGCCATGGCCCAACCGAAATCCGCTGCGCAAGCCGTGCCGGAATTGGGCCAGAGCAGCTTTGCCGACATGCTCGGCCAGGCCATCAACAAAGTCAGCGATACCCAGCAGGCCTCCAATCAGTTGGCCACCGCCTTCGAGATCGGCAAAAGCGGCGTGGACCTCACCGACGTGATGGTCGCCTCGCAAAAAGCCAGCGTTTCATTCCAGGCCTTGACCCAGGTGCGCAACAAGCTGGTTCAAGCCTATCAAGACATCATGCAGATGCCGGTTTAAGGACGATTTGAGTCATGGCAGAAGCAGTCGTGGATAACGCACCCGCCAAGGCAGACGGCAAGCCGCCGCTGTTTGGCCTGTCGTTCCTGGAAAACCTCTCCGAGATGACCATGCTGCGTCAGGTGGGCCTGATGGTCGGCCTGGCTGCCAGTGTGGCGATTGGTTTTGCCGTGGTGCTGTGGTCCCAGCAACCGGATTACCGCCCGCTGTATGGCAGCCTCGCGGGCATGGATTCCAAGCAGATCATGGAAACCCTGGCGGCAGCCGACATCGGCTACACCGTCGAACCGAATTCCGGCGCCCTGTTGGTCAAGGCCGATGATGTGGCGCGTGCGCGGATGAAGCTGGCGGCAGCCGGCGTCACTCCTTCCGACGCCAATATCGGCTTTGAAATCCTCGACAAGGACCAAGGCCTGGGCACCAGCCAGTTCATGGAAGCCACCCGCTACCGTCGTGGCCTGGAAGGCGAGCTGGCGCGGACTATTTCTGCATTGAACAACGTCAAGGGTGCCCGCGTGCACCTGGCGATTCCGAAAAGCTCGGTGTTTGTACGCGACGAGCGCAAGCCCAGCGCCTCGGTACTGGTCGAGCTGTTTGCCGGCCGCTCCCTGGAGCCAGGCCAGGTGTTGGCGATCATCAACCTGGTGGCCACCAGCGTTCCCGAGTTGAGCAAGTCGCAAATCACCGTGGTCGACCAGAAGGGCAACCTGCTGTCCGACATGGCGGAAAACTCCTCGCTGACCATGGCCGGCAAGCAGTTCGACTACAGCCGCCGCATGGAAAGCATGCTGACCCAGCGCGTGCACAACATCCTGCAACCGGTGTTGGGCAACGATCGCTACAAGGCTGAAGTGTCGGCTGACGTGGATTTCAGCGCGGTTGAATCGACCTCCGAGCAGTTCAATCCGGACCAGCCTGCCTTGCGCAGCGAGCAATCGACCACCGAACAACGCACCGCCAGCAATGGCCCACAAGGCGTGCCCGGTGCCTTGAGCAACCAGCCGCCAACCCCGGCCACGGCGCCGCAAACCACCGGTGGCGCTGCCGCTACCGCAGGTGCGGTGCAGCCAGGCCAGCCGCTGCTGGACGCCAACGGTCAGCAAATCATGGACCCGGCCACCGGCCAGCCGATGCTCGCGCCGTACCCGGCCGACAAGCGTCAACAATCCACCAAGAACTTCGAGCTTGACCGTTCCATCAGCCATACCAAACAGCAGCAGGGCCGGATCAATCGCCTGTCGGTGTCGGTGGTGGTGGATGACCAGGTCAAGGTCAACGCCGCGGACGGCGCCGTTACCCGTGCACCGTGGAGCGCTGACGAATTGGCGCGCTTCACTCGCCTGGTGCAGGACGCAGTGGGCTTTGATGCCAGCCGGGGCGACAGCGTCAGCGTGATCAACATGCCGTTTTCCGCCGAGCGGGGCGAGGTGATTGCCGAGGCCGCGTTCTATACTCAGCCGTGGTTCTGGGACATCGTCAAGCAAGTGCTGGGTGTGCTGTTCATCCTGGTGCTGGTGTTCGGCGTGCTGCGTCCGGTGCTTAACAACATCACCGGTCACGGCAAAAAACAACTGGCCCTGGCCGGTGGCGACGTCGAGTTGGGTGGCATGGGCGGCCTCGATGGCGAACTGGCCAACGACCGCGTGAGCCTCGGTGGCCCGCAAAGCATTCTGTTGCCGAGCCCGAGCGAGGGTTATGACGCTCAGTTGAACGCAATCAAGAGCCTGGTGGCCGAAGACCCGGGTCGTGTGGCCCAGGTCGTGAAAGAGTGGATTAACGCAGATGAGTGATAGCCGAGCTGCAGTAGCCAAACTCTCCCGGGTCGACAAAGCCGCCGTGCTGTTGCTGTCCCTTGGAGAAACCGACGCCGCCCAAGTGCTGCGCCACATGGGCCCCAAAGAGGTTCAGCGTGTCGGCGTGGCCATGGCGCAAATGCGCAATGTGCACCGCGAGCAAGTCGAGCAGGTGATGAGCGAGTTCGTCGAGATCGTCGGCGACCAGACCAGCCTGGGCGTCGGCTCCGACAGCTACATTCGCAAGATGCTCACCTCGGCCCTGGGCGAAGACAAGGCCAACGGCCTGATCGACCGCATCCTGCTGGGTGGCAATACCAGTGGCCTCGACAGCCTGAAGTGGATGGAACCGCGGGCCGTGGCCGACGTGATCCGCTACGAACACCCGCAGATCCAGGCGATCGTGGTGGCGTATCTCGACCCCGACCAGGCCGGCGAAGTGCTTGGCCATTTCGACCACAAGGTGCGCCTGGACATCATCCTGCGCGTCTCGTCGTTGAACACCGTGCAGCCAGCGGCCCTGAAAGAATTGAACACCATTCTCGAGAAGCAGTTCTCGGGCAATTCCAACGCTTCGCGTACCACGTTGGGCGGCATCAAGCGTGCGGCCGACATCATGAACTTCCTCGACAGCTCGGTGGAAGGCCAGTTGATGGACTCGATCCGCGAGATCGACGATACCCTGTCGGTGCAGATCGAAGACCTCATGTTCGTATTCAACAACCTCTCCGATGTCGACGACCGTGGCATTCAGGCGTTGCTGCGTGAAGTCTCCTCCGACGTGCTGGTACTGGCCCTCAAGGGCTCGGACGAAGGCGTCAAGGAAAAGATCTTCAAGAACATGTCCAAGCGGGCTTCCGAACTGTTGCGCGACGACCTCGAGGCCAAGGGCCCGGTGCGCGTCAGCGACGTGGAAACTGCGCAGAAGGAAATCCTCACCATTGCCCGCCGTATGGCCGAAGCCGGAGAAATCGTTCTCGGTGGGAAGGGCGGCGAAGAAATGATTTAAGGCGCCGCGCATGTCGAACAAAGATGAGACGCCCAGCGATCTGATTCGCGCACGGGACGTCGGAGGGTTCGACGTCTGGTCGTTGCCCAGTTTCGACCCGCATCGCCCGGAGCCTGAACCCGAGCCGGTAGAAGAAACCCCGGCCGAGATGGAAGAAGTGCCGCTGGAAGAAGTCCAGCCGCTGACCCTGGAAGAGCTCGAAAGCATTCGTCAGGAAGCCTACAACGAAGGGTTTTCCACCGGCGAGAAAGACGGTTTTCGCAGCACCACCCTCAAGGTTCGCCAGGAAGCCGAGGCGGCGCTGAGCGTCAAGCTCTCCAGCCTGGAAACCCTGATGGGCAGCCTGTTCGAGCCTATCGCCGAGCAGGATTCGCAGATCGAAAAAGCCATGGTCGGGCTGGTGGAGCACATCACCCGCCAGGTGATTCAGCGCGAATTGGCCCTGGATTCCACGCAAATCGAAAGCGTGATGCGCGAAGCCCTCAAGCTGCTGCCCCTGGGCGTCGGCAATGTGCGGCTGTACATCAATCCCCAGGATTTCGAACAGGTCAAAGCCCTGCGCGAGCGCCATGAAGAAACCTGGCGCATCGTCGAAGACGCCGCGCTGCTGCCCGGTGGTTGCCGGGTCGAGACCGAACACAGCCGTATCGACGCCACGGTGGAGACACGCATCAGCCAGATCATGGCCAAGCTGTTTGACCAGTTGCACGAGCAGGCGCTGCACCCGGCAGAGCCGGACTTGAGCGTCGAGCTGGACACCCCTGATGCGCCTTGACCGCACCAGCTTCGCCAAGCGCCTGGGTGGCTATGCCGAAGTCACTGAGTTGCCGGGCCAGCCAATCCTGGAGGGCCGCCTGTTGCGCATGGTCGGCCTGACCCTGGAAGCGGAAGGCCTGCGCGCCGCCATGGGCAGCCGCTGCATGGTGATCAACGACGACAGCTACCACCCGGTGCAGGTCGAAGCCGAAGTGATGGGCTTTTCCGGCAGCAAAGTATTCCTGATGCCCGTGGGCAGTGTTGCAGGTATCGCCCCCGGCGCCCGCGTGGTGCCGCTGGCGGATACCGGTCGCCTGCCCATGGGCATGAGCATGCTCGGCCGGGTGCTGGACGGCGCCGGCCGTGCCCTCGACGGCAAGGGCGGGATGAAGGCGGAGGACTGGGTGCCGATGGACGGCCCGACCATCAACCCCCTCAAGCGCAACCCCATCAGCGTGCCGCTGGACGTGGGCATTCGCAGCATCAACGGTTTATTGACAGTGGGCCGCGGCCAGCGCCTGGGCCTGTTCGCCGGTACCGGCGTGGGTAAGTCGGTGCTCCTGGGCATGATGACCCGCTTCACCGAGGCCGACATCATTGTGGTGGGGCTGATCGGCGAGCGGGGCCGCGAGGTGAAGGAATTCATCGAGCACAGCCTCGGCGAAGAAGGCCTCAAGCGTTCAGTGGTGGTCGCCTCACCGGCGGATGACGCGCCGCTGATGCGCCTGCGTGCCGCGATGTACTGCACACGCATCGCCGAGTATTTTCGCGACAAGGGCAAGAACGTCCTGTTGCTGATGGACTCCCTGACCCGTTTCGCCCAGGCCCAGCGGGAAATTGCCCTGGCCATCGGCGAGCCGCCGGCCACCAAGGGCTATCCGCCGTCGGTGTTCGCCAAGCTGCCCAAGCTGGTGGAGCGCGCGGGTAACGCTGAAGCCGGTGGGGGGTCGATCACCGCGTTCTACACCGTGCTGTCCGAGGGCGATGACCAACAGGACCCGATTGCCGACTCGGCACGGGGCGTGCTCGACGGGCACATCGTGCTGTCCCGGCGCCTGGCCGAGGAAGGGCACTACCCGGCCATCGACATCGAAGCCTCCATCAGCCGGGTGATGCCGTCGGTGGTCACGCCTGAGCACATGATGCGCGCGCAGCAGTTCAAGCAACTGTGGTCGCGCTATCAACAGAGCCGCGACCTGATCAGCGTGGGCGCCTATGTGGCCGGCGGTGATCGCGAGACCGACCTGGCGATTGCCCTGCAACCGCAACTGGTGACCTACCTGCGCCAAGGCCTCAACGACAAGATCAGCATGGGTGAAAGCGAGGCGCACCTGGGCAGTATCTTCGCTCCGGCACCCGGCGGATAAACCATGGCCAATACCCGCGCCGCACGCCTTGCCCCGGTGGTGGACATGGCCGAAAAAGCTGAAAAGACCGCCGTCCAGCGCCTGGGTTACTTCCAGGGCCAGGTTCGCCTGGCGGAAAGCAAGCTGGGGGACCTGGAACGCTTTCGCGGTGAGTACCAGCAGCAGTGGATCGAGCGCGGCAGCAAAGGCGTCTCCGGCCAATGGCTGATGGGCTACCAGGGCTTTCTCAACCAGTTGGAAACCGCCGTCGGCCAGCAGCGCCAGAGCCTGGCCTGGCACCAGGCCAATGTCGACAAGGCCCGCGACAGCTGGCAACAGGCATACGCCCGGGTCGAAGGCCTGCGCAAGCTGGTGCAACGCTACATCGACGAAGCCCGCGCACTGGAAGACAAGCGCGAACAGAAGTTGCTCGATGAACTGTCCCAGCGTCTGCCCCGCCAAAACCCCTATTGAGCACGCCACCCGTCCTACATGGATTTGCCCACTTGCCCATCACCTGCTAAACCTTGTTGCACATTGCCAATGACAAGGAAGCAGTCGAATGTCAGTCGAATCAGAAGTGTCCCTGGATGGGAAGAAAGCGACGATCACCGTCAAGGGTCGATTCGATTTCGGTAGTCACCAGGCTTTTCGTGATGCCTACGAGAAGTTCTACAAGGTGCCCGAGATCTACGTGGTGGACTTGAAGGAAACCACCTACATGGACAGCTCGGCCCTGGGCATGCTCCTGCTGCTGCGGGACCATGCCGGCGGCGACGATGCCGAAGTGCAGGTGGTCAACAGCAACTCCGACGTGCGCAAGATCCTCGCCATCTCCAACTTCGACAAACTGTTCGACCTCAGTTGAGCGTCCTGGCCCCGGTCCTCGAGGCGCTGACGGTGTTGATCGCCGAAGACAGCGCCGCCGACCTTTTGTTGCTGTCGAGCATCGTGCGCCGTCAGGGCCACCAGGTACTGACCGCCAGCAACGGCCAGGAAGCCGTCGACGTGTTTACCCGCGAGCGGCCGCAGTTGGTGCTGATGGACGCACTGATGCCGGTCATGGACGGCTTCGAGGCGGCGCGGCAGATCAAGCAACGGGCGGGGGAGGCGCTGGTGCCGATCATCTTCCTCACCTCCCTGCGCGAGAGCGAAGCCCTGGCCCAATGCCTGGATGCCGGCGGCGACGACTTCCTGGCCAAGCCCTATAACCAAGTGATCCTGGCGGCGAAGATTAACGCCATGGATCGCTTGCGCCGGCTGCAGGCCACGGTGTTGCAGCAGCGCGACCTGATCGCCCGGCACCACGACTACCTGCTGCAGGAGCAGCGGGTGGCCAAGGCGGTGTTCGACAAGGTCGCGCATTCCGGCTGCATCAACGCCGCGCCGAATATTCGCTACGTGCAATCGCCTTATGCGCTGTTCAACGGTGACCTGCTGCTGGCGGCCTACACGCCGTCGGGCGATATGCATGTGCTGCTGGGGGACTTTACCGGTCATGGTTTGCCGGCGGCGGTCGGCGCGATGCCGCTGGCGGAAGTGTTCTACGGCATGACGGCCAAGGGCTACGGCCTGGCGCAGACCTTGCGGGAGATGAACGCCAAGCTCAAGCGCATCCTGCCGGTGGACATGTTCTGCTGCGCCACCTTGCTGTGCCTCAGCGCCCAGCGCCGGGTGGTGGAAGTGTGGAACGGCGGCATGCCCGAGGGCTATGTGCATGACCTCGCCACTGGCAAGCGCACGCCGCTGGTGTCGCGGCATTTGCCATTGGGCGTGCTGACGGCCGAGGCGTTTGATGACCGCACTGAAGTCTGGCCGATGGCGCTGGGCGACCGGGTGTTTTTGCTGTCGGATGGTGTGCTGGATACTGCGGATGCCCAGGAGCAGTTGTTTGGCGCCGAGCGTTTGCAGCAGGTGTTTGCGGCCAACCGCGAGCCGGACCGGTTATTCGAGGAGATCGAGCAGGCCCTGGCGGCTTTTCGCGGCGAAGTGCGTGATGACGTCAGCATGGTGGAGATCAGCCTGCAGGCGGGGGAGGCGTTGCGTTCGCCGTCGATGGTGTATTCCGACAGCGGCCAGTCGTCGCCGCTGGATTGGTCGGTGAGTTTTGAGTTTCGTGCCGAGACGCTCAAGTCCTACAACCCGTTGCCGTATTTGTTGCAGTTGCTGTTGGAGGTTCATGGCCTGCGTGAGCAAAGCGGGGCGTTGTATAGCGTGATGGCGGAGTTGTATTCCAATGCCCTGGAGCATGGGGTGCTGGGCCTGGATTCGCGGCTCAAGCGTGATGCCCAGGGGTTTGCGGCGTATTACCGTGAGCGTAATGAGCGGCTGGCGCAGTTGAACAGTGGTTATGTGCGGGTGCATCTGGAGGTGGTGCCGACCGGGGAGGGTGGGTGCCTGACTTTGCGGATCGAGGACAGTGGATCGGGCTTTGATGTGGAGAAGGTGCTGGCCAGGCCGCTGGATGTTGACCGTCTGTCTGGCCGGGGGTTGAGCCTGGTGCGGCAGTTGAGCAGCGATGTAGGCTGGTCTGACGGAGGGCGGTGTGTGTGCGTGGAGTTTTCATGGAAGGCTCTGGCATAATCCGCCGATTCTTGATCAAGGAGCGAACAAGTGGCAGAGATTCATCTGGACCCTGATGTGCTGACTGGCTTGCAGGAGGTCATGGAGGGCGAGTATCCGAAGCTGCTCGACACGTTTCTCGATGATTCGCAGAAGCGGGTAGAGGCGCTGCGCCGGGCCCGGGATGACGCGAAGGCCCTTGGGCGGATTGCCCATAGCTTTAAGGGGAGCAGCGGTAACCTTGGGGCGGTGCGGTTGGCTGAGCTTTGTCAGTTGCTTGAGGATACGTCCGCGAAGCACGCTTTTACGGATTTGGGGCGACTGGTGGATGAGATTGACCATGAATTCGCGCTGGTGCGGCCGTTGTATGAGCATGAGCGGGAGCGGTTTCAGCTCTGACGCTTTTGGCTCTGAGGTGGTGTGTATATCCGTTATTTAGGTAACGGCGGCTTAGGGTTCCGCTCTTACAGCGGGTCACTTTTGAAAAGCGCAAAAGTAACCAAAACGCTCTGCCCCGCCTGTCGGCGCCTCGCTGTGGCTCGGCGTTCCCTCACTCCGGCACCGCGAAGCGGGCCGCC